>JBJTIE010000133.1:0-3813 GCA_046094845.1 Planctomycetaceae bacterium | reverse complement strand
CAGGGCCGTCGTCGCGCCGATGGAGTCGCCCGCGTTCAGCTTGCCGGTGATCGCCAACGCCTGCTGGCCGGCGGCGGTGGCGTTCACCGTGGACAGGAACCGGGCTGTGCCCGTGTTCGCACCGTCCTCGACGTCGATCGTCACGTCGCCCGTGAGCGTGGTGGCGTGATTGAACCCGACGTCGCCGCCGGCCGTCGTGACGTCGCCCGCCGTGGCGATGCCCGCGGGTGCCGACAGGTTGACCGCCATTCCTGACGTGGCAGAGGAGACAATATCGCCGGCTGCAGTGATCGCGAGCGACGTGCCGGCCGTGACGGCGAGCGTCCGCGCGACGGTGATCCCGGAGATCGCGGACTGTGGCGAGACGGCGGCCACCGTGCCGATCGTGAGATCATCCACGTCCCGGAACGCCACCGATCCGGTGCTGGCGGCGAGGACGCCGACGAGGTCGTTGGAGGCGTGGGTGAGCGTCCAGTCCGTGCCGGTGCCCTCCAGGCCGAGCGCGCCGCCCAGGATCGGCTGCGTCTGCGTGACAGAGGAAGCGGTCGCACCGGATACCGTGACCAGCCGCACCGTCGCCGTGCCGGTCTTGATGCCCGTGACGGAGACGCTCTCGGGCACGTCCCGCGCGGAGTCGGTGGTCACGATCTCGCCGATGGCATAACCGGAGTCCTCGCGGAACATGGCCGTGTCGTCGCTGGTCTCGAACGCCACGACGCTCACGGCGTTGCCGGAATCCGCGAGCGTCACGCCGCCGGTGGCCTTGACGGCGAGTTTTGTGGCGCTGATGGCGGCGGCCGATCCACCCTGCGAGATCGCGCCGTCGGCGGTGGTCGTGAGCGACACGGTCTGGGCCGACCAGATCGGGGCGTTGATGGCGATGCTGCCCGCGGACGTGAGGCGGATCCAGTCGTTTCGTTCCTCGGCCGTCTGGTTGATCGGAGCATCGATAGTCACGGAGCCACTGCCGGGGCTGCCGGTGCCGCGGGCGATGAGTTCGAGATAGTCGGCGAGGCTCGTCGCATCCACCGGTTGGACCACCTGGATCGTTCCACCGACGATCGTGGTGGTGTTGAGGAGTTGCGAGAAGCCGCCGTACTGCGAACCGATCGAGCCCACCTTCACGGCCCCCGTGCCGTTGGCCTCGTCGCCGAACACGACCCGCTTCCAGCCGGACTGGATGGCGAACAAGTCGGCGTCGGTGATGTTCAGGCCGCTGGGGATGCCCGGCGGCGAGGCGATCGTGAGGTCACGGCCGACCGTCCGCGGCTTCACGATGAGCGTGGCCGAAGGACTGCCCTCGGAGGCGGCGGACGACGCGAGCGTGCCGGTCGCAAAGCCGATCTGATCGGTGGTGAACGTCACGTCGCCGTCGCCGGCGGCGCCCGTGGAGGTGAAGCCGGCCTGCACCTGAACGAGGTTCGTGCTCGTGATCGCGGCGGCGCCGACACTCACGTCGCCGGCGAACCGGGTCGAGCCGGTCACGTTCGAGATCGTCAGCTGCCCGCCGACCGTCAGCGTCCCTGCGAAGATGACGCTACTGGCGTCGGTGATCGTCAGGTTCCCGTCCACGTTGACGTTCCCCGAGAACATGACGGTGGTGGCGGCGTCGATGGTCAGGTTGCCATCGATGTCGACGGTGCTGCCGATCGTGAAGGTGCCCGCCTTGGTGACGAGCAGGTCTCCCGTCAATGAGACGGCCTGCTGCAGGCTCACCGGCCGTGCCGTTTCGCTCGTCAGCGTCAGATCGTCGATCCGCTGCGTCGCTCCGATCGCCCCGGTGACGGTGATGAAGGTGTCGGCGAGGATCGACAGGTCTTCGTCGGACTGTCCGACGGTGCCGTCGATCCGGCCGCGGCTGTTGCCGAAGATCTGCACGTGGCCATCGCTCGAGTCGCCGCCCGTGGCGGTGATCGAGCGGCTTCCATCCTGCACGATGACGTTGTTGTCGATCTCGACCGTGTCAGAGAGGATCGGATCGCCGAGCGTGACCGCCAGCAGCGCCCGTGACTCGAGCGGCTCGACGTGCATCCGGCCCGCTGCCTGGAGCCTGCGGCGGCCATGGACAGGCCTCCCGCGACGGGCATGGCGACGACGATCCAGGCTGTTCCAAAACGTACTCATGGGTTCCTCTGCTCGCCGGCCAGATCGAGGCCGGCTGGTTCACTATCGCTTCTTCTGATTGACCACCGGTTGAGTCTGTGCGACCGTCACGACCGCGGGGCCGCCGAACGTTGATTTCTTGGCCCGGACGACGTTCACCTTGTTTCGATCCGGCTTGGCGGTGCCGAATACGCTGCCCGTCTGCGTACTGCCGCGACTGTCGGCCTCGATGTAGATGCCCGCCACGCTGTTGCGGGTGAATGTGTTCCGGTCCAGTCGCAGGTTATTGGCCCCGATGAAGGCGAAGCCGTAGTTGTTGCCGGTGAACGTGTTGCCGGACACCACGGTGCCCGTCAGCATGCCCTGGGCGCGGATGCCGGTGCCTGCGAAAGCGGGATTCGTGGGGGCTGCCTGGTTGTTGGACAAGACGTTACCCCTCCCGATCTCTCCGAACACGAGATCCCGGGCGTTGTCCAGCAGGGCGCCGCGGAGTCCGCCGGAGAACGTGCTGCTCAGAACCTTCGTGCCCGCGAGGTTGCCGGTGGCGTACAGGCCCATCGAAGTTTCGGTGTTGACGCTTCGCACGGTGACGCCGTCGACGGTGACGCCCTGGGCGTTGAGCAGCTGGACGCCGAAGTGGCTGAAGTTCGCGAGCGTGACGCCCTTGAGCAGGCTGCCGGCGGCCTGTGGGCCATAGGTCAGGCCGTGCTGCACGACACGGTTGCCGTCGATGACGATGCCCGCTCCGCTGCCGTCGATGGCCACATCGGCCGCGATCGTCGGCAGCTGCGCCTGGAGCACGAAAACGGCCGGGTTCGGCAGGCCGCTGAACAGGATCACAGCGTCGCGGCCGGCGGCATTGGCGTTGCCGACAGCGTGCGCGTTGGCGAGCACCTGCTGCAGCGAACCAGCGCCGCTGTTCACCGTGGTGGTGACGGACCAGTGGATCGGCTTCGTGGCGGTCACTGGGCCGTTGGCGATCGTCCCGCCGGTCGGCACGCGGATCGCGCCGCTCGCATCGAGTGTGATCGGGCCGGCCGCCGACAGGCCACCGGCGCCGATCACCAGGTCGCCCACGCCCGTCAGCGTGATGCCGCCGGTCTGTCCGGAGACGGCGGCGACGACGCTGCCCGCCGCGATCCGCAGCGGGTTGCCACCCCCGATGCCGGCGGCTGCATTGAACGTCACCGCACGGCCCGGGGCGGAGAACGTGTTCGCCGGGCCGCCCTCGATTGCGCCGTTCGCTGAGTGGAACAGCGTGTCGATCGACATCACCACGTCGTCGAGCCACGACTGCGTGCCCAGCGTGCGGACGGAGCCGCCGTTGATCGTGGTGGTGCCGTTGGCATTCGTGGTGATGGCGGCGAGCGGCGTGTCGCCGCCCACGGCGGCCGTGAAGGTCGTGACACCCGTCGTGTTTACCGTGAGGCTGCCGGGGCCGTTGACTGCGGCGGCGAACGTGACCGCACCCGCACCGGCGTCGAGCGTTGTGTCGGTAACGAGAATGACGGCATCGCCGTAGACCTGGCCGGCGAGGCCAGTGGTCTTGATGAGGCCGCCGCTGATTCGTGTCGTGCCGGCGGCGTCGGTGGTGAGGCTCTTGAGCGCGGTGACATTGCCGACCGCGCCGCCGAACGTGGTGACGCCCGCCGTGTTGACGGCGAGCGTGGAGTCGCCATTGAGCGTCTTGGCGAACGTGACGGCGCCGTT
>JBJTIE010000132.1:0-13859 GCA_046094845.1 Planctomycetaceae bacterium | reverse complement strand
CTACGGCGCGAACCAAAACGCCGTGAGGGGCTGCCCGTGCCCCCCCGCCGGCGTTGCAGACCCGCGAAGGCCGGATGCCGAAGCGCAGTCAGCATCGAGCGAGCGAAGGCATGGATGCCGTAGCGAGCGTCCGGCGACGGGGCACGGGCAGCCCCGAACCCACGCTCCAGGAGGTTGACCCGCTGAGGAATAGAAGGGCCTGCGGTATTCAGACCGTGGGCCGCATGCGGAGCATGCGGAGCATGCGGACTACGGGTGCGGACTACGGTGCGAGCGAATCGCGGGTGTGGTTGCGGCCGGAGGCCCTCGCTACGATGCGTCACATGCTGACGCCGGCCTTTGATCCCGAGCGGTTTCGTCGCGAGGCGCGGGCCGCCGTCGATTGGATCGCCGACTACTGGCAGACGCTGGAACCGCGGCCCGTGCGGTCGCAGGTCGCGCCCGGCGACGTGCGGGCACAGCTGCCGCCGCACGCCCCGTGCGAGCCCGAGCCGCTGGCGGCCGTGCTTGCCGATCTCGACCGCGTGATCGTGCCGGGGCTCACGCACTGGCAGCACCCGGCATTCTTCGCCTACTTTCCGGCGAGTGCGAGCGGGCCGTCGATCCTCGGCGAACTGCTCGCGGCCGGCCTCGGCGTGCAGGGCATGCTCTGGAGCACGTCGCCGGCCTGCACCGAACTCGAGACGCATGTGCTCGACTGGCTGCGCGAGCTGCTCGGCCTCCCAGACCGCTTCGCATCGAGCGGCACGGGGGGCGGCGTGATTCACGACTCCGCCTCGAGCGGCCTGCTCTGTGCACTCGTCGCCGCCCGGGAACGGGCCACTCGCCTGCAGAGCAATCACCATGGCCTGTCGCAGGGCGATCGGCCGCTCGTCGCCTACGCGAGCGCCGCCGCCCATTCGAGCTTCGACAAGGGGGCGCGAATCGCGGGCCTCGGCAGCGCGTGGGCGCGGCGGATCGCCGTTGATTCACACGGCCGCATGGATCCGACCGCGCTCGCCGCAGCGATGGATGCCGATGTGGCCGCGGGCCGCATGCCGTGCTTCGTCTGTGCGACCGTGGGCACCACGGCAGCGGGGGCGATCGATCCGGTGCCGGAGATCGCCGCGGTCGCGGCGCGGCACGGCGCCTGGCTGCACGTCGATGCCGCCTGGGCCGGTGCGGCCGCCCTCTGCCCCGAATTACGGCCGCCGCTCGTGGCCGGCGCGGAGGCCGCCGACAGTTGGAGCTTCAATCCTCACAAGTGGCTCCTCGTCAATTTCGACTGCCATGCGCTCTGGGTCGCCGACCGCACGTCGCTCGTGCAGGCCCTCGCCACTCGTCCCGACTATCTCCGCAACGCCGCGACCGATAGTGGCGGCGTGATCGACTACGCCGAATGGCAGGTGCCGCTCGGCCGCCGGTTCCGCGCGCTCAAGCTCTGGCTCACCCTGCGGATGCTCGGAGCCGAGGCGATCCGCGGTCGGATCCGGTCGCACGTCGCCTGGGCGGGGGAGTTCGTCTCGTGGGTGGCGGCTGACCCGCGGTTCGAGCTGCTCGCCCCGCCGTCCTTGAGCCTGGTCTGCTTCGGGCTGCGGGCCGGAGACGCCGCGTCCCGCAGGCTGCTGGACCGGCTCAACGAAGGCGGGACCGCCTTTCTCACCCATGCCTGCGTGGGGAACAGATTCACCCTCCGTCTGGCCGTCGGGGCGGCCCTTACGGCCCGGCGGCACGTGGAGGCCGTCTGGGCCGAGCTGGCCCGGCTCGCCGACGAGGCCATACAGACTGCCTGAACCCCGCGGCCTGTCGCCGCCTGTTTTCAGTGCATTTTCCGCGCATCCGGCGCCGAAAGAGAGGGCGGGGTGAACCATCTTTTCCTCGCCTGCGTAGGATTCGGAGCGACCCAGCCTTTCCTGGACTGTTGCACCGGGAGGCTGGGACGCGTGTCGATCAGCGCACCAGGGGAGTAGCAACCATGGCACGCAAAGAATCACTGCTGAATCTCCGGGCGATCCTCGTGCGGCGGCGGGATGCCCTGCGGAGCGCGTTGGCCGGTGACCTCACCCTGCTGAAGGAACTCCGCAGCGAGTCACCCGGCGACGTCATCGACGCCGCCTACGATTCCGCCCAGGACGAGATCAGCTCGCAGTTGGCAGAGGTGGAGAGCCGCGAGCTCGCCCACATCGAGAACGCGCTCGACCGGATGAAGGTCGGCAAGTACGGCCTGTGCGAGGTCTGCAGCGGGAAGATCCCGATGGTGCGGCTCCACGCCCTGCCCTACGCCACGATGTGCATCGACTGCCAGCGGGAGTCGGAGCGGTCGGGAGGCATCCGCCGCGAGGTGGAGGAGCGGAGCGAAGAGGCCGTCGGCGGCGAACTCGAACTGTAGGCGGCCCGCGCGGCCGGCCGTCGGCCGCGCGTGCTATGCTTCGGGAGCGGGCAGCCCCCCCGGGCCGCCCGCCCCTTGAAGGTTTATCATGCCAGCCTCACGTCGGCCCATCGGCCTTGGTCTCCGCTGGCTCGCCGCCTGTGCCGCACTGGCGACCGGTGGTGGTGCTCCGCTCACTGCCGAGGAGCCGCGGCTCGCTCCGATCGAAGCCTCGGCCGGCCGCGACGACCGCGTCGATCCGATGCGGCCGGCCCGATTGTCGGCGGCGGAACGCGAGCGGCTCTACGCACAGGCGGCCAGTGATGCCGAGCACCTCGAGCAACAGGGGCGACAGCTGCGACGCCTCGCCCAACTGGTCAAGCCCACGGTCGTCCATCTCCACGCCCGCAAGCCGCTGCTGAAGCCGCGAAACGGCAAGACCACCGAGGAGGAGACGGGCTCCGGGGTGATCTGCGAGATTGCCGGCCGCACCGTCGTGCTCACCAACCGCCACGTCGTGGTGCGGTCGGAACTCGACGACATCGGCATCGTGCTCGCCGATGGCCGCGAAATCCGTCCGCGCCGGCTCTGGTCGGACGCGGGAACCGATCTGGCCGTCATGGAAATCGAAGGGGCCGACCTCGAGACGGCGCGGCTGGCCGAGACGGACGACATCGACATCGGCGACACGGTGATCGCCATCGGCAGCCCGTTCGGCCTCTCCCACTCGCTCACGCTCGGGATCGTGTCGGCCAAGGGCCGCCGAGATCTCGAGCTCGGCGAAGGCGCCGTGAAATTCCAAGACTTCATCCAGACCGACGCCGCCATCAATCCCGGCAACAGCGGCGGCCCGCTCATCAACCTGCGGGGTGAAGTCGTCGGCCTCAACACCGCGATCGCCAGCAGCTCCGGCGGCAGCGAGGGCGTGGGCTTCGCGATCCCGATCCCGATGGTGTCGTTCGTGGCCCGCCAGCTCGTCGAGCAGGGCTCGGTGGCGCGGGCCTATCTGGGCGTCTCGCTCGATCGTGACTTCACGCAGCAGGATGCCCATCGCCTGGGCATGGTGCGACCGGTGGGCGCCCGCGTTGAGGCGGTCACCCGTGGCGCCCCCGCCGAGCTCGCCGGCATCCGGCTCGACGACGTCGTGCTCGAGTTCGGCGGCCGGCCCGTCGACGACGACGACCATCTCATGAGCCTCGTGAGCACCACGCCGGTCGATTCAGAGGTCGAGGTCGTGATCTTCCGCGATCGTTCCCGCCTGCCGCTGCGGCTCACCGTGGCGAGTCGCCGCGAGTTCGAGCCGTAAGTCACACAATCGCCAACCGTAGTCCGCACACTCCGTGTGCGGCCCATGGTACGAATGCCGTAGACCCTTCTATGCCGCAGCGGGCCGACCTCCTGTGGCGTGAGTTCGGGGCTGCCCACGCCCCGAGAGCCGGACGCTCGCTACGGCATCCATGCCTTCGCTCGCTCGATGCTGACTGCGCTCTCGGCATCCTGCCTGCGCTGGTCAGCAACGCCGGCTTCGGGGCATGGGCAGCCCCTCACGGCGTTGGAGTTGTGCATCCGCTTGCAACGTCTCGCTCACGTCGCGTCGGCGGCGGTTCGGAGGGACCGCAGGATGCAGTCCTGCACCGCGGCGGCGTCGCAGCCGACGAGCAGGTCGGCATTGGGCCGCCACTGCCGGATCTGGCGCCGATCGATCACGAGCGTGCCTGCGGTGAGCTCGCCCTGGGTCTCGACGTCGGCCGCGACGGTCGTGCGTTCGAAGAGTTCGGGATTCGTCACGGCCACGAGGGCCACGACGTCGTGCAGGCAGATGCCCTCGCGGCCGAGGATCTGCCGCTGCGCCCGGAAGGCGTGGCCGAGCATCCCCCGGACGGCCTTGCCCGCCCGCGAAAACTCATCGGGCAGCTCGCCGAGCAGCTCGAAGCCAAGGAGCACCTGGGCCGTCGTTTCCAGAGGCACGAGCGTCTTCGTGAGCGGCTCGCGAATCACGTGCCGCGCCGCGGCGGGATCGCAATAGAAGTTGAAGTCGGCCGTCGGCGTCGCGTTGCCCGAAGCATGCACCGTGCCACCGCAGATCACGAGATCGCCGATCAGTTCCGCGATCGATGGATCACGCTTGAGCACGCGGGAAATGTTCGTCAGCGGGCCGAGGGCCACGATCGTGATCTCACGCGGATGCGCCTTGAGACACTCCCAGATCACCTTTTCCGCGGAGTGACCGCCGTGCAACTGCACCCGCGGCAGCTCGATGCCTCCCAGGCCGTCGGTGCCGTGAATGCTGTAGGGTTTTTCGGGGAGCGCCGCGCCGTCGTCGGCATTGCCGATTCGCGGCAGTCGCGGAGGGTCGAGATAGCCCACGACCGCCTGGAGATTCGCGGTGGCCTCGTCCGCCCCCACGTTGCCCCCTACGGCCGTCACGGCCACGACCTCCAGCCGCGGGTCAAACAGCGCCATCGTCAGGGCGACGGCGTCGTCGATGCCGGGATCGACGTCGAGGATGACCTTGCGGGGCGTGGGGATGGGGGGCACAGGCGACATCGCTCCCGAAGAACTCGAATCGAGGGTAGGCTGACCGCTCCGGCGGCAGCTCCCGCAGAAATGTATCCGAAACGGTGCGCAGCAGGCATCCGCGCGGCGCCCCCTGGCCTGCCGCCGTCCCCACCCCCACTCGACACCATGACCGACTCTGATCCGCCTTTTGACGCCGATGCCTGGGCGGCAGACCTCCGCGTGGGGCGACGCCGACCTCGAGCCGACGTCGCAGGACTCGTAGCCGGGGTGCTCGCGGGGGACGTCGATCTCGACGCCTTCGGCCGGTGGCTCGTGGCGCTCGCCGACGTGGGCGAGTCGGCGGCAGAAATCGCCGGTGTCGCCGCGGCTCTCCGGGCCCGGATGCTGCCGATCACGGCCGCCGGTCTCGTGGCCGACACCTGCGGCACCGGCGGCGACGGCTCGGGCTCGTTCAATATCTCCACCGCCGCGGCCATCATCGTCGCGGCCGCCGGCCAGCCGGTGGCGAAGCACGGCAACCGGGCCGTGTCGAGCAAGACCGGCTCGGCCGACGTGCTGGAGTCGCTCGGCGTGCGAATCGATGCCGGCGCCGCAATCGAGGCCCGCTGCCTCGCGGAGCTGGGGATCTGCTTCTGCCTCGCACCGCTCCATCATCCGGCGATGGCCCACGTCGGCCCGTTGCGGCGGTCGCTCGGCCGGCCCACGGTGTTCAATCTCGTGGGTCCGCTCTGCAATCCCGCCGGCGCCAGCGTGCAGGTGATCGGCGTGGGCCGCCCGGCCGCGCGGGAGCCGATGGCGGAGGCGGCCCGCATGCTCGGCGCCCGGCGCGCCGTCATCGTGTCGGGCCACGTGGGGAGCGACGCGAGTGGACCGGCGTTCGACGAAGTGAGTCTCTTCGGCCCCACCGACGTGATCGACGTGACGCCGACCGCGATGACGCGGTTCTGCTGGACGCCGGAGGACTTCGGGCTCGCGACGCTGCCGGCTCCGCGGCTTGCCGACCTCGAGGTGGCAGGGCCCGCCGAGAGCGGCCAGGCGATCCGCGGCGTGCTCGCCGGCGAGCGGAGCCCGCGCCGCGACGTGGTGGTGCTCAATGCCGCCGCCGTGCTCTGGGCGGCGGGGCGAGCGGCCGACCCGCAGTCCGCAGCCGCGCTGGCCGCCACCGCGATCGACTCCGGCCGCGCCGGACAGCTGCTCGAACGGCTGGCCGCGCTCTCGGACTGCCTCCCGTAATCCGCATGCTGGTTTCGAACCGTGCTTGCCCACGTCGCCGGTCGGGGGCACGTGCTCGCCGCCGGCGGATCGTGCGAGTTCACTGCTCGTTCGGGATGGACGGCTGCTTGGTCCGCACGATTCACCGGCGGCTGCGCGCGACCCCCGACCTGCTTCCCACATTCCGCTGCTCTTCAGCCTGTACGCCGTAAGATGGCCGTGATGCTGCAGCTTCCAGTGATTCAGCCCGAGCCCGAGCCGCCGGCCACGGCCGCACCGAAGCCCTGCTGCGCCCGCGAGGAGCCGCCGCAGACGCATGAGCTGCGGCGGCTGGCCGTCTGCGCGGGGCTCGCCGTCCTCCTGCTCGCCGTGGCGATGGGAGGCATGGCGGGGCACATGCTGCCGGCGTGGCTCGGCGGCCATGCCGTGGCGAACTGGTTCGACGCCACGGGGCTCTCGGGCCGGCTCGGCAACTGGCTGCAGCTCGCCCTTGCGACGCCGATCGTGTTCTGGGGCGGCTGGCCGATCCTCGCCGGTGGCAGCGCCGGCTTCCGCCGCGGTCGGCCCACGATGTTTTCGCTGATCGCGCTCGGCGTGCTCGTGGCCTGGGGCGTGAGTGTCGTTGCCACGATCGCGCCGAGTCTGTTTCCCGCCGCCTTCTGCCGGGCAGACGGGAGCGTCGAGGTGTTCTTCGAGTCGGCCGGCACGATCGTCGTGCTCGTGCTCCTCGGCCAACTCCTCGAAACCCGGGCTCGCCGGAGCACGTCGTCCGCCATCCGCGTCCTCATGGATCTCGCCCCGCCCACCGCCGAGCGGCTGATCGGCACGACAGGCCGGGTGGAGACGATCCCGCTCGCGGCGGTTCGCGTCGGCGACCTCGTGCGGGTGAAACCCGGCGGACGTATTCCGACCGACGCGATCGTGACAGAAGGCGCGACCACGTGCGATGAGTCGCTGCTGACGGGGGAGCCGCTGCCGGTCGACCGCGGCGTGGGCGACCGCGTGCTCGGTGGTGCGATCAACGGCACCGGATCGATCGTCGTGACAGCCGAGACGGTCGCTGCGGACTCACTCGTGGCCCGGATCACCAGGCTCGTTCGCGAGGCCCACGAGCAGCGGGCTCCGATCGAGCAGCTCGCCGATCGGATTGCCGCCGTGTTCGTGCCCGCCGTGCTCGTGATCGCCGCACTGACGTTGCTCGCCTGGGCGACATTCGGCCCGCAGCCGCGGTTCGCCCATGGCCTCCTCTCCGCCGTGAGCGTGCTCGTTATCGCCTGCCCCTGCGCCCTCGGCCTCGCCACGCCCCTGGCGATGACGGTGGCGATCGGCAAAGGCGCCCGGAGCGGCATCCTTGTGCGATCGGCAGAAGCGATGGAAAATCTCGCGAGAGCCCGCATACTGCTCTTCGACAAGACGGGCACGATCACGCAGGGCCAGCCCCGGATCGTGGCGGCAGCGAATGCCATTGGCGAACCGCTCGACTTCGCCATTGAGCCCGGCCGCTCGCTGCTGCAACTCACTGCAGCGGTGGAAGCTGCCAGCGAGCACAGCCTGGCAAAGGCGTTTGCGCGAGCGGCCGCGGACGCTGGCATCGGGACGCTCGCCTGCGAAGGCGTGACGGCGAGCATCGGCCGCGGCGTGAGGGGCTGGGTGCAGGGGCACGAGATCATGGCGGGGAGCGATGCACTCCTGCGGGATCGCGGCATCGAAGTGCCACCTCTGGCAGGCCTGCTCGCCACGGCTCGAGACGGCGGCGCAACGCTCGTGGCCACGGCCGTCGATGGACAGCTCGCCGCCTGGTTCGCGATTGCCGACCCGCCGCGGCCCGAGTCGGCTGATGTGATCGCGGGGCTCACTGTAGACGGCCTCGGCCTGGAGGTGCTCTCCGGCGACGCACCAGCGGCTGTGCGGCATGTGGCGGATCTCGTTGGCATCCGCGGCGCAGCCGGCGGCCTGACTCCACAGGGCAAGACGGCCCGCGTGGCTGAACTGCGGGCGGAACTCCGCGCTGCTCATCCGCAGGCGACGGTCGCCTTCGTCGGCGACGGCATCAACGACGCCCCTGCCCTCGCCGCCGCCGACGTCGGCATCGCAATGGGCAGCGGCGCCGACGTGGCCCTCGAAACGGCCGACATCACGCTGCTCTCCGGCGGCCTCACGGCCGTGCCGCGGGCCGTCACGCTCGCCCGCGAGACGATGCGCACCGTCCGGCAGAACCTGTTTCTCGCATTCATCTACAACGCGATCGCGATCCCTGTCGCCGCCGGCGCTCTCTATCCTCTCCTTGGCCACGTCACGAGCCCGATGCTCGCCGCCGCCGCGATGAGCCTGAGTTCGCTCTCCGTGATCGCCAACTCCCTGCGGCTCCGCACACCCGTTGCCCCGAACCCACGCCCGTTGATGTAAACCAGCTCCCCTTCTCTTGCTGTCAATACGCCGTGAGGGGCTGCCCGTGCCCCGTCGCCGGCGTGTGCTGACCAGCGCAGGCAGGATGCCGAAGCGCAGTCAGCATCGAGCGAGCGAAGGACAGGATGTCCGCAGCGAGCGTCCGGCGACGGGGCATGGGCAGCCCCGAACCCACACCTTAGGAGGTCAACCCGCGGAGAGATAGATGGGTCTGCGGTCTTCAGACCGTGGGCCACATGCGGAGCATGCGGACTACGGCCGGAAGGAGTGTGCGGACTACGGTTCGTCACACGAGCGGGATCTCGAGACCGTCGTAGGCCAGTTCGATACCCGCCGGCAGTCGGGCCGCCACCTCGGCGTGCACCACGTCGTGCGACATGTGCACGAACAGCGTGCGGCGGGCTCCCACGCTCTCGGCCACCGCCACGGCCTCGTCGAGCGAGAAGTGGGTCGGGTGGCGGCTCGGTCGCAGGCAGTCGAGGACGAGCGTGTCGAGGCTCGCGAGCAGCGGCCAGGTCTCGTCGGGAATGCCGTTCGTGTCGGTGCAGTAGGCAACGTCGCCAAACCGAAACCCGAGCACGTCGAACGTGCCATGACGCAGCCGCAGCGGCACGATCCGGCAGCCGAGCAGGTCGAACGGCGTGGTGTCGATCCGCTCGAACGTGAGCTTCGGCACGCCTCCGCCGGGGGGCGGCGCCGCGGAGAAGGCGTAGTCGAAGGCCCGGCGGATCCGCGCCTCGACCCGTTCCTCGCAATACACCGGGATCGCCCTGCCCGAGCGGAAGCAGAGCGGGCGAACGTCGTCGAGGCCATACACGTGATCGACGTGGTCGTGGGTGTAAAGCACGGCATCGACCATCCCGATTCGCTCACGGAGCAGTTGACTGCGGAGGTCGGGCGTCGTGTCGATGAGCAGCGTGCCGCCGGGGAGGCCGATCGCGGCGCTCGTGCGGGTGCGGCTGTCGCGTGGGTCGTGGCTCGTGCAGGCGGGGCAGCCGCAGCCCACCATGGGCACGCCCACGCTGGTGCCCGTGCCCAGAAAGAGCAGTCGGCCGGTGAGGTCGCGGACGGGTGGTGCGTGTGCGGCGGGCGGCATGCCGGCATGGCCCTGGAGGACGTTCCGCGGCACTGCCGCCACGGCAGCGAGAATGTACCGCCGCGGGCCGGGATCGTGGGCGGGCAGGAATGCCGCTGCGGATCGCCTTGACCCATGCGGCTCATGACCGCGACAATTCGCGGCAAAGGAATCGTCAGCACATGCAACTTCTTGAACGCGCTTGGGATACGGTGAGCAGCGGTGCCGCCGGGATCGGCCCCCGCCTCGACCGGTTCCTGACCGGCCTGTTCGGCTCGTCGAATGCCCGGTTCATCCGGCGGCTGGAGCCGAGGGTCGAGGCGATCAACTCGCTGGAGCCGAAATACCAGGCGATGTCCGACGCGGAACTCCGGGCCCAGACGGCTGAGTTTCGCCGCCGGCTGGCCGCCGGTGAGACCCTCGACGACCTGCTCGTGGAGGCGTTCGCCGTCTGCCGCGAGGGGGGCCGGCGGTTCCTCGGCATGCGGCATTATGACGTGCAGCTGATCGGCGGGATGGTGCTCCACTCCGGCGCGATCGCCGAGATGATCACGGGCGAGGGCAAGACGCTCGTCGCCACGCTCCCGGCCTATCTCAACGCGCTCGAAGGCAAGGGCGTGCATGTCGTCACGGTCAACGACTACCTCGCCCGCCGTGACATGGAGTGGATGGGCTCGCTCTACATGGGACTCGGCCTCACGGTGGGGGCGATCCAGTCGGGCATGGAGTCGGGCGAGCGGCAGAAGTCCTACGCCTGCGACATCACCTACGGTACGAACAACGAGTTCGGCTTCGACTACCTCCGCGACAACATGCGGATGGCGGCCCGGGGCGACGACCGCTTCCCGAAGAACGTGCAGCAGAGCCAGGGGCCCCTGAACTTCGCGATCGTGGACGAAGTGGACAACATCCTCGTGGACGAGGCCCGCACCCCGCTCATCATCTCGGGGCCGGCCCACGACGATGTGACGAAGTATTCGAAGGCCGACCAGATCGCGCGGCAGCTCCGTGCCGACCAGCACTTCGAAGTCAAGGAGAAGGAACACACCGTCGCCCTGACCGAAGAGGGCGTGCGGGCGGCCGAGAAGATGGCGGGCGTGGAGAGCTTCTACACGGCCGGCAACATGGAGTGGCCGCACCTCATCGACAACTCCCTCAAGGCCCACTACCTCTACAAGCGGGACGTGAACTACGTCGTGCAGAGCGGTGAGGTGGTGATCGTGGACGAGTTCACCGGGCGGCTCATGCCGGGCCGGCAGTGGTCCGACGGCCTTCACCAGGCGGTCGAGGCGAAGGAAGGCGTGCGGGTGAAGGAGGAGTCGCAGACCCTCGCCACCGTCACGCTCCAGAACTTCTTCAAGCTCTACAAGAAGCTCGGCGGCATGACCGGCACGGCGATGACCGAGGCCACCGAATTCTGGAAGATCTACAAGCTCGACGTGATCGCGATCCCGCCCAACCGGGGCATGAAGCGGATCAACCACCCCGACGTGATCTACCGCACGGAGCGGGAGAAGTGGATCGCCGTCGCCGACGAGGTGGAGCGGATCAACCGCTGGGACACGCTCGCCCTCACCGACGGCACCTGGAAAACGGGCCGGATCGTGTCGGAAACCGACCAGGCCGTCACGTTCGTGCCCAAGGGGGACCGGGTTGAGCAGACGCTGCCCCAGGCGAAGATCAAGGAGATTCAGAAAAAGGGGCTCCCCGTGCTCGTGGGCACCGTCTCGATCGAGAAGAGCGAGCGGCTCTCGGAGTTGCTCGAAAAGCGGGGCGTGGACCACCAGGTGCTCAACGCCAAGCAGCACAAGCGGGAGGCCGAGATCATCGCCCAGGCCGGGCGGCTCGGCGCCGTGACGATCGCCACCAACATGGCCGGCCGCGGCACCGACATCATCCTCGGCGGCAATCCCGACACGCTCGCCTGGGCGACGCTCCAGAACACGTATCCCACGCGCCTCGACGTGCCCAAGGATGAGTGGGACGCGCTCGTCAAGGAGATCTCGACCCGCGAGAACATGAAGGCCGAGGGAGAACTCGTCCGCGAGATGGGCGGCCTGCAGATCATCGGCACGGAGCGGCACGAGGCCCGCCGGATCGACCTGCAGCTGCGCGGCCGCTGCGGCCGACAGGGGGATCCCGGCTCCAGCCGGTTCTTCCTCTCGCTCGAAGACGACCTGATGCGGATCTTCGCCGGCGAGTGGGTGAAGAACGTGCTCACCCGGCTCGGCATGCAGGACGGCGAGGCGATCGAGAGCCGGATGGTGACCCGCCGGGTCGAGGCCGCCCAGAAGAAGGTCGAAGAACGCAACTTCGAGATCCGCAAAAACCTCCTCGAATACGACGAGGTGATGGACGAGCAGCGGAAGCGGGTCTACGGCTTCCGGCAGAAGATCCTCGACTACACCGACGGCGACGCCGACTGCCGGGAAATGATCCTGGAGATGGTCGATCGCCAGATCGACCAGCACATCGGCACGTTCCTCGACAAGGACTACGGCCCGCAGTCCTACGCGACGTGGGCCTCAGGCCAGCTGTCGTGCGAGCTGGAGGGCAACGACTTCCGCGGCATGACGCCGGAGGAGGCCGAGCGGCGGGCGGTGGACGAGGCGGTGCGACAGTCGGAGGGGATGATCTACGAGGCAGTCGAGGAGAACCTGCCGCCCGGCGAGGACGAGAGCGAGTGGAACTGGTCGGCCCTGGCCACGTTCGCCAATGCCCGCTGGAAGCTGTCGGTGAACGACCGCGATCTCAAGCGGGTGGGCCGCGACGGCGTGGCGGAATTTCTGCAGGACAAGGCCCGCGAGGCGATCCACCGGATCGATCTTGCCGAAGGGGCCCGCTTCCTGGCCTCCGACTTCGGCATCGCCAGCGCCTGCGGCTGGACGGAGTGGCGGTTCGGCATCCAGCTCGGCCAGCAGGAGATCGCCGCCCTCAAGGCGGCGGGCACCGACACCGAGGCGGCCAAGCAGATCGTGCGGCGGGTGGCCCGCGAGGTCTACGAGCACCGCGAGATCGAATATCCGGTGCTCGTCGGCATCTCGCACTTCAGCGTGCGGTTGCCCGACGGGAGCCGTGGCATCGACCGCGAGGGGCTCCTGGGCTGGGCCCGCGAGCGATTCGACCCGAATCTCCAAGATGCCGACCTCGGCAGCACCGACCTCGGCCAGTTGCGCACCGCCCTCTCCGCCGCCAGCCGCCGCCGTCACGAGCGGGGTGATGATCCGCGGCCGGAGATGAAGCGGATGGAGCGGGCCGTGCTCCTGCAGATCCTCGACAACGCCTGGAAGGACCACCTCCTCGCGATGGATCATCTCCGGTCGAGCGTCGGCCTCCGTGGCTATGCCCAGGTCGACCCGAAGGTGGAGTACAAGCGGGAGGGTATGAGGACATTCGACCTCATGTGGAAGGCGATCGACGAGCGGGTCGTCGACATCGCCTACCGAATCGAGCAGGTGGAGGACGACGCCCTGCGAAGCACGTTCCGCGAGACCGCTGCGATCCATGCCGACGCCTCGGCCGCCGGCATGACGGCCGCGGCGCAGCCGGCTGCGGGCGGCGACGCGTCCCTGCCCGAGCCCAGCCGAGGCGAGCAGGCCCGGCCCGAGCCAATTCGCAACATGGCGCAGAAGGTGGGCCGCAACGACCCCTGCCCCTGCGGCAGCGGCAGGAAGTTCAAGAACTGCTGCGGGAAGTCGAGCGGCGTAGCCGCGGGTTAGCCTCGTCCGCTGGACGGGATCCAGCCATGCTCCTCGACTTTGCATATCTCGTGGCTGCCCTTCTGGCCCTGCCCTGGGTCGCCTGGCGGAGGCTCTCTGGCGGCCGGCCAGTAGCGGCGCCGTGGACGCGGTTGACGGGGAGCATCGCACCGCCACCGGCTCCCGCGGCCGATACGTCGCGGATCTGGCTGCACGGCGTGAGCGTGGGCGAGGTGCAGCTGCTCTCCGCCCTCGCGGCCGAGCTGCGAGCGCAGGCCGACGCAGCCGGCCGGAGCATCGACTGCGTCATCTCGTCGAGTACGACCACCGGTCTCGAGCTGGCCGCAAAACGCTTCGGCCCCAATCGCACGTTCCCCTGCCCGCTCGATTTCACCTGGGCGGTGGATCGCGTGCTCGACCGGGTGCGGCCCGACCTGATCGTGCTCGGTGAGTTGGAACTCTGGCCGACACTGCTCGCGCGGGCCGCCCGCCGCGGCATCCCCGTGGTCGTCGCCAACGGCCGAATGAGCGAGCGAAGCGCGGCGGGCTACGGCCGCGTCGCCTGGCTCGCACGGCGGATGCTCGGCCGCGTGACGACCGT
>JBJTIE010000131.1:0-9149 GCA_046094845.1 Planctomycetaceae bacterium | reverse complement strand
CGGGTGAAGGCCACGCCGGTGGCGCAGTCGTCGCCCATGTTGCCGAACACCATGCTCTGCACGTTGACGGCCGTGCCCCATTCGTCGGGGATCTTGTACTTGCGGCGATAGATGATCGCCCGCTCGTTCATCCAGCTGCCGAACACCGCGCCCACGGCGCCCATCAGCTGCTCGAAGGGATCCTGCGGGAAGCCCTTGCCGGTCCGCTCCTTGATGAGCTTCAGATACCGCTTGATCAGCTCGCGGAGGTGCTCCTCGCCGAGGTCGGTGTCGTCGTGGATGCCGAGCTGGTGCTTCAGCCCCTCCATCGTCGCCTCGAAGGGATCGTGCTCGTTCTCGTGCCGCTTCTGCACGCCCATCACGACGTCGCCGTACATCTGGATAAAGCGGCGGTAGGAGTCGTAGGCGAACCGAGGATTGCCAGTGGCCGCGGCCAGACCCTTCACCGTCTCGTCGTTGAGGCCGAGGTTCAGGATCGTGTCCATCATCCCCGGCATGCTGTCGCGGGCACCGGACCGCACGCTCACGAGCAGCGCGTTCTTCGGATCGCCGAACTTCTTGCCCGTCTCCTTCTCCATGAGCTTCATGGCAGAGGCGACCTCGTCCTCGAGGCCCTTGGGAAACTTCTTGTGGTTCTTGTAGTAGTCGATGCAGACCTGTGTGGTGATCGTGAAGCCGGGGGGAACCGGCAGCCCGATCTTCGTCATCTGGGCGAGGTTGGCCCCCTTGCCGCCCAGCAACGCCTTCATGGTGCCGTCGCCGTCACACTTCTTGGCCCCGAAGTAGTAGATCATCCGCCCCGCCTTGCCTCCGGCACCTCCCGACTTCGAGGCGGCTTTGCTGGCGACGGACTTCGTGCGGGACGTGGTGGCCATGGGCGGGACGATGCCTTTCGAAAGGGGAACGGGAAGGACCGCGTTTTCTGCGGGAAACCAGCCAGAATCTACGTTCGCGGCCGGAGGGCGTCAACGACGCCGAACGGGCTTGTTTCGCCCCGACGGGCCGGAAAAACTGACCCCGACGCAGCCGACCCGATGTGGTACACCCTCCCTCGACGATCCGCCGGGGTCGACACCGCCCCTGACGTCCGGCTCGCCCCACCCTCGAGGTGCCCCCCCAATGCCGCTGGCTCTGCAGATCGTCGCCTGGTTCGTCGCGCTCTCCATCGTGATGTCGATCGTCGAGCATCAGGTGCACGCCCGCATGATGCATAAGCGGCCCAGGCTCTTCTTCCTCCGCAACGTCCGGGCCCGGCAGCGGATGTTCAAGAGCCACGCCATCGAGCACCACCGGCAATACCTCAAGGAGTTTCACGACGAGCCGGTGCCGCACGGCGAAGACCGCGGCATTCGGCTCAACCCCGTCGAGGGGCTCATCGAGTCGCTGCCGATCGCCCTCCTGATCGCACCATTTTCGTACGTCGGCGCCCTCACGTTTCCGGTCGTCGTCTGCCTCCACCACCTCACGTGGAACCTGGTCCACCTGGAGATGCACAAGCCGCGGGGCTCATTCTTCTCGCAGTGGCCGATCTACAAGAAACTGGCCCAGCACCACTTCCTGCATCACCGCCATCCCGACAAGAACTTCAACGTGTTCCTGCTCGTCGGCGACTGGCTCTTCGGCACGATGGCGACACCCACCGCAGCCGACCTCGACGCGATGAAGGCCCAGGGCATCGCTTGATGCTGGACAGGTACGCGCCGGCTTCGGGGGCGGTACAAGTCGCCGCTGCGCGGTCTTTCAGATCCTCGCGGAACCTCGAAGACTCGGTCCAAATGCTCCTCGAGCTTGCACCGACCCCTTCGCCTGCCCGCTGCCTCTCGTAGGCTCGTGAGGGGCGGTGGGCAACCCCGAACTGCCCACCGGAAGACGCCACGTCACTCGTGCTTGCCGAGCCACTGTTCGATGAACCGGTCGAGGGTTCCGTCCTCCCGCATCCGCAGGATCGCGGTGTTGAGCGGCTCGCGGAGCGGGCTGTCCGTCGGCAGGCCGAGCCCGAAGTCGAACGACTCGAAGACCGGGCCGACGAGCTTGATCGGCCCATGGTTTGCCTGGGAAACGAGAAACATCAGTTGCTGGTTTTCGGCCACGACCGCCTCGACCATGCCGAGCGCCAGCGCGTCGAGCGCGGCTTTGATCGTGGGAAATTCCTGCGGAATCGCCCCGCGCTGACGCATGACCGATGCCGTCACGGCGGCGGCCTGCACGCCCACGACCCGGCCGGAGAGGTCTCGCGGGCCATGGATCGTGCCCGTCACCCGATCGGCCGTCATCGTGGCGGTCAGCACGCTGGTGAACGCGGCGATGAGCCCGATGCCTCCCGCCATCCAGGCGAAGGCGAGGCTGCGGCCGAGCACGCTGTCGACGTGCTTGTCGTCGCAGCCCCCGGTGATGATCGTCGACATGATCCACCAGATCGCCTCCCCGACGCCCCGCGGATAGGCCGCCGGGAACGAGTGGTCGTTGCGGTCGCGCTCGAACCACCAAAGGAGATGACCCGAGATCAGGGCGAGGGTGATCACGATCCCGAGCAGCTGCAGGAGCTGCCAGGAGATCATCGACCGCACCGCCGACAGGAAGCCGGTTTCATTCCGCTGGCGGACGGCGACCCGGAATCCGGAGTGGAAAATCGGATGCGTGAGATCGAGCGCCCGCTCCCGGTCCTCGGTGATCGCGATCGGTCCCAGCGCGACGTCGGCCTTGCCGGAGGTGGCGAGTCCGAGCAACGCCGGAAACGCGTCCACACGGATGAACTCCGACTCCACGCCGAGCCGCCCGGCCAGATTCTCCCAGACGTCGATCATCACGCCGACCGGGCGATCGCCAGCCCATTCGACGGCGGAGGCGATCGGCATCACGCCGACCCGAAGCCGCTGCTTCTCGGCAGCGGCCGGAGTGCCCGTCGGCTCCGGAGCGACGGGGGCCGACTCGTCGGCCCACGCTCCCGCGGCGGCCATGACGACACTGAACGTCCAGACCGCGGTCCACGCGGATCGCCGCCTCAACAACTGCATCATGTTTCGCCGCTCCTTGTCTTGCCCGCCTCATGTGCGGACCGCATGCTCGCGGCGAGCAGCACGATACCGCAGGCCGTACAGATCGCCGCTGCCACCACGGCCCACGGAGGAATGCCGGCGAATCCTCCGCTCGAGCCCGCCGAATCGACCGCCCTCGCCAGGGCCGTACGGCCGCCGGCGAGGATGACGAGCACGAGCGGAAGACTATTGTGCACGAGATGGCAGACGATCGCCGGCAGGATGCTGCGCGTGGCCACCGTCATCGCACCGAGCACGAGACCCAGGCCGAACGTCTGCGGCATCCGCTCGGGCAGCAGATGAAACACGGCGAAGCAGGCCGCCTGCGCGACCACGGCGATCGTCAGCCGCCGCAGCGGCTTGCCCGCTCCGGCGAAGGCCGCGAGCACCCAGCCGCGAAACAGGAGTTCCTCGCAGATCGCGGGAATGACCGCCATCAGACACCAGGCCAGCCAGGCGGGGCGCTCGAGCATCAGATCGAGCAACCGACGATTGAGGTCTTCGGCCTCGGCCGACAGGCTGGTGCCCTTCACCGCGAGAAGAGCCGCGGCGCCGAGCCCGAACAGGCCGGCCCCCACGAGCGCCGCGCCGCCTAGCGACGCCGTCAGCGAGGCCGCTCGACGGGCGGGCGTTCCGGCGCCGAGTGACAGACCCCATGGCCAACGGAGCGAGAACGTCCGCACGAGGTTCACCCGCTGCCACCACACGGCCAGCGCGAGCGGCCCCAGCACCGTGAGCACCTGCTGCAATGGAATCGCCGCCGCCAGATCGTCAGGGGTCAGCCCCTGGGCATACCAGAGGGCGGCGAGGCCGCCGACGAGCGGCACGACCCCTTCCACGACCGTGGGCCGCTCCCGGCGGCCGGGCCGTGCGAGCCCCGAGGCCGCGACATCGGGCCCGCGGAACAGGATGTCTTCGTCCGTCAGCATGAGCGACGTCAGGCCGAGCAACACTCCGGTGAGCAGGCACGACGAGACGAGCGTGACCGCGAGGCCCGTCAGCACCGTGAGCAGCGAGCCTGCCGCCCCGTCGCCGAGGTCGAAGGCGGCACGGCCGACGAGCACCTGGCCGGCGAAGGGCACTGCGGCGATCGGGCTGTCGACCCGCATACCGGGCAGGAGGGCCGTGCCGGCCAGGGCACTCACGAGCAGGATCACGGGCGTGAGCGTGTTCTGCGCCTCCTTACCGCTCTTGGCCGCGGTGGTGACGGCGAGGCAGGTGGCCGCGGAGAGGGCCGCCAGCCCCACGAACGCGAGCACGCTCACGGCGATCGGCAGGCCGCCGGCCGGCAGCCCCAGGCTCAACCCTTCGGGCAGAAACCGGCCCGCAACCGCCCCGGTCGCGCAGATGGAAAGCACGTTCACCGCCAGCGTGGCCACCGTGACGCCGTACACTGCGAGGAACTTGCCGAACACGATGTCACGGGCAGCACACGGGGCGATGAGGAGCGTCTCGATCGTGCCCCGCTCCTTCTCGCCGGCGATCGCATCGATGGCCGGATAGAAGGCGCCCGTCAGCGTCAGCACGGCGAGGAGCACGAGCACGCCGCCGGCCACCACCGGGGCGATCGGCTTGGCTGCGGCGGCCGGCCCGCCGGGCTTCACGAGCGGATACGCGAGTGTGAGCGGCTCGAGCAGATCGGCAGGCAACCCAGCCGCCGCGAGCCGCCGTGCCCGTGCATCCGCGGCCACTGCCTTCATGACGACCTCGAATTGACTTCGCACCTGCTGTGGCAACGGATGCCTGTCGGACCACCGCACGGGAATCTCGACCGTGCCGCGACCGTCGAGGTCGGAGACGATTCCAGGCCGCGTCTCGATCCAGAGATCGGCATCACCTTCGTCCACCCGCCGCCGAGCCTCCGCCGGCGGGACGACGTCCAGCCGCAGCGACGCCGGCCACTCCTGCCGCGCCCGGCCTGTCACGCTGGCATCGACGGTGGCCACGCGATCCGCGAAGGCCGCGGCGTCGCGGCCCGACGCGGCCACGACGATCGGCACGGCCGCCCGCTCGGACTCCATCTCGACCGCCGCCGTCCGCACACCGAGCGCCGTCGAGAGCGCCAGGATCGGATAGGTGGCCATCGGCAGGAGCAGCGTGATGAAGAGCGTGCGGCGGTCGCGGACGAATTCCACGAGGTCGCGGCGAGCGATCGCCAGCGCCGCACGCAGGCCGCCTCGCCAGTCGCGGCCCGTGGAGGTCATGCCGCACCCCCGACAGGCGTTGCGTCGATCGCGGCGAAAAAGGCCGCTTCGAGCGTCGGCGGGCCGCCGGCGGGCGCTCCCGCAACGAGCTCCTCCCGCGTGCCCGTGGTCACCACCCGGCCCCCGTGAATCACCACGAACCGGTCGCAGCGGTGCTCGATCTCATGCAGCCGATGGGTCGAGAGCAGGATCGCGCGCCCCTCGGCCCGGAGGTCCGCGAGCAGCGCGAGCAGATCTCGGGAGCCGATCACGTCGAGGGCGCTGGTCGGCTCGTCGAGCACGAGCGCCGGCGGATCGTGCACGAGCGCCCGCCCGACCGACACACGCTGCCGCTGCCCGGACGAGAGCCGGCCCGCGGGCCGGTCGGCGCACGGCCGCAGCCCCAGAACGTCGAGCAGCCGCTCCGCCCGCGCGGCGCGGGCAGCCGCATCGATCCCGTGCAGCCGGCCGAAGGAGTCGAACACCTCGCGGGGCGTGAGCCGGTCGGGCACGCCCGTGGTCGCCGACACGTAGCCGAGCCGCCGCCGCACGCCGACCGGATCACTGCAGACGTCGCGGCCGCCGATGAACGCGCTCCCCGAGGTCGGCTTGAGCAGCGTTGCGAGCACCCGCAGCGTCGTCGTCTTGCCGGCGCCGTTCGCTCCCAGCAGGCCCACCATCTCGCCGGCCGCCACGGCGAACGAGACGCCGTCGACCGCCCTCACGACGCCGCCGTCACCCGCCCGGTAGTGCTTCACGAGATCGACGACTTCGATCACAGGCCGGCTCCCGGCGGATGGTGGCCAGGACCCGGAGTCACTGCTCCATGACCTCGGCTTCCTTCGCCCTCGCGAGGTCGCCGACCTTCGTCTCATACTTCTTGGTCAGTTCCTGCACTTCCTCCTTGCAGGAGTCGCAGTCGTCCTCGGTCAGCCCGCCGTCCCCCTGCTCCGTGTCGGCCGCTTTGTTGGCGTCGCGGCGGACGTTACGAATGGCCACACGGGCCTCCTCGGCCAACTCCTTGATGCGGGCCGACATCTTGCGGCGGACGTCGGTCGACAGGGCCGGGATCGTGATCCGGATCACGCGGCCATCGCTCTGCGGATTGAACCCCAGGTCGCTGGCCTGGATCGCCTTCTCGATGTCCTTGATCGTGCCCGGGTCGAAGGGCCGCACGACGATCTGGTTGGGCTCGGGCGCACCCACGCTGGCCAGCGCCTTGATCGGCGTCGGGGAGCCATAGACCTCGACCCGCAGCGAGTCGACGAGGCCAGGATTGGCCCGGCCCGTGCGGATGCCCGTCAGTTGCTGACGAAACACGTCCGCCGCCTTTTCCATCCGCTCCTCGGCATCCAGCAGTATGTCGTCGACGGGCATCTCGGCCGCTCCTGGGGTGGCGATTCCGACGCGGCGTCAGCCGGCCGGAGACACCCGATTGTGGCACGGGCTTGGCACGGCGGACAAGCAGGCGGCGGGCCGCCTCCTGGTCATCCCCCGGCGGCGACCATGTCGGGGCTCGCGATCAGCGTGCCGATCCGCTCCCCCGCGACGGCCCGTTCGATGTTGCCGTCGCGGCGGTAATTGAAGACGAGAATCGGCATCCGGTGCTCCATGCACTGCGAGATGGCCGTCGCGTCCATCACCCGCAGGTTCTGCTCGCGAACCTGCTGGTAGGAAAGCTCGCGGTAGAGCACGGCGTGCGGGTTCTTCTCGGGATCGTCGGAGTAGACCCCGTCGACACGAGTGGCCTTCATGAGAATGCCGGCACCGAGCTCGAGGGCCCGTTGGGCCGCGGCGGTGTCGGTCGTCACGTACGGGCTCCCGGTGCCGGCAGCCAGGATCACGATCCGCCCCTTCTCCAGATGCCGGCGGGCCCTGCGGCGAATGTAGGGCTCGGCCACGCCGTCCATGCGGATCGCAGTCATGAGCCGCGTCTGGGCGCCGAGGCTCTCGAGGGCATCCTGGAGCGCCAGACCGTTGATCACCGTGGCCAGCATGCCCATGTAGTGGGCCGTGGCCTCCTGGATCGCAGCGTTGCCGGCCGTGAACGAGCCGCCGCGCAGAATGTTGCCGCCGCCGATCACGACGGCCAGTTCCGTGCCACGGGCCACCGCCTGCACCGTCTGCCGGGCGATGTGCACCACCTCGTCCATCGAGATGCCCCGCTCACCCTGCCGGGCGAAGCTCTCGCCCGAGAGTTTGAGGAGCACACGTTTGTGAGGGGCGGTTGACATGGCGTCACCCTACACGACCGATCACCCGTTGCCTACGCAGGGCAGCAATCGGCGCCGTAGTCTGCATCCGCTAGCGCCGTAGTCCGCATGCTCCGCATGCGGCCCACGGTACGAACACCGCAGACTCGAGCTATTCCCCCGTGGGTCCGCGAACATCGAGAAGAATAGCCAGCCGCCCGGCCTTCATGCCTCAAACCGCACACGGAGTGTGCGGACCACGGTTGGCACGAGCGGCCGCGAACGGCTCAACCGCCCAGTTTCCAATTCTCGACCGACTTCACCTCGAGGCCGGCCGACTTCGCCAGCTGGCCGACGGTCTGCTTGTCGTCCTTCACGAACGGCTGCTCGAGGAGTACGCACTGGCTGAAGAAATTTCGCAGCCGGCCCTCGATCATCTTGGCGATGATGTTCTCCGGCTTGCCCTCCTTGCGGGCGGCCTCCGAGAGAATCTCCCGCTCCTTGTCGACGACGGACGGATCGAGATCTTCCTTGCGGATGGCCTGTGGCGCGAGCGCGACGACGTGCATCGCGATGTCTTTCGCCACCTCGGCCGCGTTCGCAGCCGACGTGCTGCCGCCGATCTCCACGATCGCGGCCTTCGAGCCGTCGTGGTGGGCATAGCCGCCGCACGGGGCGTCGATCCGCTTGATCCGCGAGAGCTCGAACACCTCCCGCATCCGGTTGAAGAGGTCGTCCTTCAGCTCGGCGAGCGTCTTCCCGGGATGGGCCTGGCTCTTCTGGGCCATCAGGTCCGCCGGCGTCGCCGCACCGGGACCGAGGGCAAGCGTCTTGGCGATGTCGTTGCAGAGATCCTTGAAGTCGGGGCTGCCGGCCACCGGCGGGCTCTCGCACTTGAACTCGATGATCGTGCCGACCCCCTTCACCGCATCGGTGTAGACGGCCAGGCGGCCGCAGGAGGTCTCGCGGTCGGCCCGCATCGACTGGGTCTTGATGCCCTGCTTCCGCAGCCACTCGACGGCCTGATCCGTGTTGCCGCCACACTCCTGAAGCGCCTTCTTGCACTCCATCATCGGCAGCCCGGTCTTTTCGCGAAGGGCCATCACGGCCCCGGCGGTGATTTCAGCCATCGGTCAATCTCCTGGGAACGAGGTAGACGTGCATGCGGAGGACATGAATGCGACACTGCAGCGGCGGCCGACGCCATCAGCCATCCAAGACCGGGCCGAAACCGGAACCCTGGCTGGCAGACTCAGGCCGCGACTGGAACACTTCGATCAGGTCGCGGGCTTCGGCACCGAACGCTTGGCCACCATCGGGCGGGCCTTGGGCTTCGGCTTGGAGGCGGCCGCGTCGGCCTCGCCCCCTTCCGCCTTGGCCTGCGCCTCGGAAGCCGTGGAGGCCTTGCCCTCGGCGATCGCGTCGGCGAGCCGCGCGGCCACCAGTTCGATCGACCGGATCGAGTCGTCGTTGCCGGGGATCGGCAGATCGACGACGTCGGGATCGCAATCGGTGTCGATCAGGGCGACCGTGGTGATGCCCATCTTGCGGGCCTCATTGATCGCGTTCTTCTCCTTCTTCGGATCGAACACGACGAGGCACTCGGGCAGCCGCGACAGCGTGCGGATGCCGCCGAGGTTGCGGAGCATCTTGCGGTGCTCGCGTCGCAGCGACGACTGCATCTTCTTCGAGTAGGTGGAGAAGGCGTCCGAGGGGAGCAGGGCCTCGAGCTCCTCCAG
>JBJTIE010000130.1:0-2188 GCA_046094845.1 Planctomycetaceae bacterium | reverse complement strand
ACCCAACCCAGAAAAAAAGGTGCCAGCCACCAAATCTGGGCAACCCCGTCAGCTGCCTTCGCCATCTTCCCCAGATTTGGTGGCTGGCACCTTTTTTTCGATCAGGAGGGGGAGGAACTGGAGGGCGAGGAATGTGGAGAGCACGGCCAGGATCACGGCGGGCCAGGCGCCCGTGATCGATTTGCCAAGCTCCCAGTTGAATTCGGCGGCGATGCCGGCAACGAGCGTGGCGGCGACCAGGACGAGCAGGGCGAGGAGCACGAGGCCGCAGCCGAGCGAGGCCATCGTGCCGCGGAACGTGCCCAGTTCGGAGAACTCCTCCTGGTGGAGATCGACGGCCCGGCCCTTCGCGAGACTGCGGGGCACCGTGTCGGCCAGCTCGATCGCCCGGGCCGCGTCGGGCCAGGTGGCCGGCGGAATCGGCGACGCCTCGGACGGCGGGCGGTGGCGGAGTGAACGGACCAACTCGTCGAGGATCGTCGCCGCGCGGGCAGAGGCCGCGGTGGCTGCCGGCGGTCCGACCCAGGTCCACGGGGCATCGTCGTCGGGGGCCGTGTGCTGCATCGCGCCCCGGGAATATTGCAGCGTGATCGTGAGTCCGGCGGGACTGCCGGGGGCGACCTGCCACCGAACGGGAGCATGCGTCGGGCCGCTGAAGCCGACGGCGAGCGTGGACCAGGCCGAGTCGGGATCGGCCGCGCCGAGCGTGCCGAGGCGGGCGGGGTCGCCCGTGAGCGCCCGGATCAGGTCGGCATCGCGGGCCAGCGCCGCCAGCACCCGCGGCTTCGTGCGGTCGGGCATCAGCCGCTCGAACTTCACCGACTCGATCTCCCCCAGCGGTTCCGTGCCGCCCAGTCCCGCCTCGACCGCCGCTTTCAGGCGGGCGATGAACGGATGCAGCCGGTCGGGCAGGCAGGGGATCAGCACGGCACCAGAGTCGCGGCGGATCATGTCGAGCTCGAACGCCCACAGCATCGAGGGCTCGAGCGGATGGGCGAGCACGAGCGTCCGCCCCGCCTGCACGAGCATCCGCACGGCCTCGGCCCGGGTGGCATTCCAGCCCGTCGTGCCGACGAGCACCGCGGTGCAGAATGATTCGTCGAGCAGCCGCTGCCAGGAGGCCGCCTCCGCGTCGCCCGCCGGCTCGGGGATCTCGATGACCCGAGCCCCGCATCGCCGGGCCTCGGCGGCGACCGCGGCGATCTCGGCGTCGGCACCGAGCACGCCGAGCGTGAGGCCGGAACAGTCGCGGGCGTCGTCCGTGGCGGCTGGGGAAGTCATCTCCCTATTGTTCTCCACCGCGGCCAAACCAGCCAGAGCGAGCCACGGGACGGGCGGCCGACGGGCGGTCGAGAACAGGCCGGCGGTGTAGAACAGTGGTCTGCACCAGGAAGCGAGAATCGATCATGCGGGCCGAAGTGATCGCGATCGGCGATGAACTGACCACGGGCGCCAGGCTCGACACGAACAGCCAGTGGCTCTCGGCGGAACTCGCCGTGCTCGGCATTCCGGTCGTCTTTCACACGACCGCCACCGACACGCTCGAGGCCGGTGAGCAGGCGTTTCGAATCGCCGCCGCACGGGCCGACGTGGTCGTCGCGACGGGGGGGCTCGGCCCCACGGCCGACGATCTCACCCGCGATGTGCTCGCCGCCGGGACCGGCCGGCCGCTGGAGCTCTCGGCCGAGGCCATCGTGGCCGTCCAGGCACGGTTCGCCCGCCGCGGCATGCCGATGCCGGAGACCAACCGACGGCAGGCGCTCTTTCCGCGCGGCAGCCGGATGATCCCGAATCCCGACGGCACAGCGCCGGGACTCGACGTCGATCTCACCCGGCCGGATGGTCGCCTGGCCCGGGTGTTCGCCCTTCCCGGTGTGCCCGCCGAGATGAAGCTGATGTGGCGGCAGACCGTCGTGCCCGCCCTGCTGACGATGCAGCCTGACCGGGGCACGATCGTGCAGCGGCGAATCAAGTGTTTCGGCGCCGGCGAAAGCGCGATCGAGGCGATGCTGCCCGACCTCGTCCGCCGGGGCCGTGAGCCGCTCGTGGGCATCACCGCCCACGAGGCCACGATCACGCTCCGCATCGCGGCACGGGGCCGCGACGAGGCGGCCTGCCGGGCGGCGATCGCAGCCGATGAGGCCACGATCCGCCAGTGCCTGGGAACGCTCGTCTACGGCGCCGAGGA
>JBJTIE010000129.1:0-3237 GCA_046094845.1 Planctomycetaceae bacterium | reverse complement strand
AACTTAACGTCGGGTTCGCATCCCGACACCGGCCCCTCCCGGGGAGCTTCCAATCATGCACACTTCCACGCCGCGGCGGGCCTTCACGCTCGTCGAATTGATGGTGGTGATCGGCATCATCGCCACGCTGATGGTGCTGCTCCTGCCGGCGGTCAACTCGGCCGTGGAATCGGGCCGCCGCACGAAGTGCGTTGCGAATCAGACGAAGCTCGCCCTCGCGATGGCGATGTACGACTCCCGGAACAACTTCCTTCCGGGCGTGCGCAACAAGCTTCAAATAAAAAACGGGCCGATGGGCCCACCGCCCGACATCAGCACCCCCGGCTGGTTTATCATGCTGCTGCCCTTGCTCGAGCGGCAGGATCTGCTTGACGCCGTGATCGATGGGAAGATCACCATATACACGGGGGCTTATCACAACGGAGGAAATAACAGTTTTTTGTCCCACTCTAAGGGTTTGGCGTTGGATTTGACGGCGTGCCCGTCAGCGGGCGGAATGTGGAATGCCATACGCCCCTGGTACAACATGGCGTACCGAGCTAACTGTTCTTCAAGTTCGCCATCCTCCTTCAACGTCGATGACGGCGCGATCGGCGACAACGCCAACGGCATCTACTCGTCCGCGGCCGACATCGCGGCTGCGGACGGTACATCCTCCACGTTGCTGATCACAGAAGACGCATTTTTGGAGCTTGAAGATAGTTGGTATCCAAAGACCGTAGCAAGCGGTACAGCGCCCACTAACCCAGGCGCCGTATACAGTGGGCCCCTATGGTTTTGGCCGAAGATCGAAGCCGGCGGTGGGCATCTCTTTGGCTTCTCAGGCACGCCGACCGCCACCACGAAAATCGTCAACAGCGCAAGCACGAACCTTCCCTCCTCCGTTCACCCCGGTGGCGCCGTCTCGGCGTTCGCTGACGGCAGCACGCGGTTCCTCCGCGAGACCCTCATGCCCCACGTCTACGGCCATCTCCTGACCCGGCGAAGCGTGTGGCAGACGACCACAACGGGAACGTATGCCAACAACTCCGGCCTCGCCAACGGCTTCCTGCAGTGCCCACCGGCGACGAAGCCGTACACGCTCAAGGTCGAGGACTACTGACATGCACCGCCCGTGGACTCCAGCCATGCGACCTGACCGCTTCTCGCCACGACGCGGGTTCACCCTCGTCGAACTGCTCGTCGTGATCGCGATCATCGCGATCCTAATCGCGATCTTGCTCCCAGCCATTCAGTCGGCCCGTGAAACGGGCCGCCGGATGCAGTGCCAGGGCAACCTCAAGCAGCTGGCGATTGGCTGCCGGAGTTTCGCGAGCATGAACAACGACTGCCTGCCCTGGGCGACGAGGGTGTACGGCAATGGAGCAGGGCCGAACTGGCTCTATCAGATCCTGCCCCACATCGAGCAGCAGCCGCTGTTTGACCTCAACCCGGAGAGCGCTACTGACGTCGCGCAGTTGTGGCGGCGCGTTGCCACGCCCGTGGCGCTCTTCGTCTGTCCGAACAGGGGGTCGCCGCTTTTCACAACGCCGAATCCGGGTATTGGCGTTCAATGGGAGGCATTCGGTAATTCGTATACCGCTACGAACTCCAACCCCGCTCTCCGCCCGCCCAGTATCGTGGCCCGGTCCGACTATGCCGGCTGCACCTACTACCGCCAGCCGTGGGACAGCGAGGCGGGTGCGTTGGAATCCTATGTTGGCGGCGTCGGGCGGCAACTCCGGGAGATCACCGACGGCCATTCGAACGTGTTCATGTGCGGCGAGCGATATGTGAACCCAGACGAATACCAGCCGCCGCCGACCGTCACGGCATGGGGCAGCATCTATGGCTGGGGATTCAGTGGCAACGCGGATGTGAACGGTTGCTTCGTAGAGATTGGCACGTTCGCACCATTGCCGCCAATGCCGGACACCCGTGGCCTGAACCGGAATCTGACCGGTTCTGCGTATTCGGCCACGTTCGGCAGTGCGCACAACGTCTGCTATATGGCCATGGTGGACGGCACCGTGCGGGGGGTGGATTTTTCGATCAACCCCGCGCTCTTCGCCGCCCTCGGCAATGTCGCGGATAACGCGGGCTCGGTCGAGGATATCCCATGAGCGGACGGGCCGCCGCCGGGACGATCCTTCCGCTCATCGCGGGGCTGCTCGCCGCCATGGTCGGCTGCGGGCCGTCGCGGCCGGCCCGCGTGCCCGCGCCGCCGGTCGATCCCGCAGGCCTGACGCGGGCGGTGCTTCATCTCGCCGACGCCGATGGCGACGGCCTGCTCACGGTCGCCGAGCTCGCCCGCGTGCCCGGGCTCGCGGCCGACCGGCTGGCACCCGCCGCGCCGCCCGCCGCCGGGGCCGACAAGCCGCCCGGCGTGGCCTCCACCGGCGGCGACAAGCGGGTCTTGGCCCTCGACGCCGATGGCGACAACCGGCTCTCCGCCGCCGAGATCACCCGTTGGCTGGCGGGCGTGCGCGACTCGAAGGTGGGCATCACGCAGGTGACGGTGCGCGTCACCCACAAGGGCAAGCCGGTCGGGGCCGCGGTCGTGAAGCTCGTGCCCGAGCCGTTCATGAGCGCGACGATGAAGGCCGCCGAGGGCCCGGCCGACGCGAGCGGCATGGCATCGCCGTCGATTCCCGGCAGCGCCTATCCGGGCGTGAACTGCGGCATCTACCGGGCGGAGATCACGGGCTCGCTCCCCGGCGGCAAGCCGATTCCCGCGAAGTACAACACCGCGACGACGCTCGGCCTCGCCGTGGGCAACGGCCTGCCGGCCGAAACCCCCGTCACGTTCGCCCTCGACTGACGCCGGCCGGCGGTGCCGCCGTGTGCAGACTGCCAGTCTGCACCTACGCGCTGCGCGGAGGCGATGCCGTGCGGTCGGCGTCAGCGCGTCGCCGTCGCGACGCCTCCCGGCACGCTTGTAGCCGCAGAGTGGTACTCTGCCGGAATGCGGTTCGCGACGTCGTTTGGCCGTCGCGGAGTCGTGTGGCGGTGCCGCCGTGTGCAGACTGCCAGTCTGCACCTACTCGCTGCGCGGAAGCGATGCCGTGCGGTCGGCGTCAGCGCGGCGACGTCGCGATGCCTCCCGGCAGGCCTGTAGCCGCAGAGTGGTACTCTGCCGGAATACGGTTCGCGACGCCGCTCGGCCGTCGCGATGTCGTGTGGCCTACCGCCGTGTGCAGACTGCCAGTCTGCACCTACTCGCTGCGCGGAGGCGAGGCCTCCCGGCAGGCCTGTAGC
>JBJTIE010000128.1:0-3790 GCA_046094845.1 Planctomycetaceae bacterium | reverse complement strand
CCGCAGCTTCCTGCCGAGTCCGCCGTTGGTCGCCATCGTCGTTTCCCCGTGTTGGCCGTGTATGCTGGTTACGTCGCGGCGTTGACCGCCGCCGTCGGGCGGCACTTTAACAGACTCGCCAAGCCCGCGGCAGCAGCCAGCGTCCCGATGCCGGACCTCCGGCCCCGTCCCCGCCGTCCGCAGCCCCACGGCCAACACGGGGAAACGACGATGGCGACCAACGGCGGACTCGGCAGGAAGCTGCGGATGGGAATCGTGGGGGGCGGGCAGGGTTCCTTCATCGGGCGGGTGCACGTGACCGCCGCCGTGCTCGACAACCGGGCCGCCCTCGTGGCCGGGGCGTTTTCCAGCGATGCCGCCCGATCGAAGGCCAGCGCCGCCGACTACGACGTGCCGGAGAACCGGGCCTACGGCTCCTACGCCGAGATGTTCGAGAAGGAGCGGACCCTGCCCGCCTGCGAGCGGATCGACTTCGTGTCGATCGCCACGCCCAACCACATGCATTTTCCGGTCGCCAAGGCCGCGATCGAGGCCGGCTTTCACGTCGTCTGCGACAAGCCGCTCACACTCACGCTCGCCGAGGCCGAGGCGCTGGCGAAGCTCGTGGCCACCTCGAAGAGCGTGTTCGTGGTGACCCACAACTACACCGGGTATCCGCTCGTGCGGCAGGCGCGGGAGATGATCCTGTCGGGGCAACTCGGCGAGATCCAGGCGATCCGCGCCGAATACATCCAGGGCTGGCTGCGGACCCGGCTCGAGAGCGAGGGGCAGAAGCAGGCCGCCTGGCGGACCGACCCCACGAAGAGCGGCGCCGCCGGTTGCTTCGGCGACATCGGCACCCACGCCTACAACCTCGGCCGCTACATGACCGGCCTGCTTCCCCAGACGATCAGCGCGAACCTCAAGATCTTCGTGCCCGACCGGCCGCTCGACGACTACGGCCACGCCGTGATTCGCTACGAGAACGGGGCGCTCGGCACGGTGACGGCCTCGCAGATCAGCCACGGACGCGAGAACGACGTTCGCATCCAGATCGACGGCACGCTGGGCAGCCTCGAGTGGCACCAGGAGGAGCCCAACAAGATGATCGTCCGCCACAACGGCAAGCCGCACGCCATCTACACCCGCGACCCCAACGCCCCGTTCATGAACGGCTCGGGCAAGGCGGCCTGCCGGCTGCCGTCGGGCCACCCCGAGGCCTTCTTCGAGGCCTTCGCCAACGTCTACCGGGCCGGCTTCGACGCCATGGTGGAGGCCGCCACGGGCGGCTCGCCCGAACGGAAGGACACGGTCTATCCCAACATCCACGACGGTGTGGAGGGGATGTACTTCATCGAGCAGTCGGTGGCGTCGAGCAAGGCCGACGGGGCCTGGCTCCCGCTGAAGCACCCCCTGGCACGTCGCTGAATCCATGGCCGCGTCCGATACCAAGTATTTCGTGTTCGACATCGAGAGCGTGGCCGACGGGGCGCTCGTGTCGCGGCTGCGGTATCCGGGGGAGGATCTCGCACCGGAGAAGGCGATCGCCCGGTATCGCGGGGAGCTGCAGGCCGAGAACGGGAAGGACTTCATCCCCTACACGTTCCAGGTGCCCTGCTCGCTCGTGATCGCCAAGCTCGGCAAGGACCTGGCCCTCCAGGATCTCGTGGCGCTCGACGAGAAGGAGTCGCGGCCGCACGAGATCGTGCGGACGTTCTGGGAGGGCTGGCGGCGGTATCACCGGCCGCGGTTGGTGTCGTTCAACGGCCGCGGGTTCGACATGCCGCTCCTGGAGCTCGGCGCCTTCCGCTATGGCATCCAGATTCCCGACTGGTTCGCCGAGGACGCGCGAAATTTCGACCAGCCGCGGTATCGCTACAACACCGCCGCCCACTTCGACCTGCACGAATGGCTGACCAACTCGGGCGCGTCGCGGTTCAATGGCGGGCTGTCGCTCGCCGCCAACTTGATCGGGAAGCCGGGCAAGATGGAGGTGGCGGGGCACATGGTGCAGGAGCTGTGGGACGCGGGCAGGACTGCGGAGATCCACGACTACTGCCGCAGTGACGTGCTCGACACCTACTTCGTGTTCCTGCGGTCGCGGGTGGTGGCCGGCGACATCGATCTCAAGCGGGAGCATGCCCTGATCGAGCAGGCCCGCGAGTGGATCGAGGCCAAGGCAGGGGAGTGTCCCGGCCTGGCCCGGTACCTTGCCGCCTGGGGCGAGTGGAAGAGCCCGTGGTGAGGCGGGCCGCTGCGCGGAGGCGCCGGGTTCCCGCAGGCCAGTAGCCGCGGAGTGGTACTCTGCGGAATACGGTTGGCGACCGTGTGCAGATTGCCAATCTGCACCTACAGCGCTGCGCGGAGGCGACCGCATCCGCGTCAGGCGTCGGTGATCGGCTCCTTGATCAACTGCACGAAGTGGTTGGGGCCGAGGTCGGCCGCTTTCTTCTCCGCCGCCCGCTTGTCGGCGTATTCGAACGTGACGAGTTTCTTCATTGCCTGATTGAAGACACCCCAATAGGCCTTCATCCGGGTCTCCTTGACCACCTTCTTCCGGGCCGGCTTCTTGGCGGCGACCTTCTTCTCCTTGGCGACCTTCTCCTTCTTCTCCTTCTTTTCCTTGACGGGCTTTTCCTTCTTGGCCGTCTTGCCGCGGGCTTCCGCCGCATCCGCCTGGGCCCGTAGTTCCTTGCGATTCACGACTTTCCGCGCCATGTGACCTCGTCGTCCTTCCGATTGGAGAATGGGAGTGGCGGCCGTTGCAGTCTCGCCAGCGGGCGGCAGTATACCGCGGCCGGGTCTGCCTGCACGGGCTGCAGAGACGCGGAATATACTTTGGGGCACCATGACAGCGACCGCCCCCGCCCCCGCCTTCGCCTCCCCTTTTCCGGCCTACCGCGGGCTGGAAGATGCCGCCCTCGCCGAGCGGATCGAGGCCGTCCGCCGCCAGCTCGGGTCCCGGCTCGTGATCCTCGGCCACCACTACCAGCAGGATGGCGTGATCGCCCACGCCGATTTCCAGGGGGACAGCTACCAGCTCTCGAAGAACGCCGCAGACCGGGCCGACTGCGAGGCGATCGCCTTCTGTGGCGTGCACTTCATGGCCGAGACGGCCGACATCCTCGCCAACCGTCCGGAGAAGGTGGCGACCCGCGGCGGCCGGCGGGTGACCGTCGTGCTGCCCGACATGGCGGCCGGCTGCTCGATGGCCGACATGGCCGCGATCGACCAGGTGGAGGATGCCTGGGCCGACCTCGGCACCGTGATCGACACCGCCGACATCACGCCCGTTACCTACATCAACTCGGCTGCCAGCCTGAAGGCATTCTGCGGCCGGCACGGTGGCATCGTCTGCACGTCGAGCAACGCCCGGGCCGTGCTCGACTGGGCCTTCGCCCGCACGCGACGGGTGCTGTTCTTACCCGATCAGCACCTCGGTCGCAACACGGCGCGGGCGATGGGCGTCCCGCTCGACGAGATGTGCGTCTGGAATCCCCATGCCCCGCGGCTCGGCGGCAACGACAAAGCGGCGCTCGAGCGAAGCCGCGTGATCCTCTGGCAGGGCCACTGCAGCGTCCACGCGATGTTCAAGCCGGAGCCCGTGGATGCGATGCGGGCGCACCTCCCCGGCGTGAAGGTGCTCGTGCACCCCGAGTGCTCGATGGAGGTCGTGGACAAGGCCGACCTCGTCGGCTCCACGAGCTACATCATCCGGCAGGTCGAGGCGGCTCCGCCGGGCACGAAGTGGGCGATCGGCACGGAACTGCACCTCGTCAAGCGGCTCGAGAAGAACCACCCGGAGCAGACG
>JBJTIE010000127.1:0-4679 GCA_046094845.1 Planctomycetaceae bacterium | reverse complement strand
CCGCTGACGGGGTTGCGGCGGGTCTTCTCGGGCCGCTCGATCATGACGGTCATGGGCAACGCCGCCGCGCTTCTGCTGCTGGGCAGCGTCGCGTACGCCGTCGCCGGCCCGCTCGTCGGGGCGGGCACGGTGGGTGATCCGGCGCGGGCGGCCATGCTCGCCTGGCGGCAACTCGGCTGGCTCGTCGCAGCTGCGGCGGTGATCGCGGCCTGTCAGTATGCGGTCGGGCGGCTGCGGTTCGAGAAGGCGATCCGGATGACGCCGCAGGAGTTCGCCGACGAGCAGAAGAGCATGCAGGCCGACCCGAAGGTGCGGCTCATGCAGCAGCGCCGTCGGCCGACCCCGACCCCGCACGCGTAGTCCGCATGCTCCGCATGTGGACTACGGTCTGAACACCGCAGACCCGAGCTATTGCTGAGCGGGTCGACCTCCTGCGGTTTGAGTTCGGGGCTGCCCACGCCCCGTCGCCGGACGCTCGCTTCGGCATCCATGCCTTCGCTCGCTCGATGGCGGCTGCGCTCGCGGCATCCTGCCTGCGCTTGCCGCCAACGCCGGCTCCCGGGGCATGGGTAGCCCCTCACGGCACATTGGTTGCTGGCCGCGTCACACCGCCGGCACGGTGTAGCCGTAGCGGTCGATGAACGGCCGCCAGCGGGTGGCGATCTCCCCCACGATCCGCGGGTCGTGGCGGTAGGTGTTGGTGCGGTATCGCTTCATCGACTCGCAGTGCGACTCGAGCGCCGGCCGCATGTGGTCGAAGTCGTCGAGGCCGAGCCGGTCATAGGCCTCGGCGAGTTTCGCCACCGGATTGGCAACGAGGTCTTCGTACCGCATCTCGTGGAGCCGGTCAGGGCCCAGCGTCTGGCGATCGCGGTCGAATGCCGCATACATCTCGTCGAAGGCGCTGAACACGTAGCGATCGAGCGTCTCGCCCTTGTCCACCTGCATGCCCTGCACGTCGTGCAGCGACCGCCAGAGCCGAAGCGTGGAGGGAAAGACGACGAAGGGATCGCGAACCACGTGCAGGAACCGGGCCTCCGGAAACATCTCCGCCAGCACGCCCATCCGCGCCGTGTGCGGCGGACTCTTGAGCACGGGCCGCCGCTGGTCGTGCACGGCGAGCCGTTCGAGGAACTTCTTCATCGCACATTTCCAGCGGGCGAGTTCTGCCGGCGAGAGCAGGCTCACGTCGAGCGCCTCGGGCCGGTCCGGGCTCGTCACGGGAAACGCCATGCGGCGATACGGCGACGGCGCGCCCATGTTGACGAGGGCAAATTCGTCCTCCTGCGGCCGGTCCCAGCCGGCGGCCACGTCGTCCATCGGCCGCTTGTTGGGGATGATCCACGAGAGCGCCGACGTCACGACCGACTCCGTGAGCAGGAAGTGGCCCGGCGCAAAACACTGGTAGGTGTTGGGGCAGCAGAAGCGGTCATCGAGCATCATCAGCTCGTGCAGGAGCGTCGTGCCCGATCGCCAGTGGCCGATGATGAACAGCGGAGGGGGCGTCGCCGGCGGATCCCGCAGCAGCCGGCGAAACCGGGCCTCCGACAGCGGCTCGGCGAGCGAGTTGAACGCGGCGGCCCCCGACACCGTCGCCATCAGGCCCCAGCGGCTCGGTGCGATCCGCCAGTGATGCTCGGCCACGAGCGGCAGCCACACGCCCAGCGGCATGCCGTGCCAAAACCGCGGGCTCCACCAGGGGTAGGCGTGGTACTTCTTCTCGCCGGTGCCCGCGGGGGGCGGCTGCTGGAACACGTCGGAGAAATCCCGAAGAGGAGCGGATGCAGGAGCCGCAGAGTCTACCTCACCGCTGCTGGGCGTCGTCGATGTCGCCGGCGATCAACGCGGTGGCCCCAGGGTCATCGAGGACGCCGCGGAGGGCGATCGCCAGCCCACCTGCGGCCGCCGAGCCCGTGCCGCGAAACCGCTCGCGTCCGTCGGTGTCGAGCACGACGACCGTCGGAAACCCGCTCACGTGGAACGCCCTGCACGTGGACGCATCGCGGTCTGCATCGGCCGTCACGCAGACGAACCGCTTCGCCAGCGACACGACGCCCCGGTCTGCGAGCGTCCCCTGGCTGAGCTCGCAGCTCCATCGGCACCAGGCGGCCCGGAAGACGATCAGCATCGGGAGCTGCTCGGTCTCGGCCCGACGTCGCCCCGCCTCGTAGCCTTCCACGTACTCGATGCCGGGCGGAGCGGCCCGATCGCCGCGGGGCGTCGTCTGGCGGAGCGTCACCTCCTGGGCGACGAGCGGCCAGACCGTCTCGTCGGCGGCCGGCTGCACCGGCTCGTCGTGAATCTCGCAGCCGGCGATCGCTGCGGCGGCCAGCAGGGCGGCCGCCAGCGGCAAGCCGCGACGGGCAGCGGGCGGGGCGCGAGCGTTCATGGGGGGGTAGTACGGGGGGCTGCCGGCCGACGGCAATGCCGGTTCGCGGGCGACGCGGCAGGCTGGGCAATCATGGCAATCTCTCAAAACTGCCTGTCGCGGGGCCGCTACCGTCAGTACCCTCCCGGGGATCGTCGTCCGGGGCTGTCTGCCGTGCCACCGCTGCGCCTCTCACTCCTCTGCGTCGTCGTCGCCGGTGTCGTCTCCGCCGCGGGCGGCTGTCGACTCATGTCGCGGCGGAATCCGGTACCCGCTGAACTGGCAGACGCGCGTCGGCTGTGCAACGAGGGTCTCACCGCGGCCGACCGCCAGGATCTCGTGCGGGCCGAGAGCCTGCTCGAGGCGGCGGTCAAGAGCTGCCCCGTCGATGTCGATGCCCGGCGGCACTATGCCGAGGTGCTCTGGAGCCGCGGTGAGAAGATGGAAGCCGTCGCCCAGATGGCCAAGGCCCTGGAGCTTTCGCCGGCCGACGCCGGCCTGTGCATCGAGGCGGGCCGGATGTATCTCGAACTCGGGCTTTTCGCGGAGGCCGAGCGGCTGTCCGCGGAGGCGGTGCGGCTCGCGCCCGGTTCCAACACGGCCTGGCACCTGCGCGGCCAGATCGCGATGGCCCGCGGCCAGTTCGACCAGGCGGTGGCCGACTTCCATCGCGGCCTGGGGATCGCCCCCGATGATCGCGGGCTGCTTCGCGATGCGGCCGAGGCATATCTCCGGCTCGACAAGCCGCGGCGGGCCCTCGCCACGCTGGCCGTGCTCGGTGAGTCGTATGGGCCTGACCAGGCGCCGGCCGACGTGCTGACGATGGAGGCGGTGGCCCAGGAGTCGCTCGGTCGCCTCGACGACGCCCGCGACAGCTACCGTCAGGCGATCGCCAAGGGCAATGCGCCGCCCGAGGCCGCCCGACGGCTCGCTGCGCTCGACGCGGCGAGCGTGGCGAGGTGAGCCTCGTCATTCGCCCGACGTCGTGCGGCCCGTCAGCAGGTCGAAGGCGGCGATCGCGGGCACGAGCATCGCGAGCGTGGCGAAGCCGTAGGCCGCGAGCACCACGAGGAACACCTGCAGCGTGTTGCCCTGCAGGAAGCCGGCGATGCCGGTGAACGTGAGCGCGGGAAGAAGGGCCGCCGCCCAGCCGATCGCAGGCGACGGATTCCGGGCCGCGAGCGCCGCGTAGAGCCCCACGCCGCCCCCCACGATCACGGCCAGGAAGGGGGCCAACTGCAGTTCGAAGCTGCCGCCGAAGGCCACCATGATCCGCATCGCCGTGGCCACGCCCACGCAGAGGAAGGCCACCGTGCCCAGGGCCACGCCGATCGCCTGTCGCGACGCCGGATGCGAGAGCCCAGCGTAGACGCCGAGCACGGCCGTGAAGAAGGTCAGCACCGCGAGTCCCAGGACGAGGTAGAGGCCGTTCTCGAGCGTCGTCACACCCGTGGCCACAAGGGCGCCGCACAGGAGCAGCGGCAGCACCACGATCTCGCGGGCGGCCGCGAGCACACCCAGAAGCTTGCCCCACACGAGTTCGCTCGGCTCCAGGTCGCTCACGAGCAGCAGATCGAAGGCGCCTCGATCCCGCTCCGTGGTGATGCTCGTCACCGCGAGCGCGGCCACGGCGAGCAGGCTGGCGAGCACCATCGGCACCACGGCCGCGGCGATCGCGAGTCTGTCGGGCCGCACGGCCCGGGCCTGCACCGCCACGCCCGCGACGGCCGCCGCGAAGAGCACGAGCCAGGCGATCCGCACCACGATGATCGCCCGACCGTGGGCCCGCGTGCACACCTCCCGCCACAGGACTGGGTTCGCCCAGACCGTCCGCACCCGCCGCGGGATGTGGCGGGGCGTCGTCGTCGGCCGCCGAATCTCGCTCGCGGTATTCCATCGCCGCACGTTGGCGACCGCCATGCCGTTCGCCACCGCGATCACGCCGCCGCACACGGCAAAGAGCCCCGGCAGGAACCGCCCTCCGGTGGGCGCGAGGGCGGCGATCAGGCCGCGGGCGGGAGACACGACTGCGGCGGCGTCGGCCCCCCAGATCGCACGCCTCTTCGTGGTCACCGCCGCGGCGGCCCTGGCCGTGGCGAGCATCGCAGGCGCGGTGGCCTTCTGGAAGGACACGACGTTCCAGGCCCTCGCGATCACGGGCTTCGTGCTCGTGGGCTGGCTGGCGATCGGCGAGGCCGTGGCCCTGGGCTGGGGGGCCGACGCCGCCGCAGTCGTGTCTCCCGCCCGCGGCCTGATCGCCGCCCTCGCGCCCACCGGAGGGCGGTTCCTGCCGGGGCTCTTTGCCGTGTGC
>JBJTIE010000126.1:0-30970 GCA_046094845.1 Planctomycetaceae bacterium | reverse complement strand
GGTACGGGATTCGGAAATCGAGATTTTCATTCCGGCGAGCCGGGCACTCGGCGATCAGGTGATCGACGTCGACGGCATCTCGAAGGCGTTCGGCGACAAGCTGCTCTTCGAGAATCTTTCGTTCCGGCTGCCGCCGGGCGGCATCGTGGGCATCATCGGTCCCAACGGCGCCGGCAAGACGACGCTCTTCCGCATGCTCGTCGGCCAGGAAAAGCCTGACACGGGCACGGTCAAGGTCGGGGCCACCGTCGACATCGGCTACGTCGACCAGAACCGCGACGCCCTCGAGCCGAACAAGACGGTCTTCGAGGAGATCTCCGGCGGCCACGACACGATCGAGCTCGGTAAGCGGACGATCAACTCCCGGAGCTACGTGGCGAAGTTCAATTTTCTCGGGCCCGACCAGCAGAAGAAGGTAGGCACGCTGTCGGGGGGCGAGCGGACGCACATGCCCGACTACCCCAACGAAGGTGCCGTCCGTGGTGGACACGTCCCGGGGGCCTTCAACGTGCCCTGGCCCATGAATTGCAACGACGACGGCACGTTCAAGTCGGCCAAGGAGCTCGAGAAGCTCTACATCAAGGAACTGAAGATGAAGCGGCGGTCGCCCACGATCGCCTACTGCCGGATCGGCGAGCGGTCGAGCCTGACGTGGTTCGTGCTCACCTACCTGCTGGGCTTCAGCAACGTGAAGAATTACGACGGCTCATGGCTCGAGTGGGGCAATTGCGTTCGCGTGCCGATCGCGAAGGGGGCCGAGCCCGGTGGTGCGAAGGCCGCCGTCCCGGCCGTTCATGCATGACGCCGCACGGCAGGCCAAGCGTGAGCAGCATGCAGAGCAGCATGCAGGACAGGCTCGACGCGATCGTCGGTGAGTTCGCCGACCTCGAAGGTCGTGAGAAGCTGGAATTGTTGGTCGATTTCGCCAACGGCCTGCCGCCGCTTCCGCCCGCCTACCAGGCCCGCAAGGCGGCCGAGGATCGTCGTGTGCACGAGTGCCAGACGCCTGTGTTTCTCTGGACCGAGGCCGAGGATGGTCGGGCCAAGCTCACCGCGGAGGTGGCCCCCGAGGCGCCGACGGTGAAGGGATTCGTCGCCATTCTGGCCGAGGCGGTGAACGGCCGGCCGATCGGCGACGTGGCCACGCTCTCCGACGAGTTTCTCGATCGGATGGGGCTCATCGACATCCTGGGGATGATGCGAGCCCGTGGCCTGAGGGCGATCGTGGCCCGCGTCAAACGAGGCTTCGCCCAGTGTGCCGCTGCCGGCTCGTGAGCCGGCGTTCGTTCAAGGATAGCCATTCGCAGGGAGCAAGGAGCCCCGTCCGTGTCGCCAGCCGAAAAGATCGTCGCCGGAATCGACCTGGGCGGCACCGCGATCAACTACACGTTTCTCGACGAGCGCGGGCAGTTTTTGATCGACGGCCTGTGCGAATACCCCGCGCGGAGCGTGGAGGGGCCCGACATCTGCCTCGCCCAGATCGCCGCCGGCCTGGCCGTCGCGGCCCAGCGTGCGGGCGTCGAGCTCCGCAAGCTCGTCGCCGTGGGGCTCGACACGCCGGGGCCTGCGAGCAACTCCGGCGTGTTGAGCCGCCGGGGCTCCACGAACTTCGTCCACCCTGCCTGGGCCGGCTTCGACATGCGGGGCGGCCTGGAAGCCGTGCTTGGCCTACCCGTCACCTACCTGAACGATGGCAACGCGGCCGCCCTGTGGGGCCATGTGTCCATCTTTGGCTCCGAGAACCAGGCCACGAGCGTGTCGGCGATCGTCGGCACGGGCCTCGGCGGTGGCGTGGTCACGGGCGGGCGGGTCGTCACCGGCCGCAACGGTTTCGGCGGTGAACTCGGGCACGTGCTCATTCCGTTCCAGGCGATCCCGGGGATCGAAGGGCTCTTGCCCTCCTGCAACTGCGGCCGCATCGGCGACCTGGAATCGCTGTGTTCGCTCACGGCGATCCGCCGCACGCTGCTGCCGCACTTTCTGTCGCGTCAGCCCGATCATCCGCTCGCCGCCCAGACTGACATCGCCGCCGCCGCCAAGCTGGTGCGGGGCATGGCCGAGCAGGGCGACCCGCTCTGTCGGGACATTTTCCGCGTGCAGGCCCAGGCCCTGGCGCTGTTCTTCGACGAAATCGTCAACGTGTTCGACCCCGACGCCCTCGTCGTCGGAGGCGGCGCCGTGGAGACGTCGGCCGACTTTCGGCGCTGGTTCATCGACGAAATCCGCGGCGGCATGCCTGCGCAGCGCGAGGAGCAGGCCGATCTGCCGATTCACGTGATGCCCGCCGGCGACTCCGCCGGCGCCCGCGGCGCCGCGCTCGACGCCGCCCGGCTCGTCCGCGAGCAGTCGCTCTGAGTGACGCCGCGCTACTGCAGGATCGGCAGGGCGGGGAGGCCGTTTGGCTGACGACGCGGCTCGGCGGCGGGCGTCGGGCCCAGACCAATCGGAGCGATCTGGCCGCGCGGCGGGCCGAAGATCATCAGCCGGGCCGTGCCGAGGAGGCCACGCAGCGACCCGAACGTGGCCTCGACGGCGGCCGGTTCGTAGCCACAGTGCACCATGCAGTCTTGGCACTTCGGATTGCCGCTGGCCCGGCCGTAGGCCGCCCAGTCGGTCTCTTCCATGAGCTCGCGAAACGTCTTCGCATAGCCCTCGTCGAGCAGGTAGCAGGGCCGCTGCCAGCCGAACAGGTTGTAGGTGGGTGTGCCCCACGGGCGGCATTCGAGATCCCACGCCCCCTTCAGGAACTCGAGGAACACGGGTGACTGGTTGAACCGCCACCGCCGCGGCGCGTCGGCGAGCAGACTGCGAAACAGCGACTGGCTTCGCTGCCGCGGCAGGAAGTGCTCCTGGTCGGGTGCCTTGGCATATGAATAGCCGGGCGACACCATCATTCCCTCGACACCGAGGGCCATCACGTCGTCGAAGAATCGCCGGTAGCGGATCGGGTCGGCGTCGGTGAAGAGCGTTGAATTCGTCGTCACGCGGAAGCCCGATCGGCGGGCCGCGCGGATGGCCGAAACGGCCATGTCGTAAATGCCCTCGCGGCAGACGGCGTGGTCGTGCTCCTCACGCGGCCCGTCGAGATGCACGGAGAAGGCGAGGTAGGGTGACGGCTGGAACCGCGGCAGCATCTCCTCCAGCTTGATGGCGTTGGTGCAGAGGTAGAGATACCGCTTCCGGGCCACGATGCCGGCGACGATCTCCTCGATCTGCGGGTGCAGGAGCGGCTCCCCGCCCGGAATCGACACGATCGGCGCCCCGCACTCGTCCACCGCCTGAAAGCACTGCTCCGGGGTCAGATGCGACCGCAGGATCTCGGTGGGGTGTTGGATCTTGCCGCAACCACCGCAGGCAAGGTTGCAGCGGAAGAGCGGCTCCAGCATGAGCACGAGCGGATAGCGATCGTTACCCCGCAGCCGCTGAATGGCCACGTGCCGCAACACCGCGAGCATCTGGCCGACCGGAACACTCATGCCTCGTCCTCCGCGGTTCCGCAGCAGCCGGCCCGCGCGAGGGCGATGAGCGGAAAATAGATCGCATACCAGTGGTAGTGCAGGTAGAACACCTTCGGAAACCCGGTGCCCGTGAACTCACGCTGCGCCCAGGTGCCGTCGGGCTGCTGGTGGCTGGCGAGCCACCGCACGCCGCGACGAACCGACCGGGAGTCGCCGTGACCAGCCGCGATCAGTCCGCAGATCGCCCAGGCCGTCTGCGATGGGGTCGGCGAGCCCACGCCGGCAAACGACTTGTCGGCGTAGCTGTCGGGTGTCTCGCCCCAGCCGCCATCGGCCTGCTGGTGCGTCATCAGCCACGTCGCCGCCGAGGCCATCATCGGATCGTCGGCGGGCACCCCGACCGCCTGAAGGCCGACGACCGCCTGCCAGGTGCCGTAGATGTAGTTCACTCCCCAGCGGCCATACCACGAGCCCTCGGCTTCCTGCGTGCGGCGGAGGTAGTCCAGCGCCCGGTCAACGCTCGGGTGACCGCGGCGCAGGCCCGTCTTGCCGAAGGCCTCCAGCACACGGCCCGCGAGATCGGGGGAGCTGGGGTCGATCATCGCGTTGTGGTCGGCGAAGGGAACCTTGCACAGAAACTCGACGTTGTTGTCGCGATCGAACGCGCCCCAGCCGCCGTCGCCGTTCTGCATCGCCTGGAGCCACCGGCACGCGCGAGCGATCGACTCGCCGACCTGCGCAACCCGCGGGTCGGCGGTCTGCCGGCCGACGCGGTCACGCCAGGTCGCCAGCGCGATCACCACCATCGCCGTGTCATCCACGTCCGGATAGAAGCGATTCGCATACTCGAAGCACCAGCCGGCGGGCTCGGCCACCACCCGGCGGGCCCAGTCCCCCGCGGCGCGGATCTCATGGTCGAGCAGCCAATCGACGGCCCGTTCCGCGGCCCCGGTAAGGGTGTCGTTCACGCCGTCGTGAGGGATCCCCGGCAGACGGGCGGCCTCGCGCCCCTCGACGAGGGCGATGAGCGAGATGGCGGTGTCCCAGACGGGCGATCGGCAGGGCTCGAGCCGCCGCCCGCCGTCGGGCTCATGCTCGACGAGACGCTCGAGCTGCTCCCAGCACTCCCGCACCTCCGGGGCATCCTCGGGACAACCCATGGCCCGTAGGCCGATCGAGCTCCACACGATCGGCGGGAAGATCGCCCCCAGGCCGTCGCTGTCGTGGAATCGCGCGAGCATCCACCGCCGGCAGGCCTGCACCGCCCGGGCCCGCAGCGGCGTGAATCCCACCGCTTCGCAGACCTTCATGAATCGATCGACGCCGCGAAAGAACCTCGCCCAGCCGCCGTTGTCGATGGGAGCGGCGGCCGATCGATCGGCCGCCCCGAACAGCTCGGCGATGCCGCGGCCGGCAGGCACCTCACGCAGCGGCTTGAACGCCCACATCAGCGACAGCGGCACGATCATCGTGCGGGACCAGGCCGACACGCGGTAGAGGTTCACGGGGAACCAGTCGGGCAGCAGCACCGCCTCCGGAGGAACCGCGGGACAGGCTGCGTACGGGATCTGGCCGAGCAGCGCGAGGTAGAACTTCGTGAAGCTGTTGACGGCCCATGGGCCTCCGGCACGCTTGATCGCCTGTCTCGCGCGACGCATGTCGGCGCTGGCCGGATCATGGCCGGTGAGCTTGAGGGCGAAGTAGGCCTTCACGCTCGCGCTCACGTCGACGGGGCCGCCGGGGTAGATCGCCCAGCCGCCGTCGGGCAACTGCTGGTTGAGGATGCGGCTGGCACACCCGGGCACGTGCGGCCCATCGAGCCGGTCGGCCCACGCCAAAAAAAGCAGGTATTCGCTCTCGAGAATGGTGTCGCCCTCGAGCGGCGCCCGCCAGTGACCATCGGTTGCCTGGTGGGCTTCGAGCCAGGCGGCGGTGCGACCGATGAGTTCGTACGCAGGCGGGAGGGTCGGCCGCGGGCTGGCGCGGCCGTCACGGGGCAGGGATCGTCGCCACGCGTTCCTCGTCGCGTCCGATTCGCCGGCCGTGTACGCGGCCGCGGCCGCGTCGTCGGAGCCCGTCTGCACCGCGATGAAGTTCATGCATCCATCCCTGTCGCACGTCGCCCTCTTGCGCATCGCATGGGGCGGTCCTTCGCCCGGAGAGCAGGAAGCCAGGGGAGAATAGAGAACCCCGCGGAGGCCGACAAGTCCGCGGTCGATGCATGAACCACCGGACGCGCCCATCGCCTGTAGTTCAGTAAGGCTGGGGGGTCTGTAACGCGCGGCGGCGGATCAGGCTGCCGCTGGCAGCGACACCGACACCCGAGTGCCTCGACCCGGCCGGGAATCGACATCCAGCGTGCCGCCGTTGACCTCCACGAGACGCCACGCCTTTGGCAGGCCGAGGCCGAGGCCACGGCCTGCTTCCCGGCCGCTGAAGAACGGATCGAACGCCCGCTCCAGCACGTCCCGGGGCATGCCCGGGCCGTCGTCCGTCACCGTGACCACGCAGGCCGCATCATGCCCGCCACCGGCCGCCACGTGGATGGCGACCCGTCCGGCCGCCGCCTCCACCGCGTTGACCGTGATGAGCCGAATCGATTCGGTCACGTGCGCGGCATCGACGTTGACCGGGCAGGATGCCGGAGGCGGACTGTACTCGAGCCTGACGGCCTTGAGATCGGCGGCGGGCCGCACGGCTTCCAGCACCGGCGCCAGGATAGCGTCGATCTCGATCCTGCCCGGCACGGGCTTGGGGGGTCTGGCGAAGACCATCAGGCCGGTGATCATGTCCCGCGCCCGAAACGCCTGGTCCACGATCGTCGCCAGCCTGCGGCGGCGCTCGGGATCGATCTCGTCGATCAGGAGCGCCTGGGCCCGCGCTGCGATGTTGGCCAGCGGGTTGTTGATCTCGTGTCCGGCGCCGTAGGCGAATTCCCGCAGCGCCTCCAAACGGGCGGCCGCCATGGTGGCATCGAGCTGCTCGGGCATGTCGCGATCCCGTCAAAGTGAGCCGCCCGCGTTCCCTCCGCACCGCGGGCGGCACTAGTTCATCGATATCAGTGGCCGCGGCCGATCACGATCCCGCCACGCCCGACTCGATGTCGAGCAGGCTGCAGATCCGATCGACGAGCACCTCGGCCTCGAAGGGCTTCTGGAGGAACTCGTTGGCACCGGACGCCTTGAGGTCTTCGATCTTGTCGGGCTCGCACATGCCCGAGATGCAGATGATCCGCACCTCGTCCATCGTGGAATCGCTGCGAACCCGCTGGCAGACTTCCTTGCCGTTGATGTCGGGCAGCATGACGTCGAGCACGATCAGGTCAGGACGGTAGTCCTTCACCATCATGCCGGCATCGAAACCGTTGTTGACGCTCCGCGTCTCGAAGCGGCCATCCCGCTCGAGCACGTCGGTGATCAGCTCGACGAGATCCTGGTCGTCGTCCACGACGAGGATCTTGCGGCGGCCGCTCTCGAGGGCATCCGTCGGGATGCCGTTGTCGCGCATGAACAGGAACAGCTGATCACGGGGAATCCGGCGAAACCGGCTGCCCGGCACGCGAAACCCCTTGAGCTGTCCGGAATCGAAGCAGCGGATGATCGTCTGCTGGCTGACCTTGCAGATCTTCGCGGCTTCACCGGTCGTATACACGGTCTTTTGCATTGTTTCCCACCCTCTCGCTAGCCGTGGTCCAGCTAGTCAAAACGGCGCCCAAGGCTTCCTCAACGGTGAATCAGCCCCGAACGCCTAGGCCTCCTTGCTGCAATCACTCAACCTGGCTGCCACATCGCTCGCCAATCGCGTCGCACTCCATTTCGACGTGGCTTGTCAGTGCCAGAGAGCAGGGCCCGGGGCGGGGGGGACCAGGACTCCGTTTCCTGTGACCGCTTCCGTGCTTGCCATCCTTGCCTGACAACCCAACTCTACCGGCACGGCTCACGCCGCGTCAATATCGCCTCACTCGCCACAACCTGTTGTGTCGCAAGCAGTTCGGCGATGTTGCCAAAAGCGTCGCAACGTCCCCATCGGCCGAAGCGCCGCAGGCCACCCTGCTTCACGCGGGCTGGTCGAGTGACAGGTGACGGCCGACGGCCACTTCGAGCAGGTCCACGGCGGGCCGGCCACCGACTGCGATCGTGGCCACGCGGCCGAACGTCCGCCCCGGACCGATCAGGGGAGCGAGGTATGGCCCGATTCGGATGTCGAGGAGCTTCACGTGCTGCACGTCGCACAGGCAACCTGCGTCGATCAGCACCCGGCCGAGCGGCGTGTCGGCGGCGCGAATGCGGTCCGCCACGACCGGCGGCACCATCCCCAGATCGATCCGCACGATGCCGTATTGAATCCGAGAGCCATGCTGATCGAGCAGCACGATCTCGCGGGCGTAGGCCGCATCGGGCGATGACCCCGGATGCGTTGCCAGGACCTGAAGAGACACCGTGCCGCCGTGAAACCGCTCCATCGCCACCGTCATATGGCTCGGGTGATCGAGCAGCCCGCGGTGCGGCTGCGGGACGGCGTCGGCGGCTACCTCACGGATGACCCCGAAGGCCTCCGGTCTGCTGAACAGGGACACGAGGCGTTCGGCCCGGGCGACAGCGTCAGCGAGCGGACTCATGACGGCTGATCGCAGACCTGCGCCGCCCCCCCCTCGGGCACTGCGAGATCGAGCAGAAACTCGAGCACCTCTCGCAGCCGGGGCAATCGGCATGCGGCCACCGCCTTCGCCGCGGCGGCCCGCTCTGCCGCCACGATCTCCGCGGCCCGGGTAAAGACACGGCCGCGATCGTAGAGCCCGCGAACCTCGGCGACGCAGGCGGCGATCTCGCCCGCGTCCGCCCCACCGGATCCAGCCCGCGAGGCGACGTCGCGGAGTCGGGCGATCGCGTCGGCGGGCAGGCTGTCGTGCGCCAGCGCCCACATGAGGGTCGGCCGGCCCCCCAACAGGTCGCCGGCCGCCTCGCGATTGTTCTCCAGATCGCCCGCCCAATCCTTGAGATCGTTGAGCACCTGGAAGCCCGTGCCCACGTGCCGGGCATAGCGGGCCACGTCGACGACCGCGTCGGCCGCCACGCCCGCCAGCCGGATCCCCAGCGCCACGGCGGCCTCGAAGGCGGGCGACGTCTTCAGGGCATACATCTCGAGCGACTCGGCTGGGGCGAGACGCTTGTCGGCGGCATCTCGCCACCAGAGCTCGGCCCCCTGTCCACGTGCGAGCCGTACGTGGGCCGACGCCAGGATCCGAGTCAGGTCGCGGGCCGTCGCCGCATCGATTCCGGGCAGTCCGGCGACGATTCGATAGCCCACGCCCAGGAGATAGTCACCCACGTTGATGGCCGACGCGATGCCATGCTCCTCATGCACGGTCGGCCGGCCGTATCGGATGCGGTCGGAATCCTCGATGTCGTCGTGCACGAGCGAGGCCTTGTGAAACACCTCGATCGCCACCGCAGCAGCCTTCACCGCATCCCGCACGACCGCCTCGTCGACGGCATACCCGTCCTCCCGGGCCACCGCCGCCTCCTGCAGGTCGCACCGGACGGCGTCGAACGCCGCGAGCGAAATGAACGGACGGAGAAACTTGCCTCCCCGAGACACGAATCCGCCCGACACGGCGGCCGTCGCCTCGAGCGGTTCGAGCGGCTCGTCGTCCGGCACCGCCATGCCGAACGATGCGTCCATTCCGAGTCGGTTCGCGAGCGATCGGAGGCCATGCGGCGTGAAGCCTTCAGCAGCTTCCCGCAGGAGCGGCAGGTAATCGCCCACGGGCGCGGCCGAGCCTCCCGCGACACCGAGCAGGCCCAGCACCCAATCGACGTCGATCGCCGCCTCGGCAAGACAGTCCGTGCAGGAGCCGGGCCGCATCGACCGGCCGGTCTCCCCCGCCGATTCGCACGGCACCGCCGCGATCGGAAGGGCGAAGGCCGGCAGCATGGCGAATGCTTTCTCGAGATCGGCGAGCTTCGCGACCCCGAGCACCCCGTCGTATTGTCCCGTCAGCAGGGAGCCGATCGCTCCCACGGCCTGCCGTGTCGACTCCACGACCCAGCCGCTGTCGCGAGCGGCCGACCAGATCGTCGCCAGCCCACAGCCGGCGCCGCAGACGTGCGGCACGGGGCTCGACCCGCCATCGTCATCTCGGGATGCAACCGGGCAATCGGGCAACAGCAGGAGCCGGCGTCCATTGGGAGCAGAGGCCAGGCGATCCCGCCAGAACTCCGATACGATCGTGACCATCATCCAGCCCACGTGATCGGCATCGGCCCCCGCGCGGGCGACGAGCGACCCCGCCTGGTGTCGCAGGCCGGCCGATGATTTGACGCCGGACGGCAGGCCGTGGGACCGCCACGACGCCACGAGATCGGCAGCCATCGCCCGCAGCCGCTCCCGCAGCGGCTTGCTCGACGGGCACGAGTGTGGTGTGACCGGAGGCCGCCTGTGATCGGCGACCGCTGGGGAAGGCATGGTTTTGGGCACGGGCGTATTCACGAGGGCGAGGACAATCTCACACCGAAGAGTCAACCGGACGCACGGCCCGATGCTAACGAGACCGGCAAATGGCCGTCCATTGGCGGCTCGAAGAACCGCGGCAACAGGGCGTCCACCTGCAGGAGCCCACGCCGCGACAGCACGACGGGAGGGCCGAGGGATTCGACGAATCCTTCGGCGACGAGCGACTCCCACTGCGGCGCCCAGGCGAGGAGCGGATCGACGCCGAAGAGCCGCGTGAGCCGAGCGGTGTCGAGCCGGCCCCGCTTGAGCCCCAGCACGAGTTGGCGAACGAGCAGCTCTCGGGGCGAGGCCGCGAGGCCGCGGGCCAGCGGCAGGCGACCGGCCTCCACCTCGCGCAGGTAGTCGTCCTGGTGCGGGGCGTTCTGATAGTGCACGCCGCCGACGTGGCCGAAGCTCGCCACGCCGAGCGCGGCGAGGTCGCTCCCTTCCCAGAGCATGTCGCGGTAGCGAAAGTGCACCCGCGTTGGATCACGGACGAGCGTGTAGCCGCTGGAGATCGAATAGCCACTGGCGATGAACCGCTCGAATGCCTCGTCCACCCAGGCCCGCTTCGTGTCCCAGTCGGCCACGGGCACGTTCGTTCCCTCGCCCTTTGCATCCTTCACGAACACGGTGTTGAACGGCAGCTCCATCTGATAGATCGTCACGCTGTCGGGCTCGAGGGCGAGCGTGCGGTCGATCGTGCGCCGCCACGAGACCGGCGTCTCGCCCAGCATGCCCGCGATCAGGTCGATGTTCGTGTTCGGAAATCCCGCGGCCTGGATCCACTCCCAGGCCCGGAGGATCTCGGCGGAGAGGTGGGCCCGGCCGTTGGCCTCCAGGATCGCGTCATCGAAGTTCTCGACCCCAAGCGAGAGTCGCGTCATGCCCAGGGCCTTGAGAGCCCGCACCTTCGGCTCCGAGAGCGTGCCAGGCTCGCACTCGAACGTCACCTCCTCGGCCCGATCCCAGCCGAAGCTCCGATGCAGGCCGTCCACGAGCCGCTCCAGCTGCCGCACGCTCAAGAACGACGGCGTGCCGCCTCCGAAATAGACATACCGCAGCTCGCGGCCCGTGATCGCCCGTCGCGCCGCGAGAATGGCGGCCTCGGCGGCGACCGCGTGCGCGTAGCGATCGACATCGGCCGCGGTCACGTCGGTGTAGACGCGGAAGTAGCAGAACTTGCACCGCTTGCGGCAGAACGGCACGTGGACATAGAGCCCGAGCGGCGCGTCAGCCGGCGGGGCGTCCAAGACCCGCTCCACATCCGCCACCGCCCCGGCGTGCCACCGCGCGAACGGCGGGTAGTTGGCCACGAAATAGCTGCCGGGCTCGGTGACGGCGGTCATAGGCCGCGGGCCGCGAGGAGGTCGTCGAAGTCGCGCAGGTGATAGGCCACCTTCGTCGTGTCGAGCACGCGGCACAATGCCCGGAGGGCCACGCCCATGCCGTCGGGGCCGCTCGTGCCGCCGAACTGACCGCCGCCGCGGACATGCGGCTCCAGGTCGACGAACACGCCAGGAATCCCCCGGCGTTCCAGCTTCTTGGAGAGCGTCGGCAGCATGCCGCGGAGGTCGGTGAGGATCCGCTCGTGCCCCCCCGCGCCGATGTCGGCCGGAACGAAGTTGGCGAGGTGGTCCTCATCGACGTGTCGGCCGCGGGCCTTGCCCGACACCTTGCGGTAGTCCTTGATGTGCACCCAGCCGAGGCCGGGCTTCATCGCCTCCCACTGCTTCCAGACCTCGCTCGTCGAGAAGCCCTGCACGATCAGGTTGGCGGCGTCGAACACGAGCACGAGCCCCGGATGATTGACGCGGCGGTGGATCTCGGCGAGCAGCTGACCCGTGCGGCCCACGAGGTTGGCCTCGACCTCCAAGCCGAAGGTGAGGTCGGACCGATGGCAGGCCTCCGCGATCCGACCGATGCGATCGACCGCCTCCTCCAGAAAATCCTCCGGCTTCGCGTTGCGCGGCGGGTAGAAGGAGAAGCCGCGAATCAGCTTGGTCTCGAACGCGTGGGCCAGTTCGCAGGCCTTCGCCACGTCCTTGGCCAGATACTGCTTGAACGGCACGTAGGCGTTCGTCGTGCCGTCGGGCTCGTCGGTCAGCTTGATCTTGCCGATGGGCGAGGCGATCGAGGCCACGTTGAGCCCATACTCGTCCTCGAGATGCCTGATCTTCTGGATCTCGCCGAGGGTGAGCTTCATGACGTTCTTCACGCCCTTGCCGACATCGATGAACCGCAGGCTGTAATACTCGAGCCCGAGCGCCGCCAACGCCGAGAACTGCTCCACGGCCGTGAGGTGAAAGGCCGATTCATCGGCCAGGGCGGAGAGGAGCACGCGGGGCTGGGGCATGGAGCGATCTCGCGGGGGTGGCGGTGCGGGCTGCCGGATGACTCGGGCAAGCCGATGCAGGACGTCGAGGCAAGGCGTGGGGTCAGGGAGTGGGGGGCAGGTGATCGCCGCCCGGGTGCGACACGGCGATCCGGGAACTGATGCCGCCCCGGGGTGTGAATTGGGCCACCAGCGTCATCTTCCGGGGCTGGACCACGGCGACGAGGTCGTCGAGGATCCGGTTGGTGACGTTCTCATAGAAGATGCCTGCGTTGCGAAATGACTGCAGGTACAATTTGAGGCTCTTGAGTTCCACGCACAGCCGATCGGGAACGTACCGGAACGTGAGCGTGCCGAAGTCGGGCTGTCCGGTCTTGGGGCAGACCGACGTGAATTCGGGGCAGACGATTTCGATCGTGTAGTCCCGGCTCGGAAACTGGTTGGCGAACGTTTCGAGCTGATCGCGGGATGGTGCCGGTGTTGGTGTCATGATGAGGGAAAGTGTGGCATGAAAACCTGTTCCACGATAGGCGCGGCGGGCAGCCCCGGGCAGGGCTCGCCTCCGGGCCGCACCGCCGTCGTGCTGCTCTCGGGCGGGCTCGACTCGGCCACTGCCGCCGGCTGGGCACTGGCCCGGGGCTTCCGGCTGGCTGCCCTCTCGGTCGACTACGGCCAGCGGCACCGCGTCGAGCTCGATGCGGCCCGCGACGTGGCCCGGGCCTTGGGCATCCATCGCCACATCGTCGTGCCACTCGATCTGGCCGCCTTCGGTGGCAGCGCCCTGGTCGACACGTCGGCCGACGTGCCGAAGGGCCGCTCCGAGGCAGCGATCGCCGCGGGCATTCCGGTGACCTACGTGCCCGCCCGCAACACGGTGTTTCTCGCGCTCGCCCTCGGGATGGCCGAGGCGTTGGGTGCCGACGCGATCGTGCTCGGCGTGAATGCCGTCGATTACAGCGGCTACCCGGACTGCCGGCCGGATTTCATCGAGGCTTTCGCGAGGCTCGCCGGTCTGGCGACGAAGGCGGGCGTCGAGGGGCGGCCGATCGAGATTCTCGCGCCGCTCATCGATATGACGAAGGCCGACATCATCCGCGCGGGAGTCGGCTACGGCATCGACTACGGCCTCACGACGAGCTGCTACGACCCGCTGCCAGGCGGAAGGCCATGCGGCAGGTGTGACTCCTGCCTGATCCGTGCCGCCGGCTTCGCCGCCGCGGCCGTGGCCGATCCACGATGCGATCCCGGCCGCTGGCAGTGACGAGGGCAGACCGCACGTGCGCATCGCCGAGATCTACGCATCGCTCCAGGGAGAGGGCCTGCTCGCCGGCACGCCGAGCGTGTTCGTCCGCACCAGCGGCTGCAACCTCCGCTGCACCTGGTGCGACACGCCGTTCACGTCGTGGGCCCCGGAGGGGGATGACTGGACGGTGGGTCGGATCACCGATCGCGTCATCGCCACCGGCATGCGGCATGCGGTCATCACCGGTGGTGAGCCGTTGCTCTTTCAGGAGACGGTCGACCTGTCCGCTGCGTTGCGGGCGGCGGGCCTGCACGTGACCGTCGAGACGGCAGGCACCGTGCTGCCGGCCGTCGGCGGCGTGCAGGCCGATCTGATGTCGATCAGCCCGAAGCTCGCCTCCTCGGCGCCGGCGGCCGACGTCCCGGGCAACTGGGCCCGGCGGCACGAGGCCGCTCGCCGCCGTGACGACGTGCTGCGGACGCTCATGGAGCCCGGCCGCTGGCAGCTGAAGTTCGTCATCGACTCGCAGGCCGATCTTGCCGAGGCTGCGGGCTGGATCGAGGCGTTGGGCATCGAACCCCGTCACCGCCGGGGCGTGTTCGTGATGCCCCAGGGCCGCTCGGCTCCCGAACTCCGTCGCACGTCGGCCTGGCTCGAGACGGCCTGCCGGGGCCACGGCTTCCGGTTCGCGCCGCGGCATCACATCGCCTGGTTCGGCCACGCCCGTGGCACGTGAGTCGCACGGCCGTCGCCGCGTCACGCCGGCTTCGTGGCCGGCGCGTGGCCGCGGGGGCCGAAGGCGAGCACGGTGGCGGCGCCGGCCGCCACCACGAGCATGCCGGCGAGGAAAAAGGGACTCACTCCCGCGATCGGCGTGTGGGCCAGCGCGAGTGTGACGAGCGTATTGATGACCGGCGCGCAGCCAAACACGACGGGCATCACCGTGAACGGCTTGCCGCCACAGGCGAAGGCGAGGATCGTGCCGAGAGCCCCGAGCGCTCCAAGGGAACCGGCCGCCAGGCTCCAGAGCGAGCCCCCCAGGTTCCACTGGCCCGCGTCGCCGAGCGGTGCGAGGAGCAGCAGCGGCGCGACGACCGCGATCACGAAGTAGGCGGCCCCCACGCAGACGAGCGGACGCAGCCGACTGCCCCCCATCGCGGCCTGACCTCGGTGGAGCACCGGCCCGTAGCTCCCCCATGAGACGAGCGCGAGGGCCACCGACACCAGCACCTCGACAAAGCGCTCGGTGGGGCGGGGTGGGGCCGCGACGGTCGCCGTATCCGCAGCCAGGGCCGGTGCCGCAGCCGGTGCGGCAGCAGCCGGCTGCGGCTTGAAGACGAGCACGGTGACCGCTCCGAGGATCACGAGGATGAGCCCGGCGAGGAATGGCGCCCGCAGCTGATCGAAGGCCTTGCCGAGGGCCGCCGAGAGGAGCGTGTTGACGACGGGTGCGCCGCCGAACACCAGCGGCATCACGTAGATTGGCTTGCCCCCGAATCCGAGGGCGAGAATGACGCCGAGCGCGCCGAGCGCACCAGCCGTCCCCGCCAGGAGGCTCCAGAGCACGCCCCTGGTCGTCCAGTTCCCCCGTTCACTGCCACGCGCGAGGAGCGCCAGCGGCACCAGAACGGCGATCACGAAGTAGGCGGCCCCCACGCACACGAACGGCCGCAGGCTCGAGTGCATCGCCTCGCGGCCGAAGTGGAGCACCGGCCCGTAGGCCCCCCAGCACAGGGCCGTCAGCCCGATCGCGGCCAGCATCCCGACGAACTGCACCATCGACATCTCTCCTGCGAACCGTGGCCACCGCTCGACGCGGGGGCGGATGATACCACGCTCGCGGGAAGGCGGGCCGGTTGTCGCCTCCGTGCCGCACGGGTACCGTTTGCTTCGACAGCCGTGGGGCCGCCCCGGCTTGGCCGCAGGTACGCGATGGCACGCCCGTCCCCCACTCGCCGCAGAATTCTGGTGCGCACCCCGAACTGTATCGGGGACCAGGTGATGGCCTACCCGTTCTTCCAACGGCTGCGTGAGGCGTTTCCCGATGCCCATGTGGCCGCGTTCTGCGTGCCCTGGGTCGAGCACATCCAGTTTCGGAACCTCGTCGACGAGGTGATCGCGGTGCCGGTGCCGCTGCACCGCAGCTTGTGGGAGAAATGGACGTCGCTCGAAGCGGCGGGACACGTGGCCCGGATGCGCGGTCCGTGGGACATCGCCATCTCGCTGCCCAACTCGCTCACGGCGGCCTGGCAGATCTTCCGCTCGGGTGCGGTCGACCGCTGGGGCTATGCGGGCGACGGCCGACGCTGGCTGCTCACGCGGCAGGTGCCGAATGACGGTCAGACGCGGCATCGATCCGACACGTTCATGCAGATCCTGCCCGAGGCGCTGCGGTCCGACACACCCGCCGCCGACTTTTGGCAGCCCGTCGCAGGTCAGGCCCGCCGCTTCCCCGCCGATGACGCATGGGGGGGCTTCCCGGTGCTGCCCGTGCCCGACGAGCCGTTCTGGATCCTGGCGCCGGGATCGGTCGCCGACTCCCGCCGCTGGCCGGTGGAGCGGTTCGCCGAGGTGGCGAGGCTGGTCGTCGGGGAGACCGGCATGCGCGGCGTCGTCGTCGGAGGCGACAGCGATGCCCTGCTCGCCCAGAAGCTCTGCGCGGAGCCGACGCTCGGCCTCATCGACTGCACGGCCCGCGGCCCGGTGCCGGTGCTCCGCCGCCACTTCGAAAGGGCGGTGTTCACGCTCGCCAACGACTCCGGCCTGGCACACGTCGCCGCGCTCTGCGGCTCGCCGGTGCAGGTCGTCTGGGGCGCCGGCAATCCGCGGCACACCCGGCCGCTGGGGCCGGGACTCGTGCAGGTGATCTCGACACCCATTGGCTGCTGGCCCTGCGAGCGGAACACATGCCAGCGAACCGACGGCCCCGCGTATGAATGCCTCGACGCGATCACGCCGGGGGCGGTGTGGCGGCAGATCCGCGACGGACTGCTGCCGACGCTAGTGGCCCAGAGGCCGATCCGGGATCGTCTGCCATGACGCCGTGACGAGGCCGGCGATCCAGGCGCTCGCCGCTGCGAGGCCCCCCGACAATGCCATCCACCCGATCGGCATCCGGCCGGTTCCCGACAGCACGAGCGGTGTGATCGCCAGGCAACCGGCGAGGCTGCCCGCCGCAAGCCCGATGCCGACGGTCATCAGCGTTTCGCCGACGATCAGTCGCCGCAGCGTCGCCGGCAGGAAGCCGATGGCCTTGAGCACGGCCAGGGTGTCGCGCCGCTCGAGCAGTCCCTGGGCCTGAACCGCCGCGACGCCCACCGTGCCGAGCAGCAGGCCCAGCGCGGCCAGCGCCTGAAAGCCGGCGAGGAACGTGTTCTGCACCGCCTGGAGCCGCCGCAGCCGGTCGTCGGCCGAGACCAGCGTGACGCCGGCATCGGCCCAGGCCGTGACCAGCGCGGGGCCGAGTTCCGCCCGGCCGGCAGCGGTGTTCCGCGCGGCGTCGATCAGCGCCATGCCGTAGCCCGAGCGTGCTGGGAACATCCGCGCGAAGCTGCGCTCCGAGACGATCACGAAGCCCTGCAGGATGCCGCCGTCGATCAGCCCCACCACCTCACAGGGGATCGTCGCTCCATCGTCGCCAGCCACGTCGAATCGGGAGCCGACGCCTCCCACCCGCAGCGCCCACTGGGCCGTGGCCTGATCGAGCACGACGGGAATCGGACCGCCCCCCGGATCGCGAGTCAAAAGCCGCCAGGGGTTGGCCGTGGTCTCGGCATCGTCGGTCGGCGCATGGGCGACGAAGCGGAAGCCGCCGCGGGCCACGAAGCCGGGGCCGACGCCGATCACCGTCGGTCGTGTCGCCGCGTAGAGATTCGTGCAACTCGCGTCGTCGCCGCCGCTGCTACGCACGAGGGCGATGTCGCAGCGGGCCAGGGCCTCGGTGGCTGCGGGGGCAAGGCCGAGCTGCTCCCGCATCTCCGGAGCGGCAGGATTCACGGCCGTCGGCTCGCCGAACGTCGCGATCGTCGTCCAGCCGCCGGTCGGTGAGTGGTGGTCGGCCGGATCGGCCGGAAGTCGCAGCGCGAACGCCGACACCGCCACGATCAGGAACTGGGCGATGCCCACGATCGTGGCCACGGCGAAAGCCCGCCCTGGCCGATGGGCGAGGCTTCGGCGGGCGAACTGCCAGAGCGTCCGCACCGGCCTGGGGCGGCTGGCACGCACCAGCCAGAGCCGCCCGGCCGCGAGCATGCCGGTGAGCGCGGCGATTCCTGAACCGAAAAAGGCTCCGATCGCCGCGGCCGCCTCGGCGCGGCTGCCGGCCACGGCGATCGCCAGGCCGGCGATGATCGCCGTGATGGCCAGGCAGAGCGTGAAGCCGCGTTGTGTTCCGACGCGCCCTGCGGTCGTGGAGGGATCGGAGTCGACTCCCCGGAGCACCGCCAACGGCGGGAGGCGAGCCGTTCGTCGGGCAGCGGCGGCGAGGGCGGCGAGTGACACGAGAAGAGCGGCGGCCGTGCCGGTCACGATCGACCGGACCGATCCGGATCCTGGCCCAAACACGGCGGCCGCGCCGGATGCCACGTCTGCGGTCCAGGCCCGGGCGAGCATGCCACGCAGTACGGCGGCCCACGCGGGGCCGACCAGGAGGCCGAGGCCGGCGCCGATCACGGCCGCCACCGCGCCCACGCGGACGAGGAGCAGCGCGAGGCGGCCGGGCGGCCAGCCCATCGCGGCGAGCAACCCGATGTCGTGGCGTCGTGCGGCGACGAGCAGCCGGAACAGCAGCCACACGAGCACGAGTCCGGCGGTGATCACGAAGCTCGACAGCGCGAGAAAGAGTCCGCCGAACGGCGTCGATCCGCGGGCGGCCGCCAAGGCCTCGGCCCGCAGCGGCACCAGGCGGATGCCGAGCGACTCTGGCCGTAGTTCAGCCTCCAGTCGCTGCCGCAGGTTCTCGGGGGCGATGTTCGGGTCGGCGGGCACATGCCACGCGGTCGATCGGCCGAAGCGGCCGCCCGCGAGCCGCTCGGCGGCCGCGAGTGACACGAAGGCCTTCGGCGTGGCGCGGTGCTCCTTCCAGTAGCGGTCATCTTCGTCATGCGGCGGTGTCGTGCGCACTCGTGCGGGCTCGAAGGGAAACGGAGGATCCCAATCGGCGATCGAGTCTTCGTCGGTGATCCCTTCGACGTCGGGCACGAGTTCCCGGGCGACGGCCGCGCCGCGCATGGCTGCGATGCCGCAGATACGGAACGTGGCCGTCGTCTCCTCGACACGGCCGTGAAGGGTTTCGGGAAGGAAGCACCGCATATCGAGCAGGTCGCCGATGGCGATCGGTCGCCCCTGCGAGGCGAGATCGTCGGCCAGCCACTGGCTGACGATGATCTCGTCCGGGGCCGGACAGGCGAGGGGAGAGCCGGCCGCATCGACGAGGTCGCCGACCGGCAGCGAGGTGGTGTCAATGCCGAGCACGGTCGAGTAGGGAACGGAGGCCGTCGCCCGTTGGTCGCCCGGATCATGCGCCGACAGCGACACGGCCAGGAATGCGAGCGACCGTCCGCCGCCCATGGGGGTGAGCGCCGCTGCCGCTGCCCGATCGACCTCGGGGGCCAGGATGAGCCGTCGGCTGGTGAGCCGCAGACTGGGCCCCTGCGGCGGCTCCGCGGCGATCGCGAGGCCGTAGTCGGCGAGGGTCGGCCGCAGGTCTGCCGCCAGGTGATCCACGTCGTCCGCCGCCGTGCCGCAGATGAGGACGGCATTCGCCACGGCTCCACGGCGCAGCATGCCGCGGGCGGCGTCGAGCGAGGCGACCACCAGCGGCAGGGTTTCCTGCGTGGGGCGCAGTGAGAACCGGCCCAGCCCCACCTCGGGCAGCACCCTGGCGACCTGCAGCCGGCGGCCGTCGGAGCCCGCGTCGCGACGGCCGAGCGGACTGTCCGCCGGCACGGCGGAGCGGCGTGGAATCCGCAGCACGATCGGATCGCCGGCGCGAATCGCCAGCGCCACGGCGAGCGGCAGATTGATCGCCACTCCCGGGCCGGCGCGGGGCGGCGCGCCGGCGAAGCCGAGCGCCTCGACGTCGTCGCACGCCAGCAGCGTCGCCCGCACCGGCGGGCCGCCGCTGCCGGCCTCAACCGTGACGTCGAGCACGAGCGCCTCGACGGCCTTCGCGTCGGGTCTGCCGTGAAGCCCGGCTGCGACACGGGCGGCGAGCCGATCGGTGAACAGGTCGTCGCCGAGCACGGCCGTCTGGATGCCGCCGAGCCGGTCGAGGGCCAGTCGCTCGAGCCCCCGCTGCACGCCGTCCCCCACGCCCAGCGCACCGACGATCGTCGCCGTCACGACACCGCAGGCCAGTGCCAGCGCCGCCCCCAGCGGCCACCACTGCCGCGCGAGCCTCCAGGCGAGGCCGGTGGCCGTCTGCATGCCCTGCCTCGCCGCTGCGGATGCTGCTCCCGTCGTCATGCGTGGTTCATGTGTCTCGGTTCATCCATCCAGCCGGCCGTCGATCAGCCGTCGCACCGAGCCCATCCGGTCGGCCACTCCGGCGTCGTGCGTCACGACGACGAGCATGCCTCCGGTCTCCGTCGTCAGGTCGGCCAGCAGGTCGGTGACGGCGGCAGCGGACCGGGAATCCAACTGGCCAGTCGGTTCGTCGGCAAGCACGAGTCGCGGCTGCAACAGCATGGCCCGGGCCACGGCCACGCGTTGCCGCTCGCCTCCGGAGAGTTGGCCGGGGAGATGGCCGGCGCGGTCTGCAAGCCCCACGCGGGCGAGCAGCGCGATCGCCCGATCGATCATGGCCGTCGGCACCGTGCCCTGGGCGAGGGCGGGCAGGAGCACGTTGTCGATGGCCGTGCATCCGGCCAGCAGGTGATGATCCTGGAACACGAAGCCGATGCGCTCGTTCCGAAACCTGGCGCGGTGGACTGCGTCGCCGGCGAATGGATCAACGCCGTCGAGCTGCACCGAGCCGCTCGTCGGCGGCTCGAGTCCCCCGATGATCGCCAGCAGCGTGCTCTTGCCCGAGCCGCTCGGCCCCATGATCGCCAGTCGCCGGCCGGGTTCGACCGTGAACGACACGTCGTCGAGTACCGGCAGGCCGGCAGACCCAAAGACCTTGGAGACGCGGTCCACCTCGAGCACGTCATGCCTCCGGCATCAGGCCGGCGCCGCAGCGGCGTCGGGCAGGCGATACGGTGCGAGGCCGGCGACGATGCCGACGGGAATGGCAACCGCCTCGGGCTTTCGGCCCGGGTGCATCAGGCAGCGGACCGCCACGATGCGGCCGTGGGCCACGTCGCGACCGAGGTGGCTGAAGCGGAACCCGTAGGTCACACTCGACCGTCCAAGCGTTGCGATTCCGGCCACCACGTCGAGCTCGTCACCAAACCGCACCGCGGCGGTGTAATCGCAGGAGGCGGAGACGCGAGGCCAGCTCGTCTCGAGGCCCGAGGCATCGCGTTCGACCACGGCGATGCCGGCAGTGCGCAGCAGTTCGTGCTCGACCGACTCCATCCAGAAGAAGAAGGCGGAAAAGTGGGCGATGCCGGCGGCGTCGGTGTCGCGAAACTCGACGCGGCGACGGGTCGTAAACGGCATGGCGTGTGTCCCGGCCTAGTCAGCCGGAAGGACCGGCCTTACTCGCCGACGTACGGCAGAAGGGCCATGAAGCGGGCTCGCTTGATGGCGCTGGTCACGGCGTGCTGGCTGGCAGCCGTGCAGCCGCTCTTGCGCCGACCGATGATCTTGGCCTGACGGTTGACGAGTTTGCCGAGCAGTTCGAGGTCCTTGTAATCGACGTACAGCGGCCGCGGGCGGGCGCCGTCGATAAAGATCGGATCCTTCCGCTTGACCTTGGCACGGGGCTTCGCCTTCTTGCGGGCCATCTTGGCCGCCTTCGCCCGGGGACCTGCAAAACTCATCTCGACTCTCTCGTGTTCCGTTGGGGGAAATGCTGTGCGTAAGAATAAAGCGCGGGAGCCGCCTACACAAAGGGCCGGCTCCCGCGCCGTGGACTGTGAGGTCCGTCAAAGACTTCCAGAGGTTTAGTAGCGGTCGCCACCGTAGCCGCCACGGCCACCGCCGCCGCCGCCACCGTAGCCACCACCGCCGCCGCCACCGTAACCGCCGCGGCCACCGCCGCCGCCGCCACCGTAGCCACGACCGCCGCCACCGCCACCGCCGCCACCGGCGCGGGGCGTGCGCTCACGGGCCTCATTGACCGTCAGCGGACGGCCATTGATTTCCTGCCCGTTGAGGGCATTGATCGCAGCCTGCAGACCGTCATCGGTCTCCATTTCAACGAAACCGAAACCACGCGAGCGTCCGGTTTCGCGATCGGAGATCACTTCTGCGCTTCGCACGGCGCCGTGCGGAGCAAACATCGCTTCGAGATCGGTCGACGTGGTGGACCAAGGGAGGTTCCCCACGTAAATCTTCCGGGACATAGCAAACAAAACCTCTGGGACTCGGGAACTGGACCAACGAACCAAGAATCGACTCAATCGACCATCGCCAAAGCACAAACCGCAGTTCCCGGACGGACAGGAGTGCGGACGAGAGTCAGTCGAACATGCGAAGTTGTAGCATCTGGCGGCAATCCCCACAACACCGGGGTTCTGGGCCGTCCAGACAGGCGGCCGGGCAGGGGGGGATGCCAGGCCAGGGGCTCAATTTCGACCACTGGCCGGTGCGATGCGTCGGCGGATGAAGGCGAGCACGTCGGGGTTACTCAGGAAGCCGGCGTGCCGCACGCTCCCCTTCGTCGCAGTCCAACTGAGGCCGGGCGGCTGCCGGGTGCCGTTGCCCCACTGCTTGACGACGATCGTCGGATCGTTCGCGTAGGTGGCCGCGAGCGACACGGCCGGCACCATGTCGTCGCCCGCGGCGAGCCGTTCTCTCACGTGGAACCGCGTGCCGGCGGGAGGCACGATCGGCTTCGGCAACTGGAATGGCCAGGTCGAGCCTGTCCGACCGTCGGCGACGACGTCGCGCACGAACGTTTCGGTGAGCACCGGCCGGCCAGTGAAGCTGCCGACGGGATGCACGCCGAACGTGACCGTCGCCTGTCGCACCAGCGCGGTCCAGGGGTTCACGCCTGGGCTGCTCGTGGCGTTGATGTCGAGCAGCAGATGGTTCGCAGATGGCGTGTCGTTGATGTCCGTGAACCTGCCGTTGTCGTCTCGCAGGAAGCCATAGGTCGGCATCAGATCCCGCAGCGACGCGAGGTAGCGTTGCAGGAACAGGAGCGGGTCGGGCTGGCCCGTGACCGGGTTGGTGATCGCGGCCCGGTCGATGATGCCGTCGGGGCCGGTGATGGCGCGACCCTCGCTTACGACCTGGTCGTACGCCGGCTTGAGGAAGGTCCGCATCAGGTTGATGTCGGCCAACACCAGTGAGAGCGTGAACGAAGAGGTGTCGTTGTTCCACAGCGGGTAGGAGATGGCGGAGCCCAGGCTGGGCGTGGCCAGCAGGATCACCGAATCGACCTTTGGCAGGGTGTAGGCCCTGCCATGCGAGGTGAACGACGCCCCGTAGGCGAGGCTCTGGACGTAGGAGCGAGCCATCAGGCCGCCATTCGAGTGGCCCAGCATGTCGACCGTCACGATGCTGGGATCGTGCATGACGAGCTGCTTGAGGAAGGTGCCGAGATAGCCCAGCGCGAACGTGGGCTGCGGCTGCAGGATCGATTCCACGGTCACCTGCGACAGCACGCCGTCACGCACGCCGTCGTCAGGGGCGATCCGCAGCCGCCAGTCGTAGGGCACGAGGAACTGGTCCCGGCCTTTCTCGTAGCCGGCCGTCGCGAGCGAGGTGCGTAGGTCTCCATAGACGACGGTCTTGGCTACGCCCATCACCGCCAGCTTGTCGGCCGGGTAGCCGCGCTGCATGAGAAACTCGGGCAGGTCGAACAGGGTCCGCGGGCCGCTCGTCGCCCAGCCGGGGACGATCACGACCGGTGTCGGCCGTTGGTGCACGGTGACGCGGTGGACGGCCCGTTGGCCAAAGGCGTCCTCGGCGCTGACGTCGATGCGGTTGATCGCCGACGGCTGGAGCCGAAGGTCGACGCTGGCCGATCCATCCGCGGCGGCGATCTGTCGCGGGCGCTCGCCGGTGGCCGTGTTGACGAACATGACCATCGCCCCGGCGTTCGTGGTCGCCGCGATCTGACTCGACGCCATGCGAACAACGCCCTTGTGGCTGGGAGTCGCGGCGCCGATCCCGGTCTGCAGTCGCAGCGGCCGGATGGACGTCGACGCGCCGAGGTTCGAGCCGGCCAGTCGCAGGTCACGGCCATCGAGCGAGCCGTTGCCGTCGACGTCGGCGTTGTCCCGCTGGGCCCGCGTCAGGGCGGATGGCGTGTGCATGCCACTCTGAATCAGGTCGAGGTCGGTCGCCGTCACGTCGTACGAGCCATCGACGTCGCCGGCGAGCCGGTAGTCGATGGCGTAGGCCACGTTGGGGGCTGCCCAGCCGAACCGAGCCGACACTGCATGAGAGCCAGGCTCCACCTGCACGAGCACGCCCCCGTTGGCCGCCCGGGCCTGCGTCGCTGCTGCCGACATGCTCAGCCGGGCGAACTGGTCGGTCGCTGTCCCGGCCCGGCCTTCGATCCTGAGCAGCACGGATCCGGCCGCGGGGAGTTGGAAGTCGGCATCCTGAATCGCGAAGTCGCGGGAGACGGCGAAAGCCAAGCCTGCCCGCGAGCCCTGCTGCGAGGCGAAGACCCCCAGTCCTTCGGCGGCGGCCATGACCGCCCGCTGTTCGAGTCGCTCGAACGCAATGACGGGGCGTCGCCGCTGAGACGTCGAACGCATTGATTCCGCGGACACGATGACTGGATTTCCCACAGGCCCGGACGCCGTTGCCACGAGTGAGCACGACCCTATTCGCGAACGCCGGCGACGTCAAATGCTCGGTTGCCGCCGCGCAGTCCCGCGCCTGCTTGCGGATCAGCCGAAGTCGACGTCGTGGTGCCATCGACGCCCGCGGCGCTGGCACGCTCGTGGTGGGCCTGGCTATTCTTTCGCCGTGTCGCGCCCCTCTTCCGCCGATCCGCGTGTCTCGGGCAGCCCTGCGGCTGGCCGCGAGGGTGTGATCCTGTTCACGTTGGCCGCGCTGCAATTCGTCAGCGTCGTCGACTTCATGATCGTCATGCCGCTCGGACCCCAGCTGCTTGCGGCGCTGGGCATCGACGCGAGGCAGTTCAGCTGGGTCGTGTCGGCCTACACGCTCGCGGCGGGTCTCGCCGGGTTCGTGGCAGCACCGGTGCTCGATCGGGTCGGGCGGAAGGCCGCCTACCTGACGCTCTCGATCGGCCTGCTCGTGGCCACGGCGGCGTGTGGCCTCGCGACGAGCTATCCGCTGCTCCTTGCCGCCCGATGTGCGGCCGGCGCGTTCGGCGGCGTGCATGGCGGGCTGTCGCTGGCCATGGTGGCGGACGTGTTTCCGGAGCACCGCCGCGGCCGCGCGACGGCCACGCTGATGCTGGCGTTCGCCGTGGCGTCGGTGGTGGGGGTGCCGATCGGCATCGTACTGGGCACTCGCTTCGGCTGGCAGATGCCGTTCCTCGCGCTGTCCGCCCTTGGGTTGCCGCTGGTGGGCATGGCTGCATGGACGATTCCACCGCTGGCCGGCCACGTGGGCGATTCACGCCGGCATCCCGTGGCCCAGCTCGTTGATACGCTCACCATTCCGGCCCACCGGCGTGCCTTCGCCTTGATTGCGATGCTGATGTTCGGTGCGTTTGCGGTGATTCCCTACATCAGCACCGCGTTCGTGGCGAACGTGGGCGTGACGGAGGCCCAGTTGCCAGTCATCTTCATCGCCGGCGGGCTGCTCACGCTCGTGTGCACACCGCTCGTCGGCAGGCTCGTCGATCGCTACGGCCCGCTGCGGGTGTTTCGTTGGGTGGTGCCGTTCTCGGCGGCGATGATCCTCGTGATGACCCACCTGCCCGCGGTGGGACTGGCCGGGGCCGCTCCGGTGACGGCTCTCTTAATGGCGACCAATGCCGGACGGATGGTGACGGCGATGTCGCTGATCACGGCCAGCATCGAGCCCCGGCGCCGTGGCGGCTTCATGTCGGCCAACGCATCGGTGCAGCACATCGCCAGCGGCCTGGGCACCATGTGTGGCGGGCTGATCGTGCAGGGGGGCGCGGGAGAGCCACTCCGCAATTTTGGGACTGTTGGCATCCTCGCCGCCACGACCACGCTCGCGAGCCTCTGGCTCGCGGGTCGTGTCAGACCACGATCGCCCGGCGAAAGCGACGCCTCACCGCCGCGGTGATGGCCGAGCGGATCGGGGACGCACCGAGCACCCTTGCTCGGATGGAGAAAGGAGATGCGTCCGTGGGCTTCGTCGCCTATGCGATAGCGATGTTCGTGCTCGATCTCGGTCACGGGCGAATCACGACGCCGAGCGCCTCGCCGAGGCGGATCCAGTCCTTGTAGCCTGATTCGATGACCCATCGGAGCACGCCCATGCCGAGCTGGTCGTACTGGTGAATCGCCACGTTGCGGAAGCCGACCATGCCGTGGAGTGCTGCAGCGAGCGGTGGGTCGATGAGGCCCGAACGCTGCAGCAATGAGAATGCGTCCGCTGTGCTCTGCGGAACCCCAAGATGGCGATCGGCCACGACATGCATCGCCATGTCGATCGCAGCCTTGTTGATCAGGACGTCGTCAGGCGGCATAGGCGAGAAGGACCTCCCGTCTCGCTTCCTGGAGTGACGCGTACATCGACAGGGCATATATCTCGAACGTCGCGGTCGTCGAGTGGTCGCGGTCGAAGATACGCCGGCCGTGGGGCACCGCTTCTTTGGCGTAGACCAGATTACGGGTCGTCAGGACGCCGAGATCGACCTCCCGCCCTACGAGGCGATTCAGTTCGGCGGCCAGGCTTAGCCGCTCTGTCAACTGGAGGCCATTGGGGGAGAGGGGCAGCACGGCGATGTCACGTCGCTGTCTGGACGCAATCGCCCCTCGGCTGCCGATCCAAGCAGGTAGGCAGCTGCGACGTGGCCTTGGCCGCTGAGGTGTGAGACGATCGCCTCCAACTGGGTTGGGTCGAGCGTCGAACAGTTCATGGCCATGTTCAGCACTTGGGGGCGATCCCGCGGTTCGCCGCCACGTTTCGGAAGATCACGACGGCGAGTCGCAATTCAGCGGACATTTCCCGCTTTGCTTTCCCCGCTTTCGGCCGCATCCCGAAGGCACTGCCCGACAAGGGCATGTCGCGTATATCCTGCGACTCGAGATCCTTCGACCGAATGGGCAGCACAGGATTCGAACCTGTGACCTCTACGGTGTGAACGTAGCGCTCTAACCAACTGAGCTAGCTGCCCGACGCCGAGAGTGTAGCACGCCCGGTGCGACCTGCCACCGCGCTCCAGCAGCGGTCGGCTGCCGGCGTTAGGCGGGTGTATCCGAGGCTGGCGGCGGGTCGAACCGTGGGGTGGCCACCTGGTGGGCATCGGCCCCGTCGCTCGCGGAGCGACTCGCGACTGCCGGGCGTGGCGGTCGACCTTCGATGTGGGCTGCCACGTCGAGTTCCTTCGCCAACGTGGTCCACTGCCGCCGCAGTTCGCCGAGCGTCTTGCCTGCCGAGCGGCCCACCTCGGGCAGCCGCTTGCCGTAGAGCATGACGGCGATGGCGCCGATCACGACGATCTCGAACGGTCCGAGCCCGAACATGCGGCAATCCGAGGGGAGGGCAGGAGGGAGCGGAGAGGAGATGTGTGGCGGGAAGGAATCAATGACCTTCGACGCGGCCCGTGTCGCGCGGGCGGGCCGATTCATCCTCGATGCCCCCCTGCACGCCGCGCTTGAACTCGACGATGCCTTCGCCGAGCGACCGCATCACCTTTGGCAGCCGTGAGCCGAAGAGCAGGAGCACGATGCCCGCCACGATCAGCAACTCCATCGGGCCGAGGCCGAACATGGCGAAAACTGGCGAAGCGTGCACGTGACGATCTCCGTATCGGGGCGACGGGATGGATGGCCCGCCGAGGACGATCCGACCGGCGAACGCGGCCGAGACACTTGAAGTGTAGTTTTTGCAGGGGCGCGGTCAAACTGCCGGCGTCGCAGCCCGCGCAACCGTCACGACCGCTCCGATGACTCAATGCCCGTCAGGGCGTCCGTGCGAGCCGCCCGGTTTGTCGATGCATCGGCAGATAGCGGTAGTAGACCTCGAGTGTCATCGCCGCGAGCGCGGTCGCATAGACGCGGCCGCCATGCATGCCCCAGACCGGGTCGGGATCCCAGCTGCCGGCCAGAGGGCCGCCGTCGCGCCGCTGGAGTGGCAGAAGGGCGGCCTGAAGCGAGGCGTTCCAACGCTCCCATTGCGGCCCGCCGGCATGGAACGACGCCAGCGTCGCGTAATACCAGGCATAGGCGTTTGGCCGCGCCCGATCGGGGGGCGATCCGCCGATCATCGTCAGCGCCTCGGCGGCGGCGGGATGATCGACCGGCATCCCGAGGAACATCCGACAGACGAGCGCCTCGGCCGTCATCGCCATGCTCGGCCGCTCACCCGCGCGGTAGGCGGCGAGCCCACCGGCCCCCCCCGACGAGACACTCTGGAGAAACGTGCGGGCCCGGGCCTCGGCCGGCTCGAGGCCGTCGATCCCCGCCTGCCGCCCGCTCGCGAGCACCATGACCTGCCAGCCGAGCTGGCTCGTGTCGCCGCGGTCGCCGGCCGCATACCGCCAGCCACCGGTGAGTGGATGCTGCATCGCCAGGGTGTGCCGCACGGCGCGAACGAGCGCGGGGCGGAGCGAGTCGTCGGCCGTGAGGGCCGTGCATTCGGCGAGCGCGAGCGTCGCCATGCCATGACAATAGAGGGCCGCGAAGAACTCCGCATCACCGGCGAGCGAGCCATCGGCATGCTGCCGCGAGAGCAGGAACCGCAAGCCGCTCTCTACCTGCTGCGCATGGGTGCCGGTGCGGTGCGTGGAGCCGGCACCTAGGAAAGCGAGCAGCGCGAGCCCCGTCACGCCATGATCGCTCTGCGCTCCGACGCTGCCCTGATGCTGCCCGCCGGTTTGGCGTGCCCGGCCAGCGCCGTGTCGCGAGGCATCCCACCGGCCGTCGGCCGCCTGCGCCGCCGCCAGCCAGGCGAGGGCCGCCTGTACCGCCTGCTCGGTCTCCACCGAGCCGCCGCGCTCCGCAGCCGCCGCGGCCCGGCGTGATTCCACGCGATCGGCATATACCTCGGGCACCTTCGGCTGTGACGTCGGAGGTGCAGCCGCCGGTTCGGCGGCCGCGGGCTGCGCTGCGGCATCACTCGCCGCCGGCTCGGCGTCTGCGACGACGTCGAGCAGCGGCACGAGGTCGGCGGGTTCGGCTCGGGCGATCGGCACGAGCGCGGGCGCATCCGCTGCGGCGGCGGGCTCATCGGGCATGACGTCCGCCGACGGTTCCGAGACCTCGGCAGCATCGGCGGGAATCGCATCAGCCTCCGGCTCGGTGCACATCACCACCGTCATCGCCATCGGCCCATCGTCACGGGTGCCCCATGAGGCAGGTGAGAAGCCCCCCACGAAGGCGCAGACTGCCGCCAGCACGACATGGATGCCGACGGAGAGGGCCACGCATTTTTCGAGGGTGCGCGACTGCAGCCAGCGAGTCCGCACGAGCACGGTGATGCCGCCGGCCGATGCCGCGGCGATCACTCCCCAGACGATCCACGCGGCCTGCATCGTGCGCCGTCGGTCACTGACGGACCGCCTCCGATCGCGGCCGCACGGAGATCGCCACCCGCCGCACGCCCGCGCCCCGGCAGGCCTCGTAGATCTCGGCCATGCGACCGTGGGGCACGGCACGCTCGCCGCGGATCATCACAGCCACGTCGGGGTTCGATTCACGGATCGCGGCCAGCCGCGGCTGCAGGTCGTCGATCACGACATCCTCGCCGCCGAGCCGCACGTCGCCATCCGCCTCCACTTCGAGGATCTCGGGCCGCGGTCCATCGACTGCCGCCGCGGCATCGGCGGGGGGCAGATCGAGGTCGAACTTCCGCTCATCGCCGGAGAACTTCGTGGCGCACATGAAGAAGATCGTGAGCACGAGGATCACGTCGATCATCGGCGCGAGGTTCGGCGCCGGCTCGTCGTCGTCGGACAGTCGCACCAGCGGCATGGCTCACCCCGCCTTGCGCTTCGCCGTGCCGACCGCCTCGTCGGAGATCTCGTCGATCACGAGCTGGCAGGTCTCGTCGAGCCGCATCGCCAGCCGGTCGACGCGGCTGGTGAACACCCAGTGGAGCACCATCGCCGGAATGGCCACGAGCAATCCCATCGCCGTCGTGATGAGCGCCTCGCCGAAGCCGCGGGCAAGCAGGTCGGGCCGGCCCATCGCGCCCGACGAGGCCACGTCGTTGAACGAGCGGATCAGGCCGAAGACCGTGCCGAGCAGGCCGAGCAGCGGGCCGATCGTCGCCACGCCGTTGAACACCCGGCGGTAGCGACGGAGGTGGTTGAGTTCGCGTTCGCAGGCATCGATCGCCGCCTGCTCGATCTCCACGGCCGGCTTGCCCCAGCGGCGGAGCGCCGAGGCGAACACGCGGGCCGCAGGGCTGCCGTTGTCGTCGCACACGTCGAGCGCCTCGCCGCGGGTGATGTCGCGGGCCTGGAGCCGCTCGATGAGCCGCTCGACGAAGATCTTCGGCACGACGCGGCTCGTCCGCAGGCTCACCGCACGCTCGATGCCGAACACGGCCAGGGCGAACGAGCAGCCGAGGAGCGGAATCATGAGCACGCCGCCGTCACGAATCGTGGCGAGCAGGTTGCCCGTGGGGATCACTGTCTCCTGGGCACCGGCCGCGTCGGCGGCAGGCGGCGCGGCCGCGACCCGCATCGGCTCTCGTGCGGCGTCGCCTCCGGCCCAGGCCCGGGGGGCCTGCGCCGAGGCGGAGCCAGCGGCGACGAGCATCGTCGCGACCGCGAGCAGGGCGGCGGCGTGCAGCAGCGAGTGCTGGGACGCGGAGCTCCGTCTCCGTCGGGCGGCCATCGGGGAATTCCCGGCGTCGAAACCGCGGCCGCGGCACTCCATCCGTGGAATGCTCCGCCGCAGTTCGTTCATCGACGCGGTCGGCCGGCGGAACCGCATTCTTCCGCGCAGCCGGCCCCGGTCGTCACGATCGCTACCACCGGAACGAATCAGAAGTTCGCGTCGCAGCCGGTATCGACGTCGCCCACCATGTGCATGTGGTCGTGGTCGATATAGAGCACTTCCTGGCAGTCTTCGTCCACGAGCGTGTGCGGCACCGGCCAGCCGATCCGCTTCACTTCCTGGAAGTAGACCGTGCACTTGTAGTGGGCATGGTGCAGCTGCACCGGGCCCACGAGCGGCACGTGACGGGGCGGGTCGACGTAGTCGGCGATCTTGCACTTCGTGATCCGCACGCGGTTCCGCTGGACCTCGTAGAGGAAGG
>JBJTIE010000125.1:0-4008 GCA_046094845.1 Planctomycetaceae bacterium | reverse complement strand
ACCATCGACCACCCGGCCGCTGGATCGACAATCCCGAAGACCCAGATCGACTTCCGCCCGTTTTGTCGCACGACCGTGGGCCGCGACCCCTTGGCAGCCCCATACCGAGGTCAACGTTCCCTGCTGCCCGAACCGTGCTTCGTCCTGAAACCAAACGCGAACTCTGGTGCGCGGCCGGGAGGCCTGCACTCTTTTCACAAAAAGGGGGCGCGACGCTTGAAAGCCTTGGCCGCGGCCGGATCCTGCCGGGGATGTCTGGGCCGGGGCTTGAGGCAGACAAAGCCATGACGATTCAGCAACTTGTAGATCCCGTTGAGAGAGAAGGTCTTGCCGAACTCACGATCCAGAATCTCCCGAATCTGCGGCCCGCGGAGCGATGCCACGCCGCGCGGCTGACGCCGGGTTCGGCAGCCATTGGACCCTTGGCATTCCCATCAGCCGCCCGGCTGGCCCTGCTTCGGGAGCAACTTCTGGCTCGCCCGGCGGCCGGACTGCAGTACCCCATTATCCTCGACGAGATGCAGAAGGTCCCGGGCGTTCTCGACGAAGTTCATTGGCTGATCGAGAACCGCGGCCTGCGGTTCATGCTTTCCGCAACACGTGGCGACGGGCACCGCTCTCACGGAGAGTCGCTCGTACGCACGCGAGGGCCACGCCGCGAATCGCAGGCCGTGTCACGGTCCGAGCGCCCCGGCCGGCACGACCGCGATCCCGTCGGCGCGGCGGTGCGGGCATCGACGCCGAGCAGCCGGGCGGCGAGGGCAGGAGCGGCCAGATGGTGCCGGGGGCCCACGGTGAGCGTCCGCAGGCGGTTGCGGGCGGGAAGCCAGGCCTCCACCGGGTCGAGGATCCAGATGCGTTCGAGCACGTCGCGGTAGGTCAGCACGGTCGTCTTGGCCGGCTTGGTGGCCGAGCCGCCAGTGGCCGCATCGCGAATCGTCTCGAATGCCACGGTCGTGGCGACACTACCTTTGCACGAACGTCTACGCTACTTTTATTCGCCCCGCTACGCTCCTTTTACTACCCCGAGCGAGATGTTGTTGACGTTGACGCCTTGCTTGCGTTCGCGTCTCTGCGCGGCCTCGGATCGCGCTCGCGGCCGGGAACCGCATTCATCCTCGCCTTCGCCATCTCCCTCTGGGAAAGGCGGAGAGAAACGGAGGCCTTCGCCTGGTTTGTCGCCCGGCCTGGCTCGTGGCCTGTGAGTCAGGCAGACGCCGGGGGATCCCGCTCGATTACCGGTAGAGCGGGATCAGCACCTGCCGGCCGCGGGCCGGGTCGAACTCGCGGGAGGGCAGGTCCCGGCTCTCGATCACGACCGCGCGGCCGGCACGGACGTTGCGGTCGAGATCCGCATCTCCGCGTCCTCGGCCACGAAGGCCTCCGCGCCCGGGCGGCCGCAGTTCACCACGCCGCCGAGCACCTCGCTCTGGCCGCCGTTGATCGTGCGGAGCACGACGCCCATGTCCTCGCTCTTGAATCCCAGGAGCACCAGGTAGGTGCCCGCGGGCAGGACGATCACTGGCAACGCGGGCAGCCGCTCCATCTTCGCGAGCGTCTGACGGAAGGCCTGCCGTGTGATCGCGGTGACGCCGTCGATGTCGCTGGCCTACGGCATCGCCTCCCCGCATTCCGCAGAGTACCACTCCGCGGCTACATTCGCTCCAGCCAGAAGCGACCGATTTTTTCCAGCGACAGGTCCTTCGTCTCGGGCAGCCACCGCCACACGAAGGCCACGCACGACAGGCAGATCGCCGCGAAGATCAGGTAGGCCGCGCCGGGGTGGCCCATCCGCTCCTCGCAGGCCGCCGTGATCATCGGGAAGCACTGCGCGCAGAGGAAGCTCGCGAGGTAGAGCAGGAAGCAGACCACCGCCAGGGCCGTGGCCCGGATGCGGTTGGGGTAGATCTCCGACACCACGATCCAGCCCACCGGCGCGAGGCTCAATGTGAACGATCCCGCCGCCAGGGCCATCGCGGCGAGGCTCACGAAGGGGGAGCCGCCGCGGAAGAAGTTCGCCGCCATGAGGAGGTGGCCGATGGCCATGCCGGCCACGCCCGTCATCAGGATCTGCCGGCGGCCGAACCGCTGCACGAGCCCGAAGGCGATGACCGTGGCCACGAGGATGAAGAGGTTGAGGAAGATCGTGAAGAAGATCGCGTCGGAGGCCGAGCCGATCCCGGCGTTCTGCAGGATCGACGGGCCGTAGAGGAGCATCATGTTCACGCCGTTGACCTGCTGGTAGATCATCAGCACCACGCCCACGACGAGCGCCGTGCGGATGCCCGGCTGGAGGAGCTCGGCGACCGTGCCCGTCTCCTCGGTGAGCTCCGCGCGGATGTCGGCCAGTTCGCGGGCAGCCTGCTCGGGGCCGTTGATCCGGCCGAGCACGTCGAGCGCCTCGTCGTCCCGGCCCTTCGCCGCCAGCCAGCGCGGGCTCTCCGGCGCGACGAGCAGCCCCGCCATGAGGGCGACGATCGCCGGAATCTCCGAGGCGAACATCCACCGCCAGTGGCCACCGAACGAGAGCAGCCACGACGAGACCACGGCGAGGTTGATGCCGATCACGATCGCCAGCTGGTTCACGGTGACGAGCCGGCCCCGGAGCCGGGGGGGCGACAGCTCGGCGATGTACATCGGCGAGGTCATCGCGGCGAGCCCCACGCCGATGCCGCCCACGGCCCGCCAGACGTTGAACTCGGCGATCGTGCGCGGCAGGGCCGTGCCGATCGCCGACGCGAGGAAGCAGGCGGCGGCGACCCAGAGCGTGTTCCGCCGGCCGATGCGGTCGGCGAGCCACATCCCCGCCAGCGGCCCGGCGATCGAGCCGAAGATGGCGCTACTCATCGCGAGGCCTTCGCCGGCGGCGTCGAGGCCGAACTGCTCCTTGAGAAAGGGCAGGGCCCCGCTCGCGATCGAGAGGTCGAATCCGAAGAGAAAACCGCCGGCCGCCGCCACGAGGGCGACGAGAAACGCATAGGCACTGCCGGTGATTTTCATGGCGCTGCGTCCTTGGGTTTCGGCTTCCAATCCTTGGGCAGCGGCGGACGCACGGTGCCGGGCGCGTCGGCGACGTGGTAGATCCGGATCAGTTCGGCGAAAGCCTCGTTGCAGCGGTCGTCGGGCTTGCCGCCGTTGGCCTTGAGGCTGGCGTCGAGCAGTGCCCGCAGGTAGAGCTGCCGCCACCGCCACGACTTCCGCGCCTGCGGCGTGAGCCGGGCATCCACCCGCTCCATCGTGGCGAAGGCCTCCTCGGCGCCGGGATCGGGCCGCGGCGCGGCACCCTTCGACGGCAGCCAGTCCATCTCCAAGGGCACACCGTCGTGCAGCCCCGGCCACCACCGCATGTGGTGGTTTTGCTCGAGCGTCTTCACGACCCCGGCCACGTCGTCCGCGACGTCGGGGGAAAACTCGAAGGCGGCGTATTCTCTCACGGTCTCCGCCGCCGGCCGGTCGCTCCAGTAGAGCTGCGAGTAGACCGCCTTCGTGAGGTCTTCGTAGATGCCCTCGGAGTAGGGGAATCCGCCGGCGGCGAAACCCTTGGGCACGTTCCACTGCCCCTGGGCGCGGGCCGTGAGCGGCGTGGCGCCGAACCCGCCCCATGGAAACGTCTCGTGCATGCTGATCTCGGGGAAGCCCATGACCGGCAGGCGGAGAGTCGGCGGGTCGATCGCGGGGCCGTGCCCCGGCTCATGGACGAGCTCGTCCACCAGGCCAGGCTCCGCGGCGAGCCGCTCCCGGATGCCGCCCCACTCGGCGTTGTCCATGAGCCACGTGGAGAGCACGATCTTCGTGCCGGGCATTTTCTTCCGAGCGACCCGTCCCACCTCGGCCACGCACGTCATGAACCCCCTCGAGCCCCAGGGTTTGCACCCGGCACACTCGCAGCCGCCTTGGTCGTAGGGCCAGATCCAGATCGACCGCGGCTTCAGGTCGGCCGCCCAGTCGAACTCATCGCCGAGGATCTTCAGGATGTAGTGGATGCCCTCGGGCTTGCTCGGGCAGACG
>JBJTIE010000124.1:0-9254 GCA_046094845.1 Planctomycetaceae bacterium | reverse complement strand
GGGCCGCACACGGAGTGTGCGGAATACGGCGCGAACCAAAACGCCGTGAGGGGCTGGCCACTGCCCCGTCGCCGGCGTATGGCGGCAAGCGAAGGCAGGATGCCGAGAGCGCAGCCGCCATCGAGCGAGCGGAGGGCAGGGATGCCCGTAGCGAGCGTCCGGCGACGGGGCAGTGGCCAGCCCCTCACGGCGTTTTGGTTCGCGCCGTATTCCGCACACTCCGTGTGCGGCCCACAGTCTCAATGCCGCAGGCCCGTCTACTCCGCCGCGGGTCGGTCTCCTGTGGCGTGGGTTTGGGTTGTCAGTTCGTCAGCAGCTTGGCGATTTCAATGGCGAGGATGATGCCCACTCCCATGAGTGATTCGCCGGCGATCAGGCCGCTGGAGACGGGCACGGTGTAGTCCTCGGCGGCCTTGGGGGCGGCCTTTGCCACCAACCAGGCGACGAGGGCGCCGGCGAACATCGAGATGGCATTGAAGGCCGGGATCACGCCGGCGATGCCGAGGCCCGTCGTCGAAGGGAGCCACGGCTTCCAGCGGGCCGGGCCGAATTCCTCCAACAGCGTCAGCGCGGCACCGATCAGGGCACCGACCACGATCGCTTCGAGGGCCCCGGCAGGCAACGCATCGAAGCCCTTGGCGAGCAGCAGGGCCACGCTCTCCCAGACCTTGGCCGAGGGAGCGGGCAGCGACTCCGATCCGAGCCGGGATGGGTCGGACTGCACCACGAACAGGTAGGCGGGCACGGAGATCAGCGTGCCGGCGATGACGCCGAAGAACTGTGAGATCGTCTGCTTGCGGGGGTTGCCGCCGAGCAGATAGCCGCTCTTCAGGTCGGTGAGGAGATCCGCGGCGTGCGAGGCGGCTCCGGCGGTGATCGAGGCGGTCATCAGGTTCGTGGTGATGTTGCCGGGGGCGATGCCGCCGTAGACGAGTTGGGTGATCTTTCCCATGGCGCCGATCGGCGTGATGTCGGTCTCGCCGGTGGCCCGGGCGGCGACGATCGAGAGCAGAAACGTGACTAGCACGGCGACGATCCCCATCCACCACGAGATGTCGAAGAGCCAGTGGCCGAGCAGCACACAGGCGGCGCCGAAGACGAGCGAGCCCCCGATGAACCACGAGGCGGGCACCTCGACGCGGGCCAGCGGATCGTCGGTCGTGGGCCGCGGGCCGCCGACGATCGCCGACAGCCCGCCGAAGGCCCGCAGGACAGTGCGCCATTTGAGGCCGAAGGACAGCAGCCCCGACGTGACCATCATCGCCGTGGCCGGCCAGAGCACCCACGACACGATGCCGCGGTAGCCGGGGCCTACGATACCCTGGGCGACGAGCTGCGGGCCGATGATGCCGTAGCAGATCACCGAGCCGACGAGCATCGAGGCGGCCACCCGCATGCCCATGATCGCGCCGGCCGCCACCATGATCAGCGAGCCCTCGAAGCCGATGGTGTATTTCGTGAGCCAGTCGCGGGCCGCGGCCACCGGCAGGAGCGGGATCTCGGCGGGGAAGGCCCAGGCGGCGAGCCGTGTGAACTGCGGCAGGAGGTCGCGCCACAGGGCGATCAGGCCGCCGCCAATCGCGGCGACGAACAGCGATCGGCCCTTGGCAGCGGCCGCCGCGGAGCCAGCGTGAAGGCTGCGGAGCGTCTCGGCCGTCGCGATGCCGGAGGGGAAGGGCAGTTGATCAATGTTGATGAGCTGCCGTTTGAGCGGGATGGCGAGGCAGACGCCCAGGAGCGAGACGGCGGCCATCCAGAGGCCGAGTTCCCAGCCGGTGAGGAGCCGACCGGTGGTGAGCGTGAGCGCGGGGATCGCCGACACGAGGCCCGCGCTCGACATGTAGCCGGCGGCGCTGGCAGCGCTCGACATCGTGTAGTTCTCGAGCAGGCTGAACGGCCGGTCACGCCAGCCGGGCACGACCTGTTCGAGAAACTTGAAGACGGCGTAGGCGATGATGCAGGCGGTGATCGTGACCCCGAGTCCCCAGCCGGTCTTGAGGCCGACGTAGAGATTCGAGATCGACATCACGCCGCCGATCACCATGCCGGTGATCACGGCTCGGGGCGTGAGTTGCACGGCATGGTCGCCGGCGTAGACGTGGTCGAGCCACCACCGCGCCGCCTCGCGGTCGTCGGTGAACGGCGGATGGTCATGGGCGTGCATGCCTCGCATTGTAGCGAGGGGCGTGCCAACGGAGTCCTGTAGGTGCAGACTGGCAGTCTGCACACGGTCGAAGGACGACAGAGTGCCACTCGGCGGCTACATGGCCCAGCAGGACCGCGATTTAAAACACGTCGAGATGGAAGTGGTGGCCGTGGTGATACCGCCGCGACTTCGGATAGTCGTTCTGCCACTGCCGATTGTAGACCGGAATCCGCATTTCCTGCGGATAACGGTAGTAGAGATCATTCGCCGACTGCATGTAGCCATCGGCATAGAAATTCTGCGGATACCACACATACGGATAGTGGTAGAGCCGGTTCCAGTCGCTCTTGTTGTACGAATTGCCCCACTGATAGCCGTAGGCATTTTGGCCCACGCCCTGCTGGGCGGCCGCATCGGCGGCGGAAAACAGAGCCACGGCGCAGACGGCCACCGTGGCAACGAGATGCCGAGTCATCGGATAGTCCCCCCTCGAGAAAACCGACAGTCGAGGGAATCATCGACGCCCTGCACGACCCGACTTGACGGAAAAACCGGCAGGATCGCCGCGGCGCCGGCTGGTGCTCAGGCCGGCTGGGGTTTCTGGCCGGGGAAGTGGCCCTCGGCGAGTTCGCGGTCCCATTCCTCGATCAGCGGCCAATGGGGGGCGCAGGTGCCGAAGTCGGCGAGCGTCAGGTAGCCCTCGAGCCGGGCGATCGTGGCGTCGAGCAACCGCCGGTCGTTGCGGAAGATCGGACCGTGGCTGGGCAGCAGCCATTCGACGTCGCTGGCGGCGATCCGCTTGAGCGACGCGATGAAGGAGGGAATGTCACTCCCGTGGTGGGCGTCGATCGCGCCCACGGAGCCGTCCCGGTAGATGTTGTCGCCGGAGAGCAGGAGGTTGCCGAGCCGGAAGGCGAGCTGGCTGTCGGTGTGGCCGGGCGTGTGCCAGACCTCGAGCCGTCGTGAGCCGACCTCGATCACATCGCCGTCGGCGACCGTGCGATCGACCTTCACCGTCGGCATGTCCATGTGCACGTTTTGGGCCGCGATCTCGGCGAACGTCTTCACCCGGTCGCCCGACTCGAGCGACTCGACCGCCTTCGCATGGGCGAGCACCGGCGCCTTGAGGATCGATTTGGCCTTGGCGAGGCCCTGGATGTGATCGACGTCGGCGTGTGTCGCCACGAGCGCCCGGCACTGTGAGAGCGGAAAGTCCATCTGCCGGATCATTTCGACGATCTCGTCCACGCTCTCCTCGTAGCCGACGTCGATGAGCGCCCAGTCGCGGTCGTCGTAGACGAGGTAGACGTTGCAGCCGATCCGCCAGCCGGCCTGGTAGTTCATTTCGATCACGCCGGGGAATACGGGGCGACGTTCGAGCATGGCAGGCGGTCCGGAGGCGGATAATTTGCGGGGAATTCGGCTGGAAGCCACACTTGCCGGGGCTGGCGTGGCACTGCCGCGATCAGGCGAGAGTGTAAGTCTTCAGTCACCCTCCGGCAACGAACGTCGTGCGGGCGGCGGGACAGTGGAGGTGGTGGGTGCAGCGGACGGGTGAACCGGCGACGAACGCGGCCTCGTATGCCGCCTGGGCAGGCACGGTGGAAGAACTGTGCACGCTCTTTGCTGCACTGGGTCCGCTCGCTGCCGCGCTGGGGATGCCCGACCCGACGCCCACGGATTGGCACGGCGCACTCTTCGGCAAGTTGCGGGGCGAGGTGTCGCGGGGGGCGTTCGTGGTGGCGGCGGTCTGCGGCGGCACCAACACCGGCAAGAGCCTGATCGCCAACACGCTCGTGGGAGCCGAGATCAGCCGGTCCGTGCCCGAGGCGGCGAGAACCCGCCATCCTGTGGCGAGTCTCCCGCGTGGTGCGGCCGGCAGCATCGATCTCGCGGCGATCTTTCCCGGCTTCGAGCCGCGGCAGTGGACGAGCGACGACGACGCGCTCGCGCCGGTCGACGACGACCGGCTCGTGTGGCGGGAGGATCCGAGCGGCCTTCAGCCGGCGCGGCTCGTGCTTCTCGACACGCCCGACATCGATGGCACCCTCCGCGAGAACTGGCGGCGGGCCGAATTGGTCCGCAACGCCGCTGACGTGATCGTGGCGGTACTCACCCAGCAGAAATACAACGACGCCGCGGTGCGCGATTTTTTCACGTCAGCGGCTGCGGCCGGCAAGACCGTGCTCGTGGTCTTCAACATGGTCGACTGGCCGCGGCAGCGGGAGCGAATCGCCGGCTGGCTGGCCACATTCATGGCGGAGACCGGCGTGACGCCCTTGGCCGTGTATGCCGCGCCGCACGACTTCGACGCCGCTGAAGCGGGGCGGATCGCGTTTCACGCGATTTCCGAACTGACGCCCGACGGCGGTACGGCCGGCCCGGGCGAGCGGCTGGCCGGCTGTGACTTCGATCACATCAAACGGCGGTCGATGGCCGGGGCTCTGCGGGTTGTCGTCGATCCGCAGCGCGGAGCAGCCTCGTGGCTCGATGCCTTCGATGCGGCAGCGGGCCGGTGGCGCGACGCGCGAGCGCTGCTCGCGCGGGAGAGTCGCGTGCGGGTCGATCTGCCGACGGCGCCTCGCGAGCTCGTGTGGAGCGAGATCTGGGACTGGCTCGAGCCCAGGCGGTCGGTTCTCGATCTCACCGTCAGCCGCGTCTATCGGGTGGCTGGGCAGGGCGTGATGTGGGCGGCTCGGAGGGTCGGCCTGGCCCGGTCGACCGAGCAGAAGCGGGAGGATTTCTCGGCGGTCGAGCTCGGGGCGCTCAAGCAGGCTCTCACCGACTTCATCGAGCGACTCGACGATGCCTGTCGCCGCGATCCGCTCCTGGGCGAGATGCTTGGAACGCGGCTGGCCACCGCGGACCGGGCCGCCTGGTATGCCGACCTCGAGCGACGGCATGCGGCACTGCCGCTCGTGTCGGAAGACTATCGCGGCTTCGTGCGGGCGGAGCTCGACCGCTTCGCCCGTGAGAATCCCCAGCTCGTCGGCTGGATCGTGACGGCGCTCAACGCCGGCGCGGTGGCCCGCCCGGCGATCACCGTCGGCCTCGGACTCGCCGGCGCGGCCGTCGTGCCCGCGGCTGCCGCAACGGCCGGCGGGCTCACCACGCTCGTGCACCATGTCGGTGACGTGGTCGTGGGCACGGCTGCGACGCTGGCCGGCGAAGGCGCGCTCGGGCTCACGGCGGTGGGACTCAAGCCGCTCCTGGAACGGCTCTTTGCCGGCTGGTCGGCCGAGCGTGGCCGGATCCTCGCCGAAACGCTCCACGACGTCGTGCTCGGCGATCGTCTCGACGAGATCGATCGGCTCGCGACCGCTGCGGCGCGGCCGGAGGTGGCGCGGGCCCGAGCCCTGCTCGCCCAATGCAGCCGGGAGTGTGCCTGAGATGACGCGTCACGATTCCATGCCGGTGGCCGCCGGTGCCGCGAACGAACCTGACTTCGGCAGCTTCGATCACCTGGTCGAGTCCCTCGCCCGCTGGAGCGGGTCTCTGCCGCAGTGGCCGCCGGCCGGCCGCGTGCAGGCGGAGTGGCAGGCGGTCGCGCCGCGGCTCGACCGGGCTTGCCGCGAACTGTCGCGTGTGCTCGTGGTGGGCGTGATCGGTGGCACGGGCACGGGCCAGAGCACGCGCGTGAACGCCTTGGCCGGCCGGATCGTGACCGACGCGGGCGACGTGGCCCGTCCGACCACGACGAGTCCGATCGTCGTGGCGGCGGCCGACGTCGATCTGGCATGGCTGCCGGTCGAGGCGATGGGAGCGCGGGTCGTCCGCAGCGATGCGCCGGCCGTCGCCAACATCGTGCTCGTCGATTGCCCAGATCCCGACACGCAGGCCGAGCCCGAGGCGCCGGTGTCGGCTGCCGCCAGACCGAGCGACGTCAATCGCAACCGCGATCTCCTGGAGGCCGTGCTGCCCGCCTGCGACGTGCTCCTGCTCGTCGCCACCGCCCAGAAATACCGCTCCTGGATCGTGGCCCGGGAAGTCGCCGCGTTCGCGCCGGGTCGGCCGCTCTTTTTCGTGCAGACGCATGCGGCGCGGGATCCAGACATCCGCGCCGATTGGCAGCGGGAACTCGAGTCGCAGGGTTTCAGCGTGCCGCGGATCTTCAGGCTCGACGGCGTCGAGGCAGCGCGGCGAACCGCAGCCGGCCTCGAGCCCGAGCCCGGCTTCCGCGACCTCGTGGCGACGATCGACGAGGAACTGGTCGGCCGAGCCGCCCGTCGCGTCCGCCGCACGGGTGCCGTCGATCTCGCCGCCTGGTTCACGCGGCAGTGCCGCGGGCAACTCGAGCCACTGCGGGGCCCGGTGGATCAGCTTGCGGCGGGCGTGCGGGCCGAGCAGGTGCGGCTCGAAGGGCTGCTTGCGACGGCAATCTCTGCGCAGTTGCGGGGGCAGCGTCACGGCTGGCAACGGCTCGTGACCGACGAGATCGTGCATCGCTGGCACGGCGGTCCATTCGCCACGTTTCTCCACGCGGTGTCGGCGGTCGCCGCGCTCTGGCAACGAGTGCGGCCGGCGCCGGGCGTGATCGGAAGGCTCGTCACGGGGGGGGCGGCGGCAGTGACGACGCACGACACGACCAGCTGGCAGTCGGTCGCGGAACTGGGGCTTTCCGAAGCCGAGGTCGAGCAGTCGCGGACGGTGCTTGCGGGGCTGGCGGTGCGGGCGCGAATCGGTGAGCCGCTCGTGGGCCGCGCGCGACTGGAGGCCGCGCGGGTGCAGCCGCTCGCTGCGGCGGTGCTCGACCGCACGGGTCAGTGGCTCGGCGGCTCCATGGCCCGCCTCGTTGCCGACCGGCGGGGCCGGGTGGCAGGGCCGATCGTGCATTGGATATTCGAACTGCTCTTCACCGGCCTGTTCGTCGCCGTGCTCGCGCGGGCTGGATGGAGCTTCTTCTACGGCCACCTCTGGCAGGGGCGGCCCGTCAGTGGCACCGGCTTTCTCCAAGAGGCGCTCGTGTGGCTCATCCTGTGGGGGTTCTGTCTCCGCTGGGCTGTCTTCTCGCTGGTGCGGCGCGGGCTCGACCGCGATATCGCGACGGTCCGGGATGGTGTGCCGGCGGCGCGACTCGTCGATCCGCTGCTGGCCGACTTCAGTGAAGCCGCCGCGCGGGCAACCGAGTTTCTCGACGGCGGCGATCGGCTGGCGGGTGAGGCGGAGCGAATGCAGGCGGCTCTCGGCGGGCCGGGCGGCGGCCTCGGCCGGCTGCGCGCCGACCCGACCGCCCTCGCGCTGGCTGACAATACGCCCTGATCGGCTGCCCGAGCCCCGGGAGCCGGCGTTGCTGACAAGCGCAGGCAGGATGCCGAAAGCGCAGTCAGCATCGAGCGAGCGAAGGCATGGATGCCGTAGCGAGCGTCCGGCGACGGGGCATGGGCAGCCCCGAACTTTCGCCACAGGACGTCGACCCGCGGAGCAATAGACGGGCCTGCGGTGTTCAGACCGTGGGCCGCATGCGGAGCATGCGGACTACGGGGGGCACGGGCTCACGGTGGTATCATGCGCGACTGTGCGGTCATCGTGCCGCCGGGCGGTTTCGCAGGATGCTCGTTCACCGCATGATCACCACGTCGCCTCGACCAGTTACCCCGTGGGGCGTGTGTGCGATGGCACTGGTCGCGGGAGTCGCGACCACCGCGGCCGCCGATCTCGATGAGGTGCGCCGGCGGGGCGAGCTCGTGTGGGCCGCCGATCAGGAAGGGGGCGGGCCGCACGTGTTTCCCGCCGCCGACGATCCGACGAGGCTCACCGGCTTCGAGGTCGAGTTCGCCGAGCTGCTCGCCGCGGAGTTGGGCGTGAAGGCCCGGTTTCAGCAGGGGCAGTGGGATCGGCTGCCGCTGCTCCTGGGCCGCTCGGCCGACTGCGTGATCAACGGCATCGAGCTCACGCCCGAGCGGCAGCGAGACTACCGCTGCTCGCGGCCTTACTTCGCGTATGCATTGCAGCTGCTCGGACGCCGCGCGGGCCCACTCGACGCCTTCGAGCGGCTGTCCGGCCGCGGGCCGCACGGGCCGTGGAAGCTGGGCGTGCTCACCGGATCGGCGGCCGAGACCGTGATGCGCGGCCGCGTTGATCTCGACATCGAGGTGGTGGGCTACGACGGCACGCTCGATTCGCTCGAGCAGGTGCGGACACGGGTGCTCGACGCGGCGGTGATGGACGACTGCATCTTCACGTTCTATGCCGACCGGTTCGCCGACCTGCGCACCGTGGGACGGCCCTTCGCCGGCGGCCTCTACACGGTGCTCACCGCCCGCGACACGCCCGAACTCGCCACCGCGATCGACGCGGCGATCGGACGGCTGATTGCCGATGGCCGGCTGAAGTCGCTGTATGACCGTTGGGATCTCGCCGGTCGGCAGCAGATGCTGCTCTTGCGCGATGCCGCCGAGATTCCTCCGGCACCGTCCCGCAGCACCTGGGACCTCGTCCGCGAGACGCTGCCGCTGCTCGTGCGGTCGGCGGGCATGACGGTGCTGCTGTCGTGCGTCTCGTTTCCGCTCGCGATCCTGCTCGGCCTGGCCGTGGCCCTCGGGCGGCTCCACGGGCCGCCGGTGCTGCGGCCGCTTCTGGCGGGCTATGTCGAGGTGCTTCGTGGCACGCCGCTCATGCTCCAGCTCTACGCGATCTTCTTCCTGCTGCCGAAGGTGGGGCTGGCTCTGCCGGCGGTGGTGGCGGCCGTCGCCGGCCTGGCGCTCAATTACTCGGCGTACGAATCCGAGATCTATCGCGCCGGCTTGAAGGCCGTGCCGCTCGGGCAGTTCGAGGCCGCGCTGGCGCTCGGGCTCACGAAGTGGCAGGCCCTGCGGCACGTGCTCGTGCCCCAGGCGGTGCGGATCGTGATGCCGCCTGTGACGAGCGACTTCATCGCGCTCTTCAAGGACACGAGCGTCTGCTCCGCGATCACGGTGATCGAGCTGACGAAGCGGTACAGCGTGCTTGCGCTCTCGACGGGGCGGATCGTCGAACTGGCGGTCGTGACGGCGGTTCTCTATCTCGCGATGAGCTGGCCGCTGGCGTTGCTCTCGCGGTGGTTCGAGCAGCGGCTCGAAGCGGGAGGACAGCGATGATCGCGATCGAATCCCTCTCGAAATCCCGCGGC
>JBJTIE010000123.1:0-2478 GCA_046094845.1 Planctomycetaceae bacterium | reverse complement strand
AGGTGAAGAAGGCGAGCAGAAACACGAGACCGACGATCGGTACGTTGTCGGGCTTCATGACGATGGCGGCGAAATTCTCGTCGGCCATCGAGAGCCCCATCAGGACCATGGCGATATTCAGGATCGACCAGGCCACCATCGGCTGCACGAAAAACTTCCGGAAGACGAACAGCGCCGTGAACAGCGCCATCGTGCCCACCGTGTAGAGCATCGGCCCCGACAACTTGTTGACGAGGGTGCGAACGCCGGCAGGCAGGGCGGGCACCATCGCCTCCGAGCCTGACAGGGCGAGGCTGGCGAGCACCATCATGAGGCCGGCGAACACAGCCCACACGAGGGCCCAGCCGGTCTGGTTCTTCCGCTTCCAGAGCAGGAGCGCCGCCACGCCGTTCATCAGGGCGATGAACGTGTAGTAGCCGCCCAGAAAGCCGGCGACGTCCTTGAGAAAAAAGCCGTTGGAATGCATCGGAGGTTCAGAGCGGCCCGCTGATGCCGCCGTCCTTTCTCACGCGCCAGAAGTGGATCGCCAGCAGCAACGCCACGGCCAGTGGGATGGCGATGCAGTGGAGCACGTAGAACCGGTTGAGCGTCTCCTCGCCCACGAACCGGGCGCCGAGCAGGCCGAACCGGGCATCCGAGCCATCCGTGATCATGTCGATGCCGCCGATGGTGAGCAGCTGCTGCCCCGGACCCTCGTAGCCGAGGAACGGCGTGGCCCGGGCCATGTTGGAGCCCACCGTGATGGCCCAGATCGCCAGCTGATCCCACGGCAGGAGATAGCCGGTGAACGAGAGGAGCAGCGTGAGCAGGAGCAGGATCACGCCGATCACCCAGTTGAATTCCCGTGGCGGCTTGTAGCTGCCAGTGAGGAACACGCGATACATGTGCAGCCACGTCGTGATCACCATCGCGTGCGCCCCCCAGCGGTGCAACTCGCGGAGGATGCCGAGGCTGGTCACGTCGCGGAGCGCCAGGATGTCGTTGTAGGCCCACTCGAGCGTGGGCCGGTAATAAAACATCAGCAGCACGCCGGTGACCGTTTCCACGAGGAACAGGAAGAAGGTCACGCCCCCCATGCACCAAGTGAACGACAGGGCGATGCCCTGCTTCTTGATCGACACCGGATGGAGGTGCAGAAAGAAGTTGGTGAGCATGACGACGATCCGATTCCGCCGATCGAGCGGCATCGGATGCCGGAAGATGCTCTTCCAGATCTGGGAGTTACGAATCGTCTCGCCGATGGCCATGGCCTGAAAACGGTCCCTTCTTCAGACGGTGACAAATGAGTCGGGATCAGCCCACTGGCCGAGCTCTTCCTGAAAGGCCCGGCTCTTGTCCACCTCGAGCTGGCCGTCGTCGGCCATGCGGATCGCATACCGCTCGAGCGGCCGGGGCGCAGGCCCCTCGAAGTTGATGCCGTCCTTGTAGAAGCCGCTGCCGTGGCAGGGGCACTTGAACTTCTGCTCGGCCTCGAGCCAGCTCGGCGTGCAGCCCAGGTGGGTGCAGACGGTCTTCAGGGCATAGATCTGCTGCTGGCCCTGGAAGTCGCCGTTCACCACCCAGACGCCATATTGGGCCACGAACTTCGTTTCGACCTTGCCGGACGGAAAGCCGTCCTTGAAGCCGACCTTGAACTTGCTCGGCGGCTCGGCCAGCACGTTCGGAAACAGGAAGCGGGCCAGACCGAGCGTGAAGAGCCCGCCCGTCACCGACAGGGCCGTGAACCCCATCGCCATGAACGAACCGAGGGCAATCTGGAGAAAGCCGCGGCGATCCTCCTCGTCGGCCTTCTTTGCCGCCGGCTTGACGGGCTTGACCGGCATCGGCGGAGCCACGCGCACGGGCTCCGCCGCTTTCTCGGCGACGGGCTTGGGCTTCGGAACAGGGCGGGCGGGGGCGTCAGCCTTGCTCACCGGCCCGGGCTTCGCACCGGCACGAGCCGCGGCCAGGATGCTGGCGGTATCCCGCTGCACACCCGTCTTCGGGCCCCCCTTTGCCACGGCGGCAGCGGGCTTGGCGGCGGCCTTGGCCGCCGGCTTCTCGGCGGCGGCCGGCTTTGCTGCCGCAGGTTTGGAGACTGGAGCGGCCTCGCCTTCGACCTTCTTCGCCCGAGCCATCGCCAGAATGTCGGCCACGCTCGGACGGCTGCCGCCATCGGCCTTCGGCGCCGGCTTCGCGGCGGCCACCTTGGGCGACGCCGCCGGTGCGGCCGATTCGGCCCCGGTATCGGGTGCAGTTTCCGGCGCTGCGGCCGCAGCCGGCTTGGGAGCCGCACCGGCCTTCCCGTCAGCGGCCCGCGCGGCCGCGAGGATCTCGGCGACCGACATTTACTTGTTGTCTGCCATCGCTCACCGTGGTGAACGGCTTGGATTACGGCCCACAGCCGCCACCAGCGGCTGGCCGCTGGCTCCAAAACCGTCGTTTCGCTCGGGAAATATGGAGTTCGTGATTTTTTTCACGAACTCTATCTAACTGTAT
>JBJTIE010000122.1:0-10792 GCA_046094845.1 Planctomycetaceae bacterium | reverse complement strand
GGCTCGCGGCCCGCTGGCCGGCCGAACAGCCGCTGGGCTGCTTTCCCGCGGCCTCGCGCGGAGTCCGCGTTTCCGTCGTCACGGACGCCGTCGATGCCGCGAGCCTGTTCGGCGGCGTCGGAACCTCGCTCGTGCTGGCCGCCCTGCTCGCCAATCGCCTCGGAGCCGGCCTGCGGCTCGTGACCCGCACCGTCGCCCCGGACACCGGGGCCATCGGACGTGTCCTGGCGGCCAACGGCGTGCGTTTCGACGGACGAATCGAGGCGATTCACGTTCCCCACCGTGAGGGACATGGGCTCCCGCTCTGCGACGACGACTTCTTTCTCACGACGTCGTGGTGGACCACCCGCAGCCTGCTCGCGACCGTGCACCGAGACCGCATCGCCTACCTGCTGCAGGAGGACGAGCGGATGTTCTATCCCTTCGGCGACGACCGGTTGCGCTGCGAGCGCACGCTGTCCGAGCCAGGGCTCCTCACGATCGTCAACTCCCGGCTGCTGTTCGACCACATCGTCGCGGGCCCGGATCCGATCCCCGGCCTGGCCGACCGGGCCGACTGGTTCGAGCCCGCGTTTCCCGAGGCGGGGATTCGACCAGCCTCCCCGCGACGCTCCGGCAGGCGGCAGCTGTTTTTCTACGCCCGCCCCAACCACCTGCGGAACCTTTTTGCCTGCGGCATCGAAGCCCTCGCCAACGCGGTGGCCGCGGGCATCTTCCATCCCGACGAATGGGAGATCCATCTCGTCGGCGCACACGTTCCCGACCTGATCTTCCCCCGCGGCCTCCGGCCCCACCGGGTCGAGGGGCTCTCGTGGTCCGACTATCAGGCCTTCGTCCGCACGATGGATGCCGGCTTCGTGCTGATGGACACGCCCCATCCCTCCTACCCGCCGCTCGACTTGGCCGCCGCCGGAGCCGCCGTGCTCACCAACGCCCGCGGCGTGAAGCACGATCTCTCCCGCTACTCGGCCAACATCGCCGTCGCGGAACTGACGCCGCCGGCCCTGCAGGCCGGCCTCGCCGCGCTCGCCCGAGCGGCATGCGACGACGAGGCCCGCGCGGCGGCCGTGCAGGCCGACGGCATCTGTCGCCACTGGGAGCGGGCGCTCGGCCCGAGCGTCGATCGCATCGCGCGGCACTTCGTGCACGACTCGGCTCCCGCCGCCCAGGAAGCCCCGGCGTGGCTCCGGGCGGCGTGACTCCTCGCAGGCGTCGACATGCATCCCAGGCTCGCCTGCAACGCCTTCCACTACGCTCCCCCATGGGATGCGCAGCCGCTGGAAGAGCGGCTCACCGCCCTCGACGGCGACCTGCCGCGCGTGGCCTGGCTCTACGAGCGGCCCGATACGAGCACCTTCCGCTACCGCGTGTTCAACATGGTGGAGTGCCTGCAGAGCGAGCAGCCCCGGCGGGCCGCGGCGTCGTGGTTCAGCTGCTCCGAGATCGAGTCGCTCGTGGGCCGGCTGCCTGATCTCGACGTGCTCGTGCTCGCCCGGGTTCGCTACGACGCACAGGTCGCCCGGCTGATCGCCATCGCCCGGGCGCACCGGGTGAAAGTCCTGTTCGATTGCGACGACCTGGTGTTCGACATCGGGTTCGTCCACTTCATCCTCGACACCCTCGACCAGGACGTCCGGGCAGCCTCCATGTTCGACGCCTGGTTCGCCTACTGCGGCCGGATCGAGGCGGTCGCTCGGCTGTGCGATGGCGGGATCACGACCAACGATGTCCTCGCCACCCGCATGGCCGACGTCGTCAGGGGGCCGGTGCGGGTCGTGCCGAACTATCTCAATCGGTACCAGCAGCAGACGTCCGATCTCCTGTTGATGGAGAAGGTCGCCCGCGGATTCCGCGGCGACGGGATGGTCACGGTCGGCTACTTCAGCGGCTCCCCGAGCCACAATCGGGATTTCGCGATCGCCGCCCCGGCCCTCGCGAGGCTGCTCGACGCCGATCCCCAGGTCAATGTTCGCATCGTCGGGTTCCTCGACTCGATCGGGCCGCTCTGGGCGTTCACCGACCGCGTGGAGCAACTGCCGCTCACCGACTGGGTCAATCTCCAGCGGCTGATCGCCGAGGTCGAGATCAACATCGCGCCCCTGCAGGACAACATCTTCACGAACTGCAAGAGCGAGCTGAAGTTCTTCGAGGCCGCGGCCGTGGGCACCTGGACGATCGCCACACCGACGGCGGCGTTTCAGGCCGCCATCACGTCGCCCGAGATCGGACAGCTCGCTCGGGCCGATGAATGGGACGACGCACTGGCCGACGCGGTGGCCGGCGTGCGGGCCACGCAGCGGCATGCCGCCGTCGCGGAGGCGAACGCCGCGTTCGTGCGCGAGCGATACGGCTGGGATCGATTCGGCGACCGAATCCTCGAGGCGACGCTGCGCGATGAGTGATCCAAGCCCGACCGCACTGCCGCCCGATCCGCGCCGTGACCGGCTGCTCGAGGGCCTGCCGCGCTCGGCCCGGCTCGTCGAGATCGGGGCCTCGTTCCGACCGCTCGTTCCCAAGCGGGACGGCTGGAACACCTGCGTCGTCGACCACGACACACGCGACGGTCTGCTGGCCAAGTACGCCGCCGCGGCCATCGATCCCGGGGCGCTCGAGGAGGTGGACGTGCTGTGGAAGGGAGGGCCGCTCCATGAGGCGTTTCCGTCCCACCGGCTCGGCACGTTCGACGCCCTGATCGCCTCGCACGTGCTCGAACACATGCCCGATCTGATCGCCTTTCTCGACAGCGCCCGACGGCTCGTGCGGCCCGATGGCTACCTGGTGTTCGCCCTGCCCGACAAGCGCTGGTCGTTCGATTTCTTCCGCCCTCCCACGCTGGCGGGCCGGGTGCTGCTTGCCCATCACGAGCGGCATGAGCGGCATTCCCCGGCCACCCTATTCGACGAGGTGGCATATGCCGTGACCCTCGACGGCCGTCCGGGCTGGGGGGCCGGCGAGCAGGCCGGCAGGCTGACGTTCGCCCATCCGGCGGGCAGGGCGAAGACGATCTTCGACGCGGTCTGCGGTCCCGACGACTGCTATCGCGACGCCCACGCCTGGCAGTTCACGCCGGCCAGCTTCCGACTCCTGATTCTCGATCTCTCCCAGGCGGCCGCATGCGACTGGCACGTCGAGTGGATCGAGCCGCAGCCGGCCGTCGAATTCCTCGGCCGGTTGCGGCCCGGCAGCACTCGGTTCGCCAGCGACGAACAGCTGCAGCAGGAACGGTTGAGGCTGCTCCGTGAGATGGCCCGGGAGTCGGTCACCCAGTGGCAGACGCTCATCGGCGATGACGAGATCGCCCCGGCGTGACGTGAACGGGTTCAGCCGCCGACGAGCCGATCAGCCGTGTCCCGCATCTCGATCAGCATCCGCTTGAGCAATTCGCATCGCCGCATCTGGAGCTCAGCGGCGTTGATGTCGAGGCGTGGCCGCGACAGCGATACGAGGAACTCGACGGCCGGCTGCGGCTTGATCCAGTCGATCCGCCAATCGATCATGCCGAGGGCGGCAAGTTCGAGGATGAGCAGCTCGAATGAGGCCGGCGTGAACTGCCAGGCATGGCAGTCGACATACCTCATCTCCGGCTTTGAGCCATGCTCGGCGTGGCGGTACGCCTGCTCGATCGTATGATCGAGCGCGAGCCCCGTGAGCGGCTCGGCGCCCCAGGCGGCCCGACCGTCGAGCCGGGCAAGATAGGCCACGTGGTCGAAAAGCTCTGCGTAGCCATGCCGCGTCGCGCCGCCCTGATGGGCGGCCAGCACCCGGCCGGTCGTCGACATGGGCCGAAACACGTCAAAGCAGAGGCGGCGATCGGGCAGCGCGAGCCGCAGCGAGCCGGCCCGGGAATCGACGAGTGCCTCGGCCGCCTTCAGAAAGCCGATCGGATCAGGAAGGTGCTCGAGCACGTGAGAGGCGATCAGGGCGTCGAACGTTCCGAGTTGATCCGCCGGAAACGCTTCGTGGAGCGGCCCGCCGGCCCACACGATGTCCACGTCCTCGATCCGGCCCGCATCGACGGAAGGATCATCGGCATATTTCGCGACCAGCGCCCCGCGGTCGGCGTGGTCCACGACCGTGGTCAGCCAGCCGGCCGACTTGGCCGCCAGTGGGTTGTAGCTGGGGCCGATTTCGATCAGTCGGCCGTCTCGTGACAGGCCGGAGAGCAGCAGTGTCGCGCGGTCTGGCATAGCCCCACGAATAGCGGCAACGAACCCCGCGCGACAACCCCAGCCTCGCGGTGTCGATCCCGCCCACCACGCTTTGGCATGGGGCTTGCATTTGATCTTTGGCACCAGACCGAAACACCTCGTTTCCTCGCTTTTTTCGCATCCGACACCCCCGGCCCTCACCATTATGGTGAGGACCGGAATCACCACTTTTGTGAGCCCTCGTCCACCAACCCCGTTTCTCTCGTCAAGGAGCATGCTCATGAAGTTCCGCACGGTCGCGACCGCACTCGCCGTCGCCTGCCTCTCGTTTACCTCCGCCCGCACGACTCATGCCGAGGCCATCCAGGGCCTGTTCAACACCGGCGTCAGCGGCTCGGGCACGGCCTTGGCCGAGAACGCAACCGACACCCACTGGGAGATCGTGGCCAGTCCTTTCGAAGCCACCTTGAGCGGTTCGACGACGATCACCGGCACCGTGCCGAACTTCTACAACGGCCCCGCTCGCGCCGACTGGATCAACGGCTGGACGACGTTCACCGCGAATTCCGGATCGGCGACCTGGATCACGGCCGGCAACGCATCGCTCCTGCCGGGTCAGTTCGAGGATCAGGATGTGAACGGCAACATCGGGCTCTACACGTTTCGCACCACGTTCACGATCCCGGAGGCTTTCGCGTCGGCCCAGATCACCGGCCTCTGGGCGGCCGACAACATCGGCGGCGTAGCGTCTGATTTCAACCAGAACACCCCGAGTGGGATCACGGAATACATTCGCCTCAATGGCAACGTGATCTCGCCCGGTCTGCCGGTCTACGGCTTCACCGCGCGGTCTTTCACGATCTCCAGCGGTTTCATCCAGGGCGTGAACGTGCTCGAATTCAACGTCTCGAACCTGATCGGCGACTACGCACCCAACCCCGTCGGCACGCAGATCGTGTTCACGTCGGCGACCTATGCGGTGCCGGAACCGCAGGTCTCGGTGCTCGCGGCCACCGGGCTCGGCATCGTGGGCTTCCGCCACTTCCGCCGCCGTAGAAAGGCATGAGGCGTCCGGCCTGCACGGTGCGGGGTGGCGATCGTTGCGACGTCACCCGGCCGTGTGGCCAAACGTGATCAACACGCCAAATTCCTCCTCGTCCTCGAACGGATCGAAGTCGCCATCAAACGGTCCGAACACGGCGGGCTGGCGGGAGGCATGGGGCATGGCAGGGTTCCTTTCATGGAAACTCCACCCTCGGCCCAGACCGGAAGCAAATGGTTGAATTCCGCCGAAGAAAACCGCTACTCTGCGGGCGGACACCGTGTCCGCGCCGGCCACCGCAAACCCCCTCGTTCGGGCGGCTGGCTGCAGTGTCTTGTTCGCCCCCCGTGCGCTGAGTTCATGGCCGCCACATCCGCCTCCGACACGACCGCCCCACACCGGCAGGATCCCTGGTTTCAGGATCTCTTCGCCGACCGCATCGGCGGCGCCGGCTACGGCAAGGGAACCGAGATTTACAAGTTCGAACTGATCAAGCGGGCGAAGCGGCGGGCGCTGGCCGATCATCCCGAGCGGCGGATGCTCGACTTTGGGATCGGTGAGAACGACGAGATGGCCCCCGAGAGCGTGCGGGCCGTGATGCGGCGGGAGATCGATCGCCCCGAGAACCGCGGCTACGCCGACAACGGCATCGCCGCCTACAAGCAGGCGGCGGCCGCCTTCATGCAGCGGGAATTCGGCGTCGTGCTCGACGCCGAGAGGGAAGTGAATCACTGCATCGGCTCGAAGACGGCCTACGCCATGCTGCCCGCCGCCTTCATCAATCCCGGCGACGTCACCCTCATGACGGTGCCCGGCTACCCCGTCGCGGGCACCGCCACCCGCTGGTTCGGCGGCACGGTCCACCGGCTGCCGCTCGTGCCGGAGCACGACTTCTTCCCGGATCTCGACGGCATTCCCGACGACGTGCTCGAACGGGCGAAGATGCTGGTGCTCTGCTACCCCAATAGCCCCACTGGCAAGACGGCCACCCGCGGCTTCTACGAGCGGGTGGTCGAGTTCGCCCGCAAGCACCGCATCATCGTGGTGCAGGATGCGGCCCACATCATGCTCTCGTACGATGACGAGCCGCTGTCATTTCTTTCGATCGATGGCGCGAAGGAGGTCGGCGTCGAGGTGCACTCGATGTCGAAGGGCTTCCACATGATCGGCTGGCGGCTCGGCTGGGTGTGCGGCCATGAGAAGATCGTGCGGGCCTTCGCCGACGTGAAGGACAACTGCGACTCCGGACAGTTCATGGCGATCCAGAAGGCCGGCGCGGCGGCGCTGGCCGACCCGGAGATTCCGCGACAGGTGCGGGAGAAGTACCGCCGCCGGCTGGAGAAGCTCGTGGGCGTGCTCCGGGCCGTCGGTTTCGACTGCGAGATGCCGGGGGGCACCTACTTCCTCTACGCCCGGTCCCCCAAGGCCGCCGGCGACCGCTGCTTCGCGACGGCGCAGGATGCCAGCCAGTTCCTGATTCATGACCTGTCGATCTCGACCGTGCCATGGGACGACTGTGGCGCCTACCTGCGGTTCTCGGCCACCTACGAGGCGGCGGACGAGGCCGCAGAGGACGACCTGATGGCCGAAGCCCATGCCCGCCTGTTGCGGGCACGCCTCAAGTTCTGATCGTCACGAGGATTCGCATCATGCAGTTCCGTTCGTCAACCCTCGTGGCCGTGTCGCTGCTCGCGATGCTCATGTCGCTCGTGCCGGTCACGGGCTGCGGTTCGAAAAAGCGAAAGCCTCCCACGATCGCCGAGTTGCTCGACGATGCCCGCAAGGCCGGCACGGACGAGGCCCAGGCGAAGCAGCTCACCCGCGTGGCCCGCCTGCAGCTTCGGTCGGGCAACAAGTCCGGCGCCTCGAAGACGCTGTCCGAGGCCCGCAGCAAGCTCTCCCCGTCGAAGCCGCGGAAGCCCAAGCCGGCACCTCCCTCCGTCGAGGCAGCGGCTCCCGCTGACGGCGAACCGAAGCCGGATGACGAGCCGAGTCCGGAAGGAGAGCCGGCCGCCGAGGTCGCCGCGCCAGCCGAAGCCGCTCCGCCTGCCGACGGCACTCCGCCTGCGGATGCACCCCCCGAGGCCGCCGCCCCCGCAGCCGGCGGCGAGCCCGCCGCGATGCCGGAGCCGCCGCCCGAGGAAGCGGTCCCGGACGAGCCGCCGCGGGTGATCAATCCGGTGGCCGCGGCCCCGCTGCTCATGGACATCGCCGCCGTCTACTCGGAACTCGGTGAGAAGGGGGCCGCCCGTGACGTCATCAAGCAGGCGATCAAGATGGCGCCCGAGATCCCCGACGACATCAGCCGCTCGGCGCTGTTCGCCACGGCCGGCGGCATCTACGGCGTGCGGCAAGGGGGCATCGGCGATGCGGCGGCGGCCCGCCGCTCGCTGAAGGAAGCCACGTCGATCTCCGGCAACGTGGAGGAACGCTTTCGCGCCCAGGCTCTCGCGGCCGTGGCGATGGGCTATGTGAACGCGGGGCTTGCGAAGGAAGCCAGCGATATGGTCGCGACCCTCGAGGAGAGCGCCCGCAACGTAGAGAGCCCGCGGGCCCGAACCGAAGCGCTCGCGGCCGCCGGCAACGTGCGGGCCCAGAGCGGCGACAAGGAAAAGGCGACGGAACTGCTCGGTGAGGCGGCATCCACCGCCAAGGGCATCGAGGGAGCGGAGAATCGCGCCTATGCACTGGTCGCCGTCGCCGATGCCACCAGCTCAAACGGCGATCGCAAGGCGGCCCTCAAACTGATCGCCGAGGCGGAGAAGGCGGCCAACAAGGTCGGGGATCCGGACGCCCAGGAAAACGCCAAGGCCAAGGTCCGCGCCGCGAAGGGGGAGATCGAGCGGCGGAAGACGTAGTCACCGCCCCTTGCTGACGGCCTTGAGCGCCTCGAGCGCCCGCAGCCGGGCCTGTGCGTGATCGACGATCGCCTCCGGGTAGTCGGCGGCGGCCACATCGACCCAGCCGCGGACATACGCGCCGTCGGGGTCGAACTTCGCGGCCTGGCTCGTCGGATTGAAGATGCGGAAATAGGGCGCCGCATCGGCGCCGCAGCCGGCGGCCCACTGCCAGCCGAGCGTGTTGGCGGCGAGGTCGGCGTCGACGAGCGTGTCCCAAAACCACCTCGCCCCCTCCAGCCACGACACCCGCAGGTCCTTCACGAGGAAGCTGGCCACGATCATCCGCACGCGATTGTGCATCCAGCCGGTGGCCCAGAGCTGACGCATCCCGGCATCGACGATCGGAAACCCGGTGCGTCCCCGCTGCCAGGCCCGCAGGCCGACCGGGTCGTTCGCCCAGGGAAAACGGGCGTAGTCGGCCCGCAGAGGGGCGTCGGTCGTGTGCGGAAAGTGATAGAGCAGATGGTTGGCGAATTCCCGCCAGCCAAGCTCGCGGAGATACACCTCCGGGCTCCCTACGATCTTCGCGGCCGGCTTCCCTCCCGCCGCCTCGCGGACGGCGTGCCACACCCGCCGCGGCGAGATTTCGCCGAAGTGCAGGTGGGGCGAGAGGCTGCTCGTGCCCTCGTGGTCGGGTCGGTCCCGCTCGGCGCCATAGCCGCCGATGCGGTCGGCGAGAAACACCGCGAGCCGCTTCGCCCCGCCAGCTTCGCCCGGCGTCCATGTCTTCCGCATCGTGCCCGCCCAGTCGATCGTCGGCAGAAGGCCGAGATCGGCGACGGTGAGGCTCTTGGCCGCGGCGGCTGCCGCCGTAAGCTTCTTCGGGCCGGCCAGCGGCGCTGCCGGCTCGTCGCGGCCGAGCAGGGCCCGCCAAAACGGCGTGAACACCTGATACGGCTTGCCTTCCTTCGTCGCCACGTGCAGCGGTTCGAAGAGCAGGCTGCCGTTGAAGCTCTCCACGTCGAGCCCCGCGGCGGCAAGCTTCTTCTTGATCGCCGTGTCGCGGGCGATGACGGCCGGCTCGTACCGCCGGTTCCAGGCCACGTGGGTCGCACCGGTCTCCTTGACGAGCGCCTCGAGCGCCGCCTGCGTCGGCCCGCGCCGCACGACGAGAGGCGCCCCGAGTTTCTCGAGAGCCGCGGAGAGCTTTTCGAGCGACTGATGCAGCCACCAGCGTGACGCGGCCCCCGGAGGCCACGGCTTCTCCTCGTCGGGTGCCCAGATGAACCCCGGCACCACGGCCCCGCGGGCGGCCGCGGCGACGAGCGCCGGGTTGTCGTCGATCCGCAGGTCGTGGCGAAACCAGACGATCGTCGTCGCGGGCATGGAGCGGACATCCGGGGGGCAGGGTTCCAGGGGATCGACCCGCGACAGTGTACGCGCGACGACGAGGCTGCCTGCTGACCGCCGCCTGGGCGACGGTTTCCCGTCACTTCTTGCGGGCATTTCCAGGGATTCGTACAACTCAAGGCTCGCATCCCGCTCCTCATGTCCAGGGGTTCCTTTCATGGCCACGGCCACCGCAACGAAGACGTCCGCCACGCTGCCCGCAGCGAAGAATGTCGGCACCGCCCTCGACAAGGCGATGAACGCCGGCAAGGGCATCCTCCGGCTCTCGCCCACGTGGGTGCCCCGGAGCTTCCTCCACCCCGGCAAGCGGGTGCGCCTCCACCCCGACGACTACTACGCCTACGGCCTCGACCGCGGCGGCATCGACGAGCGGTGGTTCGCCAGCACGACGGAAGCGGCGAACGAAGGCCGCGTGGCCGACGAGGGCCTGTCGTGGTGCGTGTTCGACGGCGAGCGGTTCCTGCTCCGCGACGCCGTGAGCGAAGGGGCCGCGAAACTCGTCGGCAAGGCGATCTGGGACACCTACAAGAAGTGGCCGGTCTACTCGAAGTTCTTCGACAACATGGGGCCGATCCCGCATCACATGCACCAGTCGTTCGACGACGCGAAACTGGTGGGCCAGGAAGGGAAGCCGGAGAGTTACTACTTCCCACCGCAGTACAACAACTGCGACAACCACTTCCCCTACACCTTCATGGGCCTCGAGCCCGGAACCACGAAGGAGGACGTGCGGAGGTGCCTGGAAAACTGGAACCGCGGCGACAACGGGATCATCGATCTCGCCAAGGCCTACCGCCTGAAGCGCGGCACGGGCTGGCTCATCCCTCCGGGCGTCCTCCACGCGCCGGGATCGCTGCTGACCTACGAGCCGCAGTGGGGGAGCGACGTGTTCGGCATGTTCCAATCGCTCGTCGAGGGGCGGGCGGTGCCGTGGAGCCTGCTGGTCAAGGACATGCCGAAGGAGAAGCACCACGACCTCGACTTCATCATCGGCCAACTCGACTGGGACAAGAACGTCGACACCCACTTCAAGCAGGCCAACTACCTCGAGCCGATCCCCGACGCCGCGCGTTCCTCGGCCAGCGCGGAGGACCGCTGGATCGTCTACGGCGAGGTCGGCGGCCGGCAGTTGTTCAGTGCCACGGAGCTCACCCTCGCGCCGGGAGCCAGGATCACGATTCGTGACGCCGGCGCGAGCGGCTGGATCACCGTCCAGGGGGAGGGGAAGGTGGGTGTCCACGACGTCGCCACGCCGACGCTCATCCGCTTCGGCCAGATGACCTCCGACGAGCTCTTCATCTCGGCCGACGCCGCTGCGGCGGGCTACGTGGTCGAGAACACGGGCCCCGGCC
>JBJTIE010000121.1:0-29057 GCA_046094845.1 Planctomycetaceae bacterium | reverse complement strand
TTCGGGACGTAGAGGTCGCACGTTCGAATCGTGTCGCCCCGACTTTTTTGGTGCAGATGAGAGGGCATGGCGAGGCGGTGCCGCTGCACTGATGCGCTCCCGGTGGCCGGAGCCATGATCGAAGTCGTGTTCGTGGTCGAGGAGGCTCCCGAAGGGGGCTTTACGGCTCGCGCGGTTGGCGAGTCAGTCTTCACCGAGGCCGACACGCTGGAAGAACTGCGTGCCAACATTCGAGCCGCGGTGGAGTGCCACTTCGACGAGGGGCAGGTGCCCAAGGTGATCCGCCTCCACATCGTGCGCGACGAGATTCTGGCCCCATGAGTCCGCGGCTGCCGCGGGACGTTTCTGGGCCGGAGTTGGCCAAGCTTCTCGAATCGTTCGGGCATGCGGTGACGCGGCAGAAGGGTCGCATCTCCGGTTGACGACGCAGAACGGCGGCGAGCACCACATCACGCTGCCGAACGATGAATCCCTGCGCACAGGAACGGTCAACAGCATTCTCAAAGACGTCGCCGAGCATGCCGGGCTCACGCGCGACGCGGTCGTAGAGCAGTTATTCGGCTGAAGGTCACTGAGAGCCTTCCACACCTTGACCCCCAGCCAATAGGTCACAGGTTCAAGTCCTGTCGCCCCGACTCGGTTGGTTTTCCACTCTCCCGTCTGCCGCAGCGAATGCGGCTTCTTCCGGGAGTTGCGCGGTTCGGGTTGTTCGGACTGCCCTCGACCCCGCGCGGCCGCCGATTCGGGCGGACCTCGAGAACCGCGGCCGGCTGATCGACCCGTACGACCTGATGACCACCGCCCACGCCCAGCCCGTCGATGTCATGCTCATTACCGACAACACCAAGCAATTCGATCGCGTCGCAGGAGTGAGAACCGAAAATTGGCTTGCGACCCGGTGAGTAGCGTCGGCCAAGCGGAGCGGATCACGAGGAGCAACAGCGGGGACTGGCCGGGCTCGATGCGACCCGATGGTGAAGGTGCCGAGGAGCTTCCGATCCACGCTCAAGTCTGGATTTTTCTCGTTGGCGCAGACCAGACTTGAAACCGCTCTACTCGCGGGCCGTCTGCACCGTGACATCGGATCACGTCAGAGGCCGTGGATGTCGATCACGAGCAGCTCGTCGGGCGATGTCTGAAAGATTGCCCGGTCGTCGTGGACCTGCACGAGCTCTCCCCAGTCGGTGGGCAAATAGACCGCCGCCAACCGCAGCGGTGTCACGACGCCCTGTGGCCTTGGTCTGGCCTACACTTGATCCATGGAACCACGCGGTGAGACCAAACACGAGCGGCGGCTGGCGAAGGCCCGACGACGCGTCGAACGGCTCGGCATCCCGACGGTCGAGCGGCACATCTTCTTGTGCGTCGACACGGCCGAAGCCGGCTGCGCCAGCAAGAAGCGGATGCTGGCCAGCTGGCGGTATCTCAAGCGGCGGCTGCGGGATCTTGGAGTGCCGCGGCGTGGCCACGTGATGGCCACCCGCTGCCGCTGCTTCGGCGTATGTGCGGCTGGGCCGATCGCGGTCGTGTATCCCGACGGCACATGGTACGGCATGTGCGACGAGGTGGCACTCGACCGCATCATCCGCGAGCATCTGATCGGCGGCCAGGTCGTGACAGAGTACGCCCTGCGCACGCCGTAAGTGCCCGTCTCATGCCGTACGGGGAGCGCGGCCGTCCACCAGCACGTCGATCGTCCCGGTCTCGACCCGGTAGAGCCAGCCGTGGATTCTGGGCCGCTCCCCCTTCGCGTGCATGTTGCGAATGAGCGCCAGGTTGCGCAGGTGCTTGATCTGGAGCTTCACGTTCTCCTCCGTGAGCACGGCGAGCTTCTCCTCCCGCGAGAGATTGCGTTCGCGGGCGATCCGGTCGGCCGCCTCCTTGGCTCCCGTCGCGATGCAGAGCCAGTCTGCGATGTAATTTTCGTGGACGCCGTCCTCGATGGCGGCGATGCCGCCACAGCGGGTGTGGCCGCAGACGATGATGTCCTCGACCTTCAGATGCACGACGCCGTATTCGAGAATGGCGCTGATGTTCACGTCGTTGAAGGCGACGATATTGGCGACGTTGCGGTGGACGAACATCGTGCCGGGCTTCGAGCCCGTCATCTGATGCTCGCTCACCCGGGAATCAGAGCAGCCGATCCAGAGCACCTTCGGCGTCTGGCGGTCGGCGATGGCGTGGTAGTACTCGGCATGCGGGCGAAACTCGTCCGCCAGGAATTTCTCGTTGCCCTGCAGCAGTTCGTCGATCATCTCGTCCGTCTCCATGGCAGATTGGCGGCGTCCAAAACGGTATAGTACCGCTGGTTCATCGCCAGCGCTGGCAGACACCGGATGCAGCCGACCACCTTCGTCGAACAGCTCGTCGCCCTCTCGGGGATCCGGGACAGCAACACCACCCGTTCCCTGATCGCGGCAGTCGTGGCGGCCGCGCTGTTTCTGCTCACCGCTCCGCGGGGGCGGCGCTGGCTCGCCCGCGGACCGACGCTCCTGCTCGGCCTGGCCATCCTCCCTCTGGTGGCCGCGGCGCTCTTCCCCGAGGAAGCAGCCGCCGGGGAAGCGGCCACCCTCGGCTCCCGGTTCTTCGTCCTCGCGGCGCTCTTTCAGTCGATCGTGCTGATTGCGCTGGTGAGCGTGTGGGAGCAGCTCGTCCGTCCCTCGTCGGCGATCCTGCTCGACGTCCTCCGCTGGGTCGCGGCCGCGGCAGCCGGGGCAATCATCCTCGGCGAGGCCGGCGTCGAGCCGGGCACCCTGTTCGCAGGCTCCGCGGTGGTGACCGCCGCGGTCGGCTTCGCGCTCCGCGACACGCTCGGCAACGTGTTCTCCGGCCTGGCGATGCAGGCCGAGCGGCCGGTCGAGCTCGGCGACTGGATCCAGTATGACGCCAACCCGGCCGATGTGGGCCGGGTGGTCGAGGTCAACTGGCGAGCCACCCGCGTGATCACGCTCGACGAGGCGTTCGTCGTGATCCCCAACGGCCAGCTCGGGCTCGCGTCGATCCGCAACTTCAGCAGGCCCGACCCGTGGTCCCGGCGGTCGCTCTTCGTGACGACTCCATATGACGTGTCGCCGTAGCTGGTGCAGGACGTCGTCCTCGAGGCGATCCGCGGCAGCTTCGGCGTGCTCGATCATCCCTCGCCATCGGTCGTCACCAATGCCTTCACCGACCGCGGCGTCGAGCACTGGGTGCGATTCTTCACGACGGAGTTCGACAAGCGGGATCGGGTGGACGGCATGGCCCGCGACCGCATCTGGTTCGCACTCGCGCGGCACGGCATCGAGATCCCGGTCGCCACTCAACAGGTGCGGCTGTCGAGGCTGCCCAGCCCCGCCTCGGAGCCGCCGGAGGCAGCGGCCGATCGCCGCGATGCGATGCTCCAACGGGTCGGGCTGTTCACCGTGCTCGACGAGACGGCGCGGCACCGGCTCGCGGCCTCGGCCCGCGAGCAGACCTTCGCCGCCGGTGAGCCGATCATCCGCCAGGGCGCCCCGGGCACGAGCATGTTCGTGATCGAGCGGGGACGCGTGGCGGTGAGCGTCGCCGACGATAGTGGCGCCACCTCGCGCCTGGCGGAACTCGGTCCGGGTGAGTTCTTCGGCGAGATGTCGCTGCTGACAGGCGAGCCCCGGTCCGCCACCGTCACAGCCCTGGTCGAGACGAGACTACTCACGGTCGACAAGGACATTTTTCGCCCCTGCCTGGAGGCCGAACCGCGGCTTGCCGAGGAACTGGAGCGATTCCTCGTCGGCCGCAGAGCGGCGCAGACGACCGCGATCTCCCGCGATCCCACGCCAGCGCCGGAGCATGATCTCCTCCGCCGCATCCGGGAGTTCTTTGCGCTCTGACGCACCTCCGACATGGCACGCGTTTCACGAGAGCGGTTCGGCGCACGGTCCCGGCTCGACGATTGCCGGCGTGCCGGGGCCGACACTGGTGCCGAGCTGTTCGTGGTGGAGGGGGAATCGGCAGCAGCGTCGGTGGTGCGAGTCCGGGATGCCGGCTTCCAGGCGGTGCTGCCGATGCAGGGCAAGCCGCTCAACGCACGGCGCGCATCGCGCGACACGGTGCTGGCACACCCGTTGTTCGGGCCGCTCATCGACGCGATCGGCACCGGCCTGGAGCCCGGATACAGCGGCGATTCACTCCGCTACAGCCGCATCCTGCTGCTCATGGACCCCGACGCCGACGGCATCCACTGCGGCGTGCTCCTGCTGATGTTCTTCCACCGCTGGATGCCGCGGCTGATCGAATCCGGTCGGGTCGAACTCGTGCGGCCCCCGTGGGGCGAGGTGACGGCGGCTGGACGCGTGCATCGCGGCCTGTCCGACGACGAACTCACCGCCCTGGCGGATCGCTTCCGCGATCAAGGCCCCGTGACGGTCCGTCGCTACCGCGGACTCGCGGCCATCGATGCCGACGTGATTCGCGACACGTGTGTCTCGCCGGCAACGCGCCATGCGAAACGCGTGCTGCCGGCCGACGTCGCCGGGATGATCGAGTTCCTCGACTCGCTCGGGCCGTCGCCGTAGGACGTCTGTCCGGCCGGTTCAGGCGAGGAAGCGGCTCACCGCGTCGAGGAACGGGCCCGGCGTCTCGGCGTGCACCCAGTGGCCGGCGTTCGCGATCGTCTCGATCGTCGCCGCCGGAAACAGCCGCGTGATCGCATCGCGGTGCTCGGGCCGGAGATACTCCGACCGCCCGCCGGCGATGAAAAGAGTCGGCTTCCCGAACGTCACGCCGGGCGGGATGTCGGGAAATCCGACGATCGACTCGCCGTTGCGTTCGATGGCGTCGAGGTTCACCGACCAGCGGAGCCCCGTCGGCTCGGTGACCACGTTCTGGGCCAGAAAGCCACGGACCGCGAGGTCGGGAATCACCTCGGCGAGCACGGCATCCACCTCCGCCCGGCGGGAGAGCGTCTCGAGCGGCACCCGCCGCATCGCCTTCACCAAGAGCAGCGGGCTGGAGTGCGACCGGGCCGGCGCGATGTCCACCACGACGAGCCGCTCGACGAGTTCCGGGCGGCCGAGCGCGAGCAGCATCGCCGCCTTGCCCCCCATGCTGTGGCCCATCATGGTGGCTGGCCCGCCGACAACGGTCTCGATCAGCCGTGCCACGTCGTCAGCGAGCGCCGGGTAGTCGTGGACTTCGTCCCACGGGCTCTCGCCGTGGTTCCGCATGTCCACGGTGATGACCCGCCGGTGCTCAGCCAGCCTGCCTGCGATGCTCGACCAATTCCGCTTCGACCCAAAGAGACCGTGGAGGATGACGAGCGGCTCGCCCGCTCCCACCTCGCTCGTCGCCAACTCGACCGCCATGGCCTGTCTCCGCTCGTCCAATGCATCTCGCGTCAAAATCCTACCGTGGCCTCCCGGAGTGCCGAACACTGCTAGAATTTGCAGAGTTCCCCGCGCGGTCCGCGTTGGGCAGAAAGGTCCCGCCGTGCTCGTTCGCCTCCCGCATTGTTCCGTCCGGATGACGTCTTCTTCTCGATGGCTGTGCCTGCTGGCCGTCCTCGTCGCCGGATGCGGTGACGATGCCGCCGTTCGTCCGGGTGACATTCGCTCGTACACGATTCCCCGACCGCCGGCTGCGGCCGTGGTGGCTCCCCGGCCTGCCGAGCCCGGCCCGCAGTCCGGCGGGCTGAAGCTCAGCTACGACGTGCCCGGGGGCTGGACCGACCGCGGTGGCGGCGGGCTCCGGCTGGCCACGCTCGTGATCGGCGATCCCGCCGCTGGCCGGGAGGTCACAGTGATTCCCGCTGCGGGCACGCTGCGCAGCAACGTGGAACGCTGGCAGGGCCAGCTCGGCGAGACCGATGTGGCCGCCCGCGACAAGGCGGTGGAGGCTGCGCTCGCCGCCGCGGAAAAGCTCGATGTCGGCGGCACCGAGGCCACGGTCGTGCTCCTGCTCGATGCGGAGGCTGGCCAGGCCATCCTCGGTGCGATGATTCCGCTCGATGAATCCGCGGCCCTGTTCGTGAAGTACAAGGGCGACGCAGCCGTCGCCCGCCGCGAGCGAGACAACTTCAACCGGTTCGTGTCGTCGATCCGTTGGCAGGAGAAGCAGTGATGGCAACCGGTAGCCTCCCCGCCGCGTGGCAGCTGCTGCGGGCGCTCGGCTCGCTCAAGATCACCGTCGTGATGTTCCTCGCGGCGATCTTCCTCCTGCTCGTGGGCACACTCGCGCAGGATGAGAAGAATCTGCCCGAGGTGAAGGCGGAGTATTTCAACAGCTGGGTGGCTCGGGTGCCGTTCTCCGACTTCTTCCCCGTCACGATCTTCGGCGACTCATCGCTCACCAACTGGTTTCCATTTCCAGGCGGAGCCACGATCGGCTTCGTGCTCTTGGTCAATCTGATCGCTGCGAAGGTGACTCGCTTCCATGTCGCCGCCAGCGGACAGCGGCTCGTGTGGGGCACGCTCGTGTCGCTGCTCGGCGGGCTCCTGACCCTCGCCGTCATCCTCACCGGCCACCGCACCGACGGCCTACAGGGCAGGCCTCCGGTGGACTACGACACCGTGTGGCGGATGGTGCAGGCCGGCTCGGCACTGCTGGCGGTCGGCCTCGGCGTCGCGGCCTGGCGGGCCGAGCGGCGGCTCGTCCGCGGCGTGCTCGGCGCGACGGCGGCGATCGTCGGCGGCCTCGCGATTGCCACGCTCGTGGGTGGGGCCGACTGGCGGATGAACGAGCCGGGCCTGCGGATCATGTGGCAGCTCATCCAGTCGAGCGTGGCGTCGCTCGTGCTCCTGGCCGGCCTTGTGATGGTGTTCGGAGTCCGGGGCGGCAACGTGCTCATCCACATTGCCGTGGGCCTGCTCATGTTCGGGCAGTTCGCGTTTGGCGACCGGCAGATCGAGGAGCGGATGTCGCTCGTCGAGGGCCAGACGACGAACGTCGCCTTTCGTTCCGACGAAACGGAGCTCGCCGTGATCGACACGAGCGATGCCGCCGACGACCGCGTCACGGCGATCTCGGGCCGGCTGCTGGCCGCCCGGGCCGGCGGCGCCGCGGTCACGGCCGATGGCCTGCCGTTCGACATCCGCGTCGTGGACTACTTCCCCAACTCCGACGTGGTTCGCGTCGGCGCCGTGGCGCCGAATCCCGCCACCACGGGGATCGGCACTCGGTTCCTCGCCTCCGCGCGGCCGCCCGAAGGGGGCGCGTCGTCGAAATCCAACATCGCCTCGGCCTACGTGCAGCTCACGGAGAAATCGTCGGGCAAGGATCTCGGCACGTATCTCGTGACGCAGTTCCTCAACGACCAGGCCCAGATCTTCATGGGCGCACCGGCCGACGAGTGCGACACCATCGACGTCGCCGGCACGCCGTGGCGGCTGCAGCTCCGCTACCGCCGCGAATACAAGCCCTACGACGTGACGCTCACGGACGTGCGGCGGATCGACTACTCCGCCAGCGAGACGCCCCGCGACTACTCGTCGTACGTCACGTTCACCGATCGGGGCACGAAGGCCGAACAGCAGGGCCGGATCTGGATGAATAATCCGGTCCGCTACCGCGGCGAGACCTTCTATCAGAGCCAGTATTCGAAGGTCGATCTCGGCAACGGCCGCGAGGGGGAGATGACGGGCCTGCAGGTCGTGGAAAACGCGGGCTGGCTGATTCCCTACGTCGCATGCGTGCTCGCCTTCTGGGGCATGCTCGTGCACTTCGGCGGCACGTTCCTCCGCTTCGCTGATCGCCACGAACGGGGCGACGCCACCGCGGTGCCGCTGGCCAGCGGACCAAGCGGCTGCGGGCTGCGGCTGTCCCGCGCCGCGATCAGGCCCGTGGCTGGGCGATCCCCATCGCAGCGCTCGCGCTCGTCGCGATCTGCACGCTGCCGCTCGCGCGGCAACGGCCTGCGCCCGCCGACGCCTGCGACTGGCGTTCCGTCGGCACGCTGCCCGTGATGCACGAGGGCCGCGTGAAGCCGCTCGATAGCGTGGCCCGCACCACGCTCCAACTGCTCGGCAACCGCACGTCTGTCAAGATGCCGGCGGCCGACGACCCGACGGCGAAGCGGGTGCCTGGTGCTCCCACCGGCACGGTTTCGGCCGCGCAGTGGCTGCTCGCCCACATGGCCGGCAGCGAGTGGGTCGATACAGCCCCCGTGTTCCGCATCGACGCGCTGGAAGTGCTCGACTTTTTCGATCTCAAGCGGCGGCAGGGGCATCGCTATGCGGCCGTGGAGCTGGAAGCAGGGCGGGCGAAGCTGCGGGAGCAGATGCAGGCCCTCGAGCAGAGACCCAAGGAGCAGCGGACGTTCACGCAGACGAAGCTCGCCGAGATCAGCCAGAAGCTCATGGCCTACGATCTGATCCGGTTCGCCTATCAGGCACCGTCAATGCCCCGCCCCACCGGCGACGACGACAAGGCCCGGCGCGAGTTTCTCGAGCAGGTGCAGAAGCTCGTGCAGGGGGCGCGGATGCTCGAGCAGAATCATCCCGCCGCTGCGATCCCGCCCCGCGAGCGAGCCACCGCGGATGCCACGACGGCCGGCCCCGATGCCCGCTGGCAGGCCCTCTATCCCGCCGTCGTCACGGCCATGATGGGGCGGATGCTCGAAGGCCGCCCGGGCCAGCCTGCATTCGCGCTCAACCCAGCCCTGCTCCCGTTCACCGAGCTGCTCTCGGCCGTCGGCGGCGAGCCCGCCGTTTTCAACAAGGCTCTGGCCGATTATCGCCGAGCGATCACGCCGCTGCCCGACGTGGCCGACACGGCCGGCAAGGCGGCCTATGAGGCCTGGCTCAACGCGTTCAATCCCACCGACCTCGCCAAATGGCTCTACGTGGCTGCCACCGTGCTTTGCTTCGCGAGCTTCCTCGTCTGGCATAAGCCCCTCAATCGATTCGTGTCGTGGATGCTCGTGGGAATCTTCGTACTCCACACGTTCGCGCTCGCCTCGCGGATCTGGCTCACGGGCCGGCCACCGGTCGTGAACCTCTATTCGTCGGCCGTGTTCATCGGCTGGGCCTGCGTGCTCGCGGGCCTCGGCCTCGAGTCGCTCTACCGCATGGGCATCGGCAACCTCGTGGCCGCGCTGGCCGGCGGCCTCACGCTGATGGTGGCCTACGGCCTCGACTCGGGCGACACGATGCATGTGCTCCAGGCCGTGCTCGACACGCAGTTCTGGCTCTCGACCCACGTGGTGACCGTGACGCTCGGCTATGGGGCGACGTTCCTCGCCGGCCTGCTCGGCACCTGCGCCATCATGCACCGGATCTGGTCTCTCTATGCCCGACGCGACGGCACCGTTGCGCTCACGGCCGCACAGGAGGTGCAGGATCGCCTCTATCGCATGACCTACGGCGTCGTCTGCTTCGCGCTCTTCTTCAGCTTCATCGGCACCGTCCTCGGCGGCCTCTGGGCAGACGACAGCTGGGGCCGCTTCTGGGGCTGGGATCCCAAGGAGAACGGGGCGCTCATGATCGTGCTCTGGAACGCGGCCGTGCTCCATGCTCGCTGGGACCGTTGGATCGGGCCTCGCGGCTTCTCGCTGTTCGCGATCGGCGGCAACATCATCACGGCCTGGAGCTGGTTCGGCACCAACCAACTCGGGATCGGCCTGCACAGCTACGGCTTCACCAGTGGCGTGCTGATGCTGCTGGCAGGCTATGTGGTCAGCCAGCTCGCCCTCGTCGCTGCAGGCTTCCTGCTCACGAGGCGGGCGGCGGTCAGCGGCTGATTCGCTGCGCGACCTTGTTTTCCGGCCGTTTTTTGGCCGTGCGGCGGCGGTTCGGATTCGCTACCCTCCCGGCTCTCTCTGTCTCAGAAGTGGTGCCTGTATGTCCTGCCGCGGATACATCATCCACCTCAAGCGCGCCACCGACCGCCGCCGTCAGGCGGAGGCGTTCGCGGCCATGCTCCCCATGCATGCGGAACTGCTCGAGGCCGTGGATGGCCGGGCAATGGCGGCCGTGTCCCTTCAGGAACGCGCCCGCCGCGACCTGCACACGCCCCGCTATCCGTTCCCCTTGGCGACTGGCGAGACCGCGTGCTTTCTGTCACATCGCCGCGCCTGGCAGGCGATCGTCGACTCCGACTGCGATGCGGGGCTGATTGCCGAAGACGACGTCGCCGCCTCGTCGCCCGACTTCCTGCCGCTCATCGACGCGGTGCTTGCCGGCATCCAGCCTGGCGACTTCGTGCGGTTTCCGATGCGGGAGCGGGGCGAGCGTGGCAAGCGAGTCTGGGGCACCGGCCCGCTGCACGTGATCGAGCCCTACCTGCCCGCCCTCAACATGCAGATGCAGATCGTGGGCCGCGAAGCCGCCCGGCTGCTGTTGGCGGCCAGCGAAACCTTCGATCGGCCGGTCGATAGCTACGTGCAGATGCAGTGGCTCCACGGCGCCCGCATGCTTTCCGCCCGTCCGGTCGTGATCCGCGAACTGGGCGGCCAACTGGGCGGCAGCGTGATCCATCCCCGGCGCCGCACGCTCGTCGATCGGCTGGTGCACGAGGTGCAGCGGCCGCTCATCCGGCTGGCCGTGCGGCAGGCCAACGAGCAGTGGCGGCGGAAGTCGGCCTGAAACGGCCCGCTTCCCTCTCTTCGCCCGCTTTCCGGGACGCAGTGGTCTGGCTCACGGCCGGCCTGCCAGCTATTTTCCCGGCCCCGTTTCCCGACTCTGGGTTCAGATCACGACTCCCAATCCACGGCTGCGCCGACTCATGCCGCCTGCCCCGCGACGGATGCTTCACGCCTGCGCTGCAGCCATCGTCTGCGGCTGGCTCGCGGGCTGCTCCGGCCTGAAGCCGCTTCATCAGCGGGAGCATGCGCTGACGTGCCGGCAGTGTGCGGCGGGCGCCCCCTGCCCCGCCCGCCCTGGGCACTTCGGCTACTACAAGACACAGTGGCGGCATTGGCCCGATGCCGGCGAGGTTGCCGTCTCGACCACGGGCACGGCAACACCCGTGGCGCCGCCGCGATCGGTCGTACCGAACGCCGACGAGGAATCACCGCTTCAGCCGACCGCTCCGCCAGACGAGACCGCTCCTCCAGCCGACGCGCTCGGCGCCGCGTCCCGGCGGATCGCGACCATCTCCGCCGAGGCGACGGCCGCTGCGGCGGCATCCCCCGCGCGACAGGCCGAGTTCACCCAGCGGCTCGCCGACCAGCTCCTGGCCGAGCATGATCCGCTCGTGCGATCCCGGATCGTGGAGGCGGCTGCGGCATTCGACACGCTCTCCGCAGCGGCGATCTGCGCCGGCGCGGTCGCCGACCCCGACCCACGGGTGCGGGCCGCCGCCTGCGATGCCTGGGCCACACGCGGCGGTCCCGATGCGGTGCGGCTGCTGACGGCCCGGTTCGACGGCGATGCCGAGTTGACCGTGCGGCTGCGGGCCCTGCGTGCGCTCGGCAGCATCCGCGACGAGTCAGCGATCGCCGTGCTGGCACGGGCACTCGACGACCCTGACCCAGCCATTCAAATGCGGGCGATGCGGAGTTTGAGACAGCTTGCCGGCCGTGACCTCGGCGGTGATCCCGCCGCCTGGAGGGCGTGGGCGGCGAATCCACGCCGGACGTCATTCCCGTGGTCGCTCTCCCGCGAGCTGCTCCCGGCGTTTTTGCGTTAGGCTGCGGGCATGGCCGATCCCGCCGCCGACACTCCCGATTTCTGGCGACTCTCCGGCAATGTGGTCGATCCGCTGGCCAGGCGAATCCGCCCGGCCACGCTCACGATCTCGAGTGGCCGGATCGCAGGCATCTCCTGGGACTCGATCGAGCACGACACCTGGCTCCTGCCCGGGTTCGTCGATGCCCACGTGCACGTGGAAAGCTCGCTCCTGCCCCCCTCGGAGTTCGCCCGACTCGCCGTGGCCCACGGCACCGTGGCGACGGTGTCGGATCCCCACGAGATCGCCAACGTGCTCGGCATTCCCGGCGTCGAGTTCATGCTCGACGACGCCCGGCGGAGCCCCTTTCACTTTTGCTTCGGCGCCCCGTCGTGCGTGCCGGCCACGCCCTTCGATCACGCGGGAGCGACGCTCGATGCCGCGGGCGTCGCCACGCTGCTCGACCGTCGTGACATCGGCTATCTCTCGGAAGTGATGAACTATCCGGGCGTGGTGGCGGGCGACGCCGAGGTGCTCGCGAAGCTCGCGGCGGCCAAGGCCCGCGGCAAGCCGATCGACGGTCACGCCCCCGGGCTCTCCGGCCCGGCGCTCGCGGCCTACGTCGCCGCCGGCATCTCGACCGATCACGAGTGCGTCACGCTCGCGGAGGCGCTGGAGAAACTACGGCTGGGAATGCGGATCCTGATCCGCGAGGGCTCGGCCGCCCGCAACTTCGACGCCCTCGCTCCACTCATCGACTCGCATCCCGACCGCTGCATGCTCTGCAGCGACGACCTCCACCCCGACCTGCTCGCCACGGGCCACATCGACCGGCTCGTGCGACGGGCGCTGGCCCGGGGCAGTGACCTCTTTAACGTGCTTCAGGCGGCGAGCGTGAATCCCGTACGGCACTACGGCCTCGACGTTGGGCTGCTCCAGCTCGGCGACTCGGCCGACTTCATCGAGGTGAATGATCTCGAGAGCCTGCGGATCAGAAGCGTGATCCTCGACGGTGCGATCGCCGCGGCCGACGGCTCCTCGACCTGGCCGCGGCTCACATCGGCCACGCCCAATCGCTTCGCGGCCCGACCGAAGACCGCCGCCGAGTTCGCGATCCCGGCCACGGCCGCCGACGCGGGCCGCCCGCTCCGCGTGATCGAGGCCCGCGACGGCCAGCTTGTGACGGGCTGCGTGATCGCGCCGGCCCACGTCGTCGCCAATAGCCTCGCCGCTGATCCCGCCACCGACACGCTCAAGATCGCGGTCGTAGATCGCTACGACGGCCGGCCTCCCGCCGTGGCCTTTGTGCGGAACTTCGGCCTGCGGCAAGGTGCGATCGCCTCGAGCGTGGCCCACGACTCCCACAATATCGTGGCCGTCGGCACGAGCGACGAGGCACTCGCGCAGGCGGTGAACCTCGTGATCGAGGCTCATGGCGGCCTGGCGGCAGTCGGCCCGCATGGGCATCACTTGCTGTCGCTGCCGATCGCGGGCCTGATGTCGGATCGGCCCGGCCTCGAGGTGGCCGCGGCCTACGCGGAGCTCGACCAGTTTGCGAAGGCGCTCGGCTCACCACTCGCTGCGCCATACATGACGCTCGCCTTCATGGCCCTGCTCGTGATCCCGACGGTGAAGCTGGGCCCGAGCGGCCTCTTCGACGTCGAGCGGTTCACTCCCGTCAGCCTCTTCGCCGACTGAAGTGGCACAGCCACTTGCCTGCCTCGATCACGGTGACGGGCACGAGCGCAAGGCCGATCACGAGCGGCCAGCCGGTGCCGAGCTCGCTCCGTACGGCGAACACCGGCCGGGCCACGGGAAGCGCGACCACGGCCACCTGAAGAAGCGCGGAGATAGCGATCGCTGCGAGTAGCGCCGGGTTGCGGAAGAAGCCGAGCCCGAAGGCTGTGTAGCGGTCGCTCCGGCAGCCGATCGCAAAGAACAACTGGGCGAACGCGGCCACACAGAACGTCGTGGTCTGGGCCCGCTCGAGCACGGCCGAGTCGGACGATCCTCGCCAGGTGAGCCAGAAGGCGGCGAGTGTCACCGCGGCGACGAGGCCGCCGTGGGCGAGCATCACGAGCCCGCGCTGCCGCGTGATCACCGGCTCCTGCGGGGGCCGTGGCAGCCGGTCCATGATGTCGCGCTCGGGAGGCTCGAGCCCCAGGGCGAGCGCGGGCAGGCCGTCAGTCACGAGATTGAGCCACAGGATCTGAATGGCCGCCAGCGGCGCCGGCCAGCCGGCCAAGGCCGCCACGAGCATGAGCAGCACCTCGCCGGCGTTGCACGAGAGCAGGTAGTGAATGAACTTCTGGACGTTGTCGTAGATGCCGCGGCCCTCCTCCACCGCGGTCACGATCGACGCGAAGTTGTCGTCGGTGAGCACCATGTCGGAGGCCTCCTTCGTGACGTCGGTACCGGTGAGTCCCATCGCAATGCCGATGTCGGCGGCCTTCACCGCCGGTGCGTCATTGACCCCGTCGCCCGTCATCGCCACCACCTGGCCGCGCTGCTTCCAGGCCTTCACCACCCGGAGCTTGTGCTCGGCCGTCACGCGGGCATACACGGAGATCGTGTCCACGGCGGCGGCCAGTTCGTCGGCCGAGAGCGTGTCGAGCTCGGCGCCAGTCACGGCGCGGCCGGTGCCATCGGCCAGTCCGAGCTCCCGGCCGATTGCCAGGGCCGTCGCCGGATGATCCCCCGTGATCATGACGGGCCGGATCCCGGCGGAGCGGCAGGTGGCGACCGCGGCGCGGGCCTCGTCGCGGGGCGGATCGATCATGCCGGCGAGACCCACGTGCACGAGGTCCCGCTCGCGGTCATCCGCGGTGTCATCGAGCGGTTCGTGGGGAGCCAGGTCGCGACAGGCCAGCGAGAGCACCCGCAGCGCGCGATCGGCCATGACCGTCGCGGCGTTGAGGATCGCCTGCCGGCGGTCGGCGGTGAGCGGCACGACCGCGCCATCGCGGAGCTCGGCAGTGCATCGCGGCAGCACCGCCTCGGTGGCCCCCTTTGTTTCGAGGACGCGGCCACCATGCAGCCGCTGCACGACGACGCTCATTCGCTTGCGATCGGAGTCGAACGGCAGCTCGAAGATCACGGGCTCGGCGGGATCGCCGACATCCACGCCCCCTTTGACCGCCGCCACGACGAGCGCCGCCTCGGTGGGATCGCCGATCGCCCGCCAGCCGCCACCGCTCTCGGGCTGCACCGAGGCGTTGCCGCAGCGGCCGCCGATCACGAGCAACCGCCACAGGTCGGGCTGGGTCTCGGCCACGACGGACTGTCTGCCCGAGCCCGCGGCAGCAGCGAAAAACTCCCCCTGCGGCACATACCCGCCGCCGGTCACCTCGTAGCGGCCGCCTGCCGTCACGATTTCCCGCACCGTCATCTCGTTGCGGGTGAGCGTGCCGGTCTTGTCGGTGCAGATCACCGTCACGCTGCCGAGCGTCTCCACGCTGGGCAGCCGACGCACGAGCGCGTTACGGGCCACCATCCGCTGGAGGCCGATCGCCAGCACCACGGTGACCACTGCCGGCAGCCCTTCCGGCACGGCCGCCACCGCGAGACTCACCGCCCGCAGGAGCACATCGGTCACTCGGCCGCCGCGTATGAGTTCCAGCGCGAAGATCACCGCCACGACGGCCAGGCAGATCACGATCAACAGCCGGCCCAGCTCCGCCAGCCGCCGCTGCAGCGGCGTCGTCTCGGGCTCGGCCCGCTCCAAGAGGCTCGCAATCCGACCAAGCTCCGTGGTCATCCCGGTGGCAACCACCATCGCTGCGGCACGGCCCGCGGCCACGACCGTGCCCGCGTGCACGATCGACCGCCGATCACCGAGAGGCGTGGCGACCGCGAGCGGTCCAGCCGGCTCCTTCTCCACGGGTTCGCTCTCCCCGGTGAGTGCCGCCTCCTGAACCCGCAGCCCAAACGCCTCGACGAGCCGGGCATCGGCAGGCACGGCATCGCCGGCCTCCAGTTCGATCCGATCGCCTGGCACGACCTCGCGGGCAGGCACCTGCCGTGGCTCGCCGTCCCTCACGACCCGGGCCAGCGGCGCCGACATCCGCTGGAGCGACGCAAGCGCTCGCAGGGCTCGCTCCTCCTGCAAGAAGCCGATGATCGCATTCACGAGCACGATGGCCACGATCGCTGCCGTGTCGGCCCAGTCGCCCATCGCCGCGGCGATCACCGCCGCCGCCAGCAGGATCCAGATCACCAGCTCGCGAAACTGCCGCAGCAGCTTCCACCACCACGCCTCCGGCGGCTTCTCCCGAAGCGCGTTGTCACCATGCTCCACCCGCCGTCGGGCGGCCTCGGTACTCGTCAGGCCACGGTCTGGGTCAGTGGCGAGGCGGCCGGCGACATCGGCCAGCGGAATGGCGTGCCAGACCACCGGATCGGTGGCGACGCGGGAACCGGGCTCGGCTTGTGCGGGCATCATGAAGACAGCCGAAACACGAGGGCGAAGGCGCCGCCGATGACCAGGATCATGAGCAGGGCATCGGGTTCGACGACCGGCAGCCGCCGCTCAGCATGATAGAGCTGCCCAAGGACGGCGATCGCCGTGGCCACGATCACCGCGAACGCCGTGACGGCATGGGCGGGCGACACCGCCTCGAACAGGCTGCCCGGGAAGGCCGCGTCGAGCGGCACGAACAGGATCATATTGAAGGCATTGCTTCCAAACGCGTTGCCGATCGCGAGATCGACGGCACCGAGGCGCACGGCTGCCAGCGACGCTACCAGCTCCGGCAGCGACGTGGTGACGGCCACCAGCGTCGTGCCGACGAACGTACCCCCGAGGCCGGAGCGGTCGGCAAGCTCGGCCGCCGTCGCCGCCAGCCGCGGCCCGGCCGCCACGAGCACCCCAGCTGCCGCGAGGAACACGGTCGCCGGCTTCCAGATTGTCCCGCCCCGCTCCGGCATCTCCTCCGCGGCAAGCCGGGCCGAGATCCGCTGATCGATGAACAGCATCCGTGCGCCGAGCAGGTAGGCGACGAGGATCGCCCACGACCAGCCGCCGATGCCGAAGAAGCTCACGGCGGGCAGTTTGCCGGCCGTGAGAATCGCGCAGCCCGCCAGCCCAGTGACCGCGATCGCGAGCGTGGCCGAAAGCGCATGCGACGCCGCCTCGCGCGAGAGCATCTTCCGGCCATTGCGGCGGCACAGATCGATGCCCGCGAGAATGAGTAGGTTCATGAGGCTGCTGCCGAGGAGATCCCCCGCCGCAAGATCGGCATGCCCGGCTCGTACGGCCGCCACGTCGACAGTGAGTTCAGGCAGCGACGTGGCCGCCGCCAGGAGCACGCTGCCCACGAGCAGCCGACCGAGGCCGGTGGCGTCGGCAATCGCATCGGCCGCCCGCGCGAGCGCCGTGCCCGCTGCGGCCACGACCGCCGCGAGCAGCAGGAAGTGCAGGAGAAGCGTGTTCATGTGCCGAGAAGATCGTGCGCACAGACAGGGTTTCCATCATCGTAGGCTGTCGAACGGCCTGCGGTGTTCGAACCGTGGGCCGCACACGGAGTGTGCGGACTACGGCGCAAGCGGACAACAATGCGAGCTGATGCATAGCTAATACGCCGTGAGGGGTTGCCCATGCCCCAGGAGCCGGCGTTTACTGACCAGCGTAGGCAGGATGCCGAAGCGCAGTCAGCATCGAGCGAGCGACGGACAGGATGTCCGAAGCGAGCGTCCGGCGACGGGGCGTGGGCAACCCCGAACTCCCGCCACAGGATGTCGCCCCGCTGAGGAATAGACGGGCCTGCGGTATTCGGACCGTGGGCCGCACACGAAGTGTGCGGACTACGGGGCGGCGTCAGGGGATCCGGCGGCGGAGCACGACGAGCGGGTCGGCCTCCTCGCGGACAGCCTGCATGCTCATCGGTTTGGCGAGGATCATGCCCGCCACGAAGCCGGCCACGTGGGCCGAGTAGGCCACGCCCCCACCGCCACCGTTGCCCGCGTCGAAGAGGCCACTGGCGATCTGGAATAAAAACCAGATGCCCACGGCCACATAGCCCGGCACGTCCACCATCATCCGCATCAAGAGCACGCTCACCCGTCGCTTGGGATGGAGCACGAGATAGGCGCCGAGCACTCCGGAGATCGCGCCCGAGGCGCCGAGGCAGGGCGTGAGTGCCGCCTCGCCCGAACTATTGAGCGCCACGAAGGCCAGCGACGCAATCACGCCGGTGGCCAGGTAGAAGAGCAGGTACTTCACATGGCCCATGTCGTCTTCGATATTGTCGCCGAAGATCCACAGGAACCACATGTTGCCGGCGAGGTGCATGATGCTGCCGTGCATGACGATCGCCGTGAACAGCGTGAGCCACGGCGGAATTGGCGTCGGCCGCAGGCCCGGGTCTGGCACCTGGAAGTCCCCCTGCGGCGTGTGCATCGTCCGCACCGACGGCTCCGTGACGATGTCGCGGCCCGAGATGATCTCGGCCGGCACCTGCACGTAGGCCATCGTGAAGGCGTCGTTGCTCCCCATGCCCTGGAGCACCACGAACACGAACACGTTCGCGATCAAGAGCGCGATCGTGACGAACGGGAATGTGCGCCGATCGGAATTATCGTCGCCGACGGGAAAGACCATGTGGACCGTTGCCTCTTCTGCCTGGAGGGATTCAGATTGCGTCGGTCGTCAGCCCTGGGGCACCTTCGCCGTCACCCGCGGCTTGGCCGGGGCCGACTCCGCCTCTTCGCGGCGGGAGTTGATCCAGCCATCGACGCTCCAGGGCCCGCCGCCGAAGGCGACGAGCGAGAGCAGGCCGCCGCCGATGGCGAGGTTTTTCATGAACTGGATCGTCTGCAGCTGCCGCTGGCCGGCGTCAGCGAACTTCCAGAAGTCGTGGAAGTAGTAGGTGGCGAGCGCCAGGAAGACGAGCAGGAAGATCGCTCCGAATCGCGTCCAGGCGCCGAGGATCACCGATACGCCGCCGATGAGCAGCAGGCCGATCGCCCCGAAGAGTGCGAACTTGGGATTGGGCACTCCCTCCGACGCCATGTAGGCGGCGGTCTCCGCGAACTGTGGAATCTTGTTGCCGATGGCGCTGGCGAGAAAGATCGCCGCGATCATCAGCCGCGCCAGAAGTGACACGAAGCCCTGCACTGCATCGGCGAGTTGCGCCATGGTGATCTCCTGCAAAGAGGCGGTCGGACCGCCGAATCGTCACCGACCGCCCCCCGCGCGGGCAAGGGCAATCGTCACGCCGGCTCGTCCCGCGTGATGCAATGCAGGGCGCCGCGGCCACGAACGAGCTCGCGACAGTCCACCGGGGCGATCCGCCGCCCCGGAAACAGGCCCTCGAGCCTCCGCAGGGCCGGCTCGTCGGTCGGCCCGCCGAACACGGGCACGGCCACCACGCCATTCGCCACGAGGTAGTTCAGATGGCTCGCAGGCAGCTGTGTGCCCTCGAAGGCGAACCGGGCCGGAACGTCGATCGGGATCACGTCCAGCCGACGGCCGGCCGCATCGTGCAGCGACCGCAGGCGATCGAGGTTGGCCTCGAGCGGGCCGTGGTTGGGATCGAGCGGATCGGACTGGCGTGCGGCGACCACGCGGCCGGGGGCCACGAATCGTGCGAGCTGGTCGATGTGGCCGTCGGTGTCGTCTCCGGCGAGTTCGCCCCCGACCCAGAGCACCGTCGTCACGCCGAGGAAGTCGCGGAGCACCCGTTCGATCGCCCCGCGGTCGAGCCCCGGGTTTCGCCGCTCGTCCACCACGCACCGCTCGTTGACGAGCAGCGTGCCGGCGCCGTCGGTCTCGACCGCGCCTCCTTCGAGCACGATGCCGGGACTGAACACCGGCATGTCGAGGCGGTCGGCGATTGCGCGGGCCACGCGGGCGTCGGCATCCCAGGGTGGATACTTGCCCCCCCAGGCGTTCCAGTTCCAGCACACGGCCGCGCGGCGGGGGGCATCGCCCCGCGCGTCGATATCCCGCACGACGAACACCGGCCCCGTGTCCCGCAGCCAGGAGTCGTTGGTGGCGATCTCCGCGAAGGCGATGTTCTGCGTGCCGTCGAGATGGCGGCGGGCTTCGGCAAGCGGCTCACCTGCCGCCACGATCCGCACCGGCTCATGAAGCGAGAGCAGCCGCGCAACAGCCGCGAACACCCGCGGGATCACCGCAAAGTCGCCGAGCCACGTGGCCCGGCGATGCGGCCAGGCCAGCCAGACAGCCGCCTGGCGCTCCCACTCCGCAGGCAGCCGGTAGCCGAGTTCGGCGGGCGACATGTCAGCCACCCCAGCGCTCGAGGAGATTTCCATAGGCGTCGATCCGCCGGTCGCGGAAGAACGGCCAGCGGGTCCGCGACCATTCGATCCGTGCCAGGTCGCACTCGCAGACGATCGTCTCGGCCGTCTCGTGCCCCGCCCTCACGATGCACTCGCCGTTCGGCGCGTAGACCACGCTCGCGCCCCAGAACCGCAGCGGTCCCTCGCGGCCGGTGCGGTTCACCGCCACGACGAACACGCCGTTGGCGATCGCGTGGCTGCGGAGCATCGTGTCCCACGACTCATACTGCTCGCGGTGCAGCGACTCCTCGCCGTCGAGCCAGCCGATCGCCGTGGGATAGAAGATCGCCTCGGCCCCAGCCAGCGCCGTGAGCCGGGCCGCCTCGGGATACCACTGGTCCCAGCACACGAGCGGGCCCACGGCCAGCCGGCTGGTCGGCACGCTCATGAATCCCGTGTCGCCAGGCGTGAAGTAGAACTTCTCGTAGTAATGCGGGTCGTCGGGAATGTGCATCTTGCGGTAGACGCCGGCCGTCGAGCCGTCGGCGTCGAAGATCACCGCCGTATTGTGGAAGAGCCCGTGGGCCCGCCGCTCGAACACGCTCCCCACGAGCACGACGCCGTGCTCCCGCGCGGCCGCCGCGAGCCGCTCGGTAAGCGGGCCGGGCACCGCCTCGGCCTCCGCAAATTTTCCGTGGTCCTCGGCCTGGCAGGGATACTCGCCGGCGAACAGTTCCTGGAGGCAGACGACCTCCGCGCCCCCCGCCGCCGCCTCGGCGATGCCGGCGACAGCCTGCGCGATGTTGTGCTCGCGCGACGGAGTGCAGGCCGACTGCACGAGCCCGATCCGCACGACCGTGGACTCAGACGATCCGGATGACTTCTCCATGACCGCTATGGTACGCCGGATTTCACCGCTGTGCGCATCCATTACGCGGACGAGGGCACGTCAAAGATCGTTTTGCGACAGGCCCGTCCGTCTTGCGATGCGAACGAGCATTCGAGGGCCAATCTCCTCCCCATCATGGAACGCGAACACGTAATCGGGCCAGTCGGGTCTCGACAATACCCGATGTGACCCGCCAGCCTGCCGCTTGACCGACCAGCCGATCCGCAGCAACGCGGCCAAGACGCGGCGAGCTTTCGCCGCTGGCCAGCCACTCACGCAGACACCACGAAGAGATCATCAAGCTCTGGAATCGACTCACCATGATCGATGCGGTCGGCAATCACTCGGAGGGCAAGGGCTTCCGCTTTTGCCACGGCCTGATTGCGGGTTTCACCGTAAGCCATTACGCCCGGCAGGTCGAGCACCTCCGCAAGCCAACGCTGATCCTCTTCGCGCTGCACTTCGATTCGCATGTCGGTAACCTCGGTGGCTGGTACGAGGAGGGATTCCTTGAGAATGGTACCACGACACGGGGCAGCCGGTACCCGCGAGGTCGCGGGCGGGCTCAGCCCGCGACCGCCTCCTCGAGCTTTGCGGCCGGCACGGGGAACTGCTCTGCGAGTTCCGCCACCTCGCGGCGGGTCGTCTCCACCACGGCGGCGTCGCCCGGGCTCTTGAGCGCCCGCAGAATCCAGGCGGCGATCCGCTGCATCTCGTCGGTACCCATGCCGCGGGTCGTGAGGGCAGGCGTGCCGAGCCGGATGCCGGAGGGATCCATCGGCTTCCGCTCGTCGTAGGGGATCATGTTCTTGTTGCAGGTGATGCCGCAGCGGTCGAGCGTCTCCTCGGCGAGCTTGCCGCCGATGCCCAGCGGCGTCACGTCCACGAGCATGAGGTGGTTGTCGGTGCCGCCGCTCACGAGCTTCACGCCGCCGGCGGCAAGCGCCTCGGCGAGCGCCTTCGCGTTGGCCACCACCTGCTTCGCGTAGGTCTTGAACTCGGGCCTGAGCGCCTCGGCGAAGGCCACGGCCTTGCCGGCGATCACGTGCATGAGCGGGCCGCCCTGCTGGCCGGGAAACACGGAGCGATCGAGGCCCTTGGCGTCGGCGGCGCGGCACATGGCGATGCCGCCACGGGGGCCGCGGAGCGTCTTGTGGGTGGTGCTCGTCACGAAGTCGGCGACGGGCACCGGGTTGTCGTGGATACCGGCGGCCACGAGGCCGGCGTAGTGCGCCATGTCCACCATCAGCTTCGCGCCGACCTCGCGGGCGATCTCGGCGAACGTGCCGTGGGGGATCTCCCGCGGGTAGGCGCTGGCGCCGGCCACGATCAGCTTCGGCTTGTGCTCGCGGGCGAGCCGCGCCACCTGATCGAAGTCGAGCCGATGGTCGTCGCGGCGGACGCCGTAGTGGACGAACCGGTAGAGCACGCCCGAGGCGTTGAGCTTCATGCCGTGCGTGAGGTGGCCACCGTGGGCCAGGTCGAAGGCGAGCACGGTGTCGCCCGGCGCGATCGCCGTCATGTAGACGGCGGCGTTGGCCTGGCTGCCCGAGTGAGGCTGCACGTTGACATGCTCGGCGCCGAAGACGGCCTTGAGCCGCTCGCGGGCAAGGTCTTCCACCTTGTCGACGAACTCGCAGCCGCCGTAGTAGCGATGGCCGGGATAGCCCTCGGCGTATTTATTTGTGAGCACGCTGCCCACGGCCTGCATCACGGCCGGGCTCGTGAAATTCTCGCTGGCGATCATCTCCAGGCCTTCCTGCTGCCGCACCTGTTCGGCGGCGATCGCGGACCAGACCTCGGGATCTTCACTCTCGATGAAATTCGGCTGATTGCTCACCTGGAATCCTCCTTGCTGGGCGGCCGTGCGGGCATCGACGATGCGTTAGGATTGTTGATCGGTCGCGGCCCATCGTCAACGAACCGGGCTGCCACTCGCGGTTTCAAGGTGGACGCCCCGACATGCGGCTCATGCGAACCATTCGCGTCGTGATCGCCCTCGCCTGTGCGGCCATTGCGCCCGACGCACAGGGCCAGATCCAGATCACCGAACAGCTGGCGATCACCGGCACCGTCGAGTCGGTGGCCGGCGGGCGTGTCGTCGTGCGCGACGAGGCGGGTGTGCGGCACGAGGTGCTCGTGCAGCGGAGCGCCGAGCGGGGCGTCGCGCTTCGGGACGGCCGGCTGCTCGCGTTCCCGGCGGACGTGCGGGTCATCGGCGTGATCGATGTAACGAAAATCGAGCCAGGACAGATCGTGCGAGTGCAGACGCGGCTCAACAGCCGAGGCGCCGCGACGGGCGAGATGGCGACGCTCACGGTCGTCGATGCCGCCAGCGCTGTGATCGGCGTCGCATGGGACGCGGAGGCACCGCGCACGGTGAAGGACGCGGCGGCCTGCACGGTCACCGCGCCGGTGACCCGCGCGAGCCGCAGGCGGCTCACCCTCGAACTCCCCGCCGGCACACCCTTCAAGGCCAAGACGCTCGTCGCCCTCACGCTCACCGCAGATGCTCGGGCCGAACTCTCGAGCCGGGACCTCGGCCATGCGGAGCCCGGCGCGCGGGCCGTGCAGCTCGATGCCGCGAAGCTCGACACGGGCGACCTCGTCGCCAAAACCCTCGTGATCGAGAACCATGGCGAGACCGCCGTGCGAGATCGCGGCGACGCAGCCCTGGAGAACACCTACCGCGGACTCTCGGCCGAGCCGCCGAAAGAGCCACGACTCGTGAGGTCGCGGCACTTCGCGTTTCTCACCGACGTGTCGGACCGCGAGTGGGCGGTGATCCGCGACAAGCTCGAACGGATGGTCGCCAACCTCGAGCGCTACTTCGGCCGCAAAGGCACTGGCGTGGTAGAGGGCTTCATCGTCCGCGACCTCGCGGCCTGGCCGGACGGCTCGCTCGAGGAGCCGATGGGCGTCGAAAAGATTCGCCGCGGCGAGGGGGTGTGCTTCAACGCCACACTCGGCCCCCAGCGGCGGGCCACGCTCTATTCCTGCGACTCGCACGGCGTGATCCAGCACGAGTGCGTGCATGGCTTCTGCCATCTCACCTTCGGCTCGACCGGGCCGACGTGGCTGGCCGAAGGCGTGGCCGAACTGGGCAATTACTGGCGAGACGGCGACACGTCCGTCGAGATCGACCCCGGGGTGATGGCCTTCATCCGCACCACGCCTCGGAAGCGGCGGCTCACGGAGATCGCCGTGCCCGGCCGCGAGCCCGCCGGTACCTGGCAGGACTACGCCTGGCGGTGGGCACTCTGCCATCTGCTCGCCAACAATCCCAACTACGCCGATCGCTTTCGGCCACTCGCCATCGCGCTGATGGAGGAGAAGCCGGGGGCGTCGTTCGAGGCGACGTATGGCCCCGTGGCCCGGGAGCTCTCGTTTGAGTACGACCAGTTCCTGGAAACCATGGGCAACGGCGCACGGGTCGATCTCGTCGCCTGGCCGTGGAAGGCGAAGTTTCGTCCGCTTGCCGCCGGCGCAACCGCGAAGGCGACGGTGAAGGCCGCGGCCGGCTGGCAGGCGACGGGCATCCTCGTCGACCAGCAGACTCGGTATGACGTCGAGGCACGAGGCACGTGGCAACTCGCCCCGGCCGCCGCCCCGGGCAGCGCCGACGGCGACCGCGACGGCCATGGCCGCCTCGTGGCGGCGGTCTTCCAGGACTTCGCGCTCACGCCGGCGATCCCGCTCGGCGTGAAGGCCACGTTCACGGCTCCGGCCGCGGGGCAACTTTTCCTGCGGTGCGCCGACGACTGGACCCAACTGGCCGACAATGGGGGGGAGATTGCCGTCACGGTCCAGAGGCCATGAGCGACCGGCCTCGCCCCAGTTCGCCCCGCTTGCCACGACTCCCGGCCTCTCTGCACGCAGGGTTTGCGCGGCTTGCGCCGCCTCGATCCGCCGCCACCCTTGACTGAGAAACCTCATCAGTCGGGGCGGCCCTGCCGAAAATGAGCAGCAGGACGGTCGTGCCCGCCGTGACGATGCCGGCGGCTGCCAGGGGGTGAGGCATGCGGATGCATTCGAGCGGATCGTGGCGGAGGATCACGGCAGCCGTGGGCATCGCGCTGGCGGCCTCGGCAGCCCAGGCCCAGTGGCCCGACACGCGGGCCGCGGTCGGCGGCGGCAGCGAGACCTATGCCACGGTCGAGGCGCTCGCGAGCCAGCGGGACAACGCCACTGTCGATCGCGACTTCGTGATCAACGGCGACACGCTCACGCCCGCACTCACCAACCAGAGTCTGCAGTTCGTCACCGCGCCGGGCGTGCGGCTGATGGTCGGCCGCCACGGCTGCGACCGGATCGGCTGGGAGCTCGGCTACGTGGGCGTGTATGGCATGTGGGCCGATCGGCTCGCGACCGGCGCCGACAATCTCGAGGTCGCGGGACTCCTCGCCAACGACCTCACGAACTTTCGCAACCAGTCCGTCGCCGAGGCCACCTACGGTTCGACGCTGAACATGGCCGAGGCGAACCTGCTGCTCACCGAGCAATTCCACTCGCATCCGCGAATGTCGGCGTATCAGTTGGAGCAGATCAAGGCGGTGGGGACGGTCGATTGGATTGCGGGCTTTCGCTGGGCCGGCCTCTCCGAGTCGGCTGCGATCGACATGGACCCGGCAGCCGCCGCGAGCAACGGCCTCTACGCGGTGCGGGCCAACTCGAGCCTCTTCGGCGGCCAGATCGGCGTTCGCGGACGGCTCGCCTGGGAGGCCTGGGCGTTCGAGGGCTGGGTGAAGGGGGCCTGTGCCTATGCCGCCGTGAGCCAGTCGCAGGATGGCATCGTCGATGCGCTCGGCCCCGCGGTCTACCGCGAGCCGGGTGGCGGCAGCGACGGCGGTGTGGCGGGCATTTTCGACACCGGCATCGGCCTCGTGCGGCGACTGGGCGACACCTGGTCGCTGCGGTTGGGCTACAACTCGTTCTGGCTCACGGGCGTGGCCCTCGCCCCCAACCAGTTCGACTTCTCCAACGCCACCGAGGCGCCGACCGACGTGCAGGCGGGCAGCACGCTCTGGCTCGGCGGTGCGAGCATCGGCCTCGAAGCGGCCTGGTGAGCCGATCGCCCCCCGGGCTCACTGCACGGCGAGCAGATCCATGTCGAAGAAGAGCGTCGAGTTGGCCGGAATGTTCGCTTGGGATGCGTTGCCATAGCCGAGCGCCGGCGGAATTTCGACCCGCAGCCGCGTGCCGACCCGCATCAGGCCGATGATTTCATTCCAGCCCTCGATGACACGATCGACGCTCACCCGGGCCGCCGCCGTCGTACCCCCATCAGGTGCCGGCGAGAACGTGATCGCCGGCTCGAACAGATAGCCCGCCCCCTCGTCGGTCAGCGTGATGCTCACCACGCGGCCCGCGTTCGCGCCGGTGCCGAGGACCGCCACGCCCGTGGCCTGCCTGCTACCGGTGCCGACGGGCGGGGCCGCGAAGGTCACCGTCGGAGCCGACGTGTAGCCAGAGCCGCCTTGAATGACCGTGGCGTTGGTCAGCCGGCCGTTGCCGCGAAACACGAACGGCGTGCGGCCGGGAAGCCGTGAACTGTCGAACACGGTGCCGTTGACCAGGGTGCCGGTGTAGTTGACGGTGTTCAGCTTGCCGACCCCGCCGGCCTCGCCCGTGCCCTGGGTGAGCAGTCGGTACTTCAGGCCGCTGGACGTCGTCACCTCACGATACCGGGCGGCCGCGATCCGCAGCGGACCGACGAGCGACGACACCGCCCCCTGCCGCACGCCGCCCAGCGACACGTGTGCGATCCCCGCCGCGCCGCCGGCGTCGCCTTGCGTCTGCAGGAAGCGATCGGCCAGGCCGTCGCCGGTGGTGTCGACGGCCACCGTGAACAGCGGTGCGTTGGGCCGCGCCGTGTCGCCGAGCGCCGAAAACACGGCGATCCGCGCATTGTCGGCCGCGGCCACCGTGCCGTCGTAGACCTGCGTCAGCGACCGGCCGCCGCGGGCCGCCGAGACGACGATGTCGTCGATCGCGTCGGCATTGAGCCGGTGCGCCGACACGGAGATGCCGGATTGCGTCTTGTAGGCACCGGGCACGATCGTGTCGGCCACCCGCGGGGATGCGGCGTTGGAGACGTCATACACGAGCACCCGGGGCGTCATGCCCGCACCGCTGGCCACGACGACCTCCGCCTTGCCGTCGGCAGCCGTGCCGCTCGTGAGCGTCCCATTCGTGAACGTGCCCACGTCGGCTACGGCCACGCTCGAGCCACCGCGATAGTTCTGGGGGACGGTCGGCTGGATCGTGATCGCCGCCGGCCCGTCCAGCGGCGCCGCCGCAGCCGCCGCGGCAAAAAACACTTTCACCTGGCCGCTCCCGCTCGACATCGCTGCCACGATGTCGTCACGCCCGTCGCCATCGATATCGCCGGCAGCGAGTTCGATGCCACCTCGATATGTCGCCCCGAATGGGCGGGTGCGGTAGGCCGTGAGCTCGCGGAGTTCTGTGCCGAACTGCTGAAACACCCGCACCGAGCCCACGTGCCCCGGCCCGGGCGCGGCGATCACCTCGGCCACGCCGTCGCCGGTCACGTCGCCCAGTGCCAGCCGCACGCCCCCCTTGAATCCGGCGTCGAACGCGGGCGTCGTCGTGGTAGCCAGTTGGCTGCCGGTCTCCGCGTCGAGCAGCCGAATGTGCGACGTCGCCGCCGCCCCGGCATCGCTGGCCACGGCGACGACCCCCGCCATCACGCGGCGGGATTCGAGGCCTTCGACGGCAAGACGGCGATCTCGGACCATGACGAGTTTCTCCGGACGGGTGATGAAACTACGTTCTTCCATACCCCGCGGTTCGGCCCGAAGCAATTTTCGGGCCATTTTCCGGCGTTTATCCACGGCGGGCGGCTGGCCGCCCAGTCAGCCGAGGGCGAGCGGCTCGGGCATGAAGGTGACGATCGGGATCAGGAACGAAAGCAGCCCGAGCACCGTGCGGACCAGCCCGAGGGGCCGGCCATCGTCGCGGATCGGCGGGTGATCGACGCCGAGCAGGGCCACGACCACGACCATCACCACCCAGTTGTAGGCGCCGAGCGCCACGATCGCCGCGATCGCCGCCAAGAGCACACCCCGCGCCACCCAGTTGCCCCGCCGCCCGAAGAGAGCCGCCGAGATGTGGCCGCCGTCGAGTTGGCTCACGGGCAGCATGTTCAAGCCGGTCACGAGCAGGCCCACCCAGCCCGCCATGAAGGCGGCGTTGGGGGCGATGGTGCCGGCCGCCGAGAGTTCGGGCCGCACGGCCGCCAGAATCCACCGGGCCAACGGCGGGAGGGCGAACGGATTCGAGGCGGCCACTTCACCCGTTCGCATGCCGATGGCCAGGAGCGGCAACGCCACCACGAGTCCGGCGAGCGGGCCGGCGATCGCGATGTCGAAGAGCTGGCGGCGGCTCGCCCGCGAGCCCTCCATGCCGATCACGGCCCCCATCGTGCCGGTGAGCAGAATGGGCACCGGGATGAAGAATGGCAGCGTGGCCGGGATGCCGTGAATCCGTGCCGCGATGAAATGCCCCGCCTCGTGGGCGGCGAGCACCGCCATCACGGCTGCCGCGTAGGCGAGCCCGCGCGGCCAATGCGCCGCGATCCGCTCCGTGATTCCCGGATCGACACCGAGCAGGAGCGGCTCCCAGCCCACGGCGCCGGCAGCGAACGTCGTGAGGCAGGTGACGACGAACAACAGCGACTGCATCCGCAGGCGGGCCGGTGGCTGCCGCTGGCTGCGGATGACGGGCTCGAACGAAGGCGGCGACTCGTGCATGGTGGTGGCACCGAGAATACCGGCTTGCCGCCGGGACTGATAAACTACCGGCCTCGCAGCCACCCCGGCCGCGAGGCATTTCACCTGAGGCCAGGCCATGCCAGCGATCCGCGCCGCCGTCATCTGTTTTCCGTTCGTCGCCCTGCTGCTCGCCTGGATCATCGCGCCGACCCCCGCGCCGGCCGCCGAGCCCGAGGTGATCGCCGTCGTGGCCGTGGATGGCTACGCCGATCTCAAGAAGCAGGTCCGCTGGATCGGCACACTCGTGGGGAATCCCGCGCTCGACGGGTTCGCCGAGTCGTTCATCATGGTGGCCACGCAATTCAAGGGCCTGGCGGGATTGGACGTCGAGCGTCCCGCCGGGGTCGTGGTGACCCCGGCCGACGGCGTGCCCGCCGGGAATGGATACGTGCCCGTGAAGGGTCTCTGCAAGCTGCTCGCGGCCCTCGCGGGGATCGTGGGCCCGGCGGAGAAGACCGACGACGGTTGGCAGTTGGCGCCGCCGGGGGGAATGCCGCTCCAGGTCGTCGAAAAGGATGGCTGGGCGATCTTCTCGGCCGCCGGCAACTCGAGCCCGCTGGCCGACCCGTCGGCAG
>JBJTIE010000120.1:0-5786 GCA_046094845.1 Planctomycetaceae bacterium | reverse complement strand
GAGTCGGAATCCCGGGCGTGACGACGGGACGACTTCGACCGCGTGGCCATGAGCCGTCTTTCCGGGGACAGGGGGGCGGGAAGGGTACCGGCCCGCCGGGGACGGGGCCAGACCGCTTCCGGGGCCCGAAAAACCGCCGCGGCTGTGAAACTGGGCAAGCGTTCCGGCCGACCCGGCCGGTGGATCTCGGGGTCCGCGCGTCGCCGGCCACGGGCCCCCGTGCGTATATTCGTGGGGTCGTCGCCGGAGGCGAGGTCGCCCCGCAGGGCCGCGGAATCGAGTTCAACCGCGAGGAGTTTCCTGCCATGCGATCGCGAGAGGTGGATGCGGGCCGGGTTCGGGACGTCGTCGCCGTCGTGCTCGCCGGCGGCAAGGGAGCGCGGCTCGATCCGCTGACCCGCGACCGGGCGAAGCCGGCGGTGCCGTTCGGGGGCATCTACCGGATCGTCGACTTCTCGCTTTCCAACTGTCTCAACAGCGGTCTGCGGCGGATCCTCCTGCTCACGCAATACAAGGCCAGCAGCCTCGACCGGCACCTCAACCTCGGCTGGCACCGGTTCTTCTGCCGCGAGCTCGGTGAGTTCCTCGACGTGCTGCCGCCGCAGCAGCGGGTCGACGAGCACTGGTACCAGGGCACGGCCGACGCGGTCTACCAGAACATCTACTCCCTGGAGATGGCGGCGCCCCGGCTGGTCGTCGTCCTCGCCGGCGACCACATTTACAAGATGAACTACCAGTCGCTGATCGACGCCCACGAGGAGAGCGGGGCCGACGTTACCGTCGGCGCCCTGCCGGTGCCGCGGGAGGCCGCGGTCGAGTTCGGCACGATGGCCGTCGACGCGGCCGGCCGGGTGCGGGAGTTCCACGAGAAGGTGGCCGACCCGCCGCCGCTGCCCGCCGCACCCCACCTGGCGCTGGCGTCGATGGGCATCTACTGCTTCTCGGCCGACTTCCTCCTCGAACAGCTGCGGCTCGACGCCGACGACGGCGGAAGCCGGCACGACTTCGGGCACGACATCCTCCCCAAGGCGATCCACACGCACGGCGTGCAGGCGTTTCCGTTTCGCGACGAGAATCGCAAGCGCGACGCCTACTGGCGCGACGTGGGCACGATCGACGCGTATCACGAGGCCAACATGGATCTCGTGGCGGTCGATCCCCAGCTCAATCTCTACGACGAGCAGTGGCCGATCCGCACCCATCACCCGGCCTACCCGCCGCCGAAGTTCGTGTTCGCCGGCGAGGGAGCCGACGCCCGCCGCGGCGAGGCGACCGACAGCCTCGTCTGTCCGGGAGCGATCGTTTCCGGCGGCCGCGTGCACCGGTCGATCATCGGCCCGGGTGTCCGCGTCAACAGCTTCGCCAGGGTGGAGGAGAGCATCGTGTTCGAGGGGGTCGACATCGGTCGCCATGCCGTCGTGCGGCGGGCGATCATCGACAAGGGCGTGCGGGTGCCGGCCGGGGTTTCCATCGGCGTGGATCCGGTGCAGGATATAGCCCGTGGGCTGGCCATCTCGCCCGCGGGCGTCACGGTGGTGCCCAAGGGCCATGCGTTCTCCGCCGAGGTTCATCCTGTCGGCCATGATCTCATGGTGGCGACCGTTCACTGATTGCCAATCCCCCGCATGCCTCTCCGCAACCTCTTCATTCTGATCGGCTGCCTGCTCGCCGGGGTCGCCACCTGGGCGGCCAGGCACCGCGACCTGCCCGGCAGCCGGATCAACGAGGTGCTCGCGATCATTTCCCGGTCGGCGCTTGAGCCGGTGGCGGCGCGGCAGCTCTTCGAGGCCGCGATCCAAGGGGTGGTCGGACAGCTCGACGAACACTCGGCCTATATCCCCCGGGCCGAGCAGAACGGCTTCGAGGCGTTGCTCGATCAGCAGTTCGGCGGCGTCGGCCTCGAACTCGTGCAGGACGAGGCCACGGGCGAATTGGTCGTGTCGTCACCGGTCGTGTCAGGGCCCGCGTGGCAGGCCGGCATCGTGGCCGGCGACCGGATCATCGCTATCGACGGCCAGCCGACCCAGGGGGTGCCGCTCGCCCGGATCGTCGGCCTGCTCCGTGGCCCGATCGGCACACCAGTGACGCTGCGGATCGCCGCCGCCCGGGGCACCCACGATCCGACGGTGCGTGAGGAGACGGACACGGCGACCCGCGACGCGAGGCTGGAGCGGGCCCTCGTCACGACAGAGACGGTGCTCGGGGATCGCCGTCGCCCGGACGGCACATGGAGCTTTCGCATCGAGGACGAGCCCGACGTGGGGCTCCTGCGAATCACGGGCTTCGGCGAACGCACGGCGGGTGAAATCGATGCGGCGCTGGCGAGCCTCGCGACGGAGCCGTCGCTCCGCGGCATCGTGCTCGACCTCCGCGGCAACCCGGGGGGCCTGCTCTCGGCGGCGGTCTCGGTGTGCGACCGGTTCCTACAGAGCGGCGTGATCGTGGCGACTCGTGGCCGGCGTGAGAGGGCGGAGCAGCCGCCACTCGACCCGCGTGAGGCGACGGCCGGGGAGATGTACGCCGGCGTCCCCATGGTCGTGCTCATCGACGGCCTCACGGCGAGCGCCGCCGAGATCGTGGCGGCCTGCCTGCAGGATCACGGCCGGGCCGCGATCGTCGGCAGCCGCACGTTTGGCAAGGGCACCGTTCAGTCGGTGGTGCCGCTCGGTGGCGGCGACGGTCTGCTCAAGCTGACGACGGCCGAGTACGTGCGTCCCCGGGGTGCTGCCATCCACCGCCGGCCTGATGATCGCGACGATGCGACCTGGGGCGTGGTGCCAGATCGCGGCGCCGAGATCGCCCCCCCGGCCGCGAGCCTCGAACGTCTGCGGCGCTGGCGACGGCAACGGGATGCCGTGGCCGTTCCCGGGCACCCGGCGTCCTCCGCGGCGAGCATGGCCAGCCGGTCGATGGACGAGGTGCTCGCCGTGGCGCTCGACGCGATCGCCTGCGCGTCAGTCGCCCCGACGCAGCTCGGCGGCGAGAAAGAAACTGCCAGCGATGCAGACGAGACCGTCGCGGCCGGCGAGTGACTTCGCGCGCCGCACGGCCGTGGCCGGTGTCGCCGTCGTGAGCGGCCGCGGCAGGCCGGCCGCCTTGGCCGCGGCCAGCAGCCGCTCGAGCGTCGCCCCGCGCCGGTTCGTCGAATAGCGGGTGAGCACCACGTGGTCGAACCGGCCGGTGGCGACCGCGAGCATCTCCTCGATCTGCTTGTCGTTGCTGGCGGCGAACACGAGCACCCGCGGCCGCCGCGCGGTGAGCACGGGGGCGAGCGTGTCGAGGAGCGACTCCATCGACGCCACGTTGTGGGCCGCGTCGATGACGATGAGCGGCGAACTGGACAGCCGCTCGATCCTGGCCGGCAGCCGGGCCGAGGCGAGCCCGCGGACGACCGCCGCCTCGGGCACGCGAAGGCCGAGGCCATCGAGACGGCGGGCCGCCATGACGGCGACCGCCGCGTTCTCGGCCTGATGCCGGCCGGGCATGGCATGCCGATACCGTCGCGGCGTGTTACGGCCGCCGGTCGTCGTCACCTCGACCACGCCGCCGGCGAGCGGATCGCCTCGGGCAGCCTCGACGGCCGTGGCCTGAAAGTCCCGGCCAAGCTGCTGGAGCGGTGCCCGCCGCCGCCGTGCCGTGGCGGCGATCACCCGGCGGGCATCCGGGTGCAGCGCGGCGGAGATCACCGGCGTGCCAGGCTTGATGATGCCGGCTTTTTCTCGCGCGATGCGGCTGATCGTCGGCCCCAGGATTGCCATGTGATCGAGACTGATGCTCGTGATCACGGAGAGGATGGTGTTGGCGACGTTCGTCGCATCGAGTCGGCCGCCGAGCCCCGTCTCCAGCACGGCGATATCGACACCGGCATGGGCGAAGTGGACGAACGCGGCGGCTGTCACCACCTCGAACCAGGTGGGCCGCCGGCCACCCCGGCGCGCCGCCGCGTGATCGAGCACCTCCACGGCGGGAATCACGACCCGAAACGCAGCCACGAGATCGGCCGCCGAGATCGGCCGTCCGTCCACGCAGATCCGCTCCTCGACCGTATGCACGTGGGGCGACATGTAGCGGCCCACCCGGTGCCCCGACTCGGCGAGGATGTCGGCAAGCATCGCGACGGTGGAGCCCTTGCCCTTCGTGCCCGCCACGTGCACGGCGGGATACCGCAGGTGCGGCATGTCGAGGGCGGCCAGCAGCCGCCGCATGCGGGTCAGGCCGAACACGCTCGTGCCGCTCCCGGGCTGCGGCGAGCGTTCGAAATCGACCCGCCCATCGAGCCATGTGAGCACGTCGGCCCGCGTCGAGATCGTGACAGCCGGCTCCGCGGGGGCTGGCTGTTGTCGTCGCTGACCGTTTCGGAGTCGCCGCATGTTTCGCAGATTGCCCGACGTGCCATCGTGGGAACGGCCGTTGGGCGTTTCCACGGGTTTCCACGGCTGGTTGACTGGATCCGGTTGACGTGCGCCGGCTCGGGGGCGGTGCAAGTCGCGTCGCGGGACCTCGAAGACTCGGTCCAAATGCTCCTCGAGCTTGCACCGACCCCCTTGCCTACCCGCTTTGGTGTGCCGGGACGGCGGTACAGATCGACCGTAGCTGACATAGTGTATCTCGGGTTTGGATGGCGAAGCGGGCTTGACGGTCAGCGGCGGTTTCTCGACTGTGCCCGCATGTTCGCGGGTCCTTTCCTCATTGCCGCCGCTGCACGCCGCGTCGCCGCTTGCTGCGCGGTGCTCTGGGCGACGCTGTTCGCCGGCCTGCTCCACGCCCAGGAGGCGTTGCCCACCGTGGGCGAGCCACCGCCGATGTATGTGGCCGAGCCGTTCGCGGGGCCCGGCCTCGCCGGCATGCCCGGCAGCGTGGTGCCCGAGATGCTGCCCGACTGGCCGCGGTGGTTCGCCGGGGCAAGCGGCCTCGTGATGACCCGCACGCTGCCCTCGGGCGCCGCCACGATGGAGCCGCTCGATGGCCGGCAGCTCTTCACGAGCGACGCCTCGGCCACCTGGTCGGGAGGAGTGGACTTCCATGTCGGCCGCTGGTTCGGCCCGCGGCAGCACCACGCCGTCGAGATGATCTATTGGGGGCTCTACAACGTCGGCTCCTCCGCGTCGCTCACGGCCGACCCGCCTGCGATCATGGCGATCCCGCAGGCGCCGGGCGTGACCGTGAGCGGCACGTCGGCCGGGGCCTGGCTCCAGGATGCGTCGGGCCAGTGGATCAGCCGCTCCGACGTGGTGAACGACATCGAGATCAACTGGGTCTATTCGCTCTGGGAGCGGCCCGAGTTTCTGCCCCGCGATCGCTCGGTGAGCCTGATGTGGCTGGCGGGCTTCCGCTTCTTCCAGGTGGGCGACACGCTCACGCTCGCCACGGCGTCGAGCCTGCCCAACCTCGACAGCCTGCAGCTCGGGGTGGCGACGAACAACACCATCTACGGCGCCCAGGTCGGGGCCAAGTTCGATTGGATGTTCATGCCGCGGGTGCGGCTGGCGATCGTGCCGAAGTTCATGATCGGCGGCAACGCGATCACCAACACCACGTCGCTCGTCGATCCGAGCGGCACCGACGCCATGTTCGCCGGCGGCGATCCGGTGAACGTGCATTCGACGCTCGGCGTCTTCTCCTGGCTCGGCTCGGTCGATACGGGCGTCGCCTGGGACATCACCGATCGCTGGAGCCTGTCGATCGGCTACCGCGTGGTGGGCGTGGGCAACATCGCCCAGGCCGACGGCCAATGGCCCGCGGTGATCGATTCGCCGGGCTCGCTCGAGGGCATCGCTGCGGGCTCG
>JBJTIE010000119.1:0-4047 GCA_046094845.1 Planctomycetaceae bacterium | reverse complement strand
CCGCTACGGCGTGCACGCCAAGGAGGTGCTGCCCCGGCTCAAGAATTTGGAGATGATCCGCCGGCGCTGGGGGCCGCAAGTGGAGGCGATCGAAAACGCCTCCGCAACGCCGGAGCTCGTGAGCCTTCAGGAGTTCATCGCCACGCGGGCCGCCACGACCGCCCGCTGAACCAGAATCTCGGCCTGTGTGCGGCCGCATCGCGCAGAGTACCACTCTACGGCTACAAGCCCGAACGCCCCGCCACCCGTAGGTGCAGATTGGTAATCTGCACACCGCCACCGCGCAGAGTACCACTCTACGGCTACAAGCCCGAACGCCCCGCCCCCCGTAGGTGCAGATTGGTAATCTGCACACCGCCACCGAACTCGCTTGAGGTTGCCCGTGACACCCCTCGTCCGTTGTCATTTTCTCGTCGCCCTGTCCGTGGCCGCGTTGACCTGCTCGACCGGCGTCGCGGCGGGAACGTGGACCTGTCATGCGTGGACCGGCGACGCCGATTCGGGGATCGTCCCGGGCGGCCACTACACCGTGGCCGTCAATTGCGGCGGTAGCGCCGTGACCGTGAACGGGGTCGATTTCCAGGCCGACGCCCTCGCCGGGCCCAACTTCACCATCGAGGGAGTCGTCGAACGGTATCAGCCCGACGGCCGATGCAGCGTCGCCGGCGCGGGGGCGTCGTTGGCGAGCGACTTCATCTACGGCGGCAGCCCGGGCACCGTGACCCTCACGAACCTCACGCCGGCAGCGACCTACGAGACCAGCCTGTTCGCCTACGGGTTCGACGCCCCCCCCACGACCCGCAGCCAGATCTTCGCCATCGGCGACGCACGGGCCGCCCTGGACCAAAACCTCAACGGCGAGGGGAAGGGCGTGCGGATTGCCTGCACGTTCGTCGCCGACTCCTCCGGCTCCGCGGTGATCGAGATCACCCCCTTCGGCGGCGGCACGTTTCACCTCTCGGCACTTGCCAATCGCAAGGTGCAGGACGCCCCGGCGGCAATGATGCTCACCTTCGGCACCAACGTCGCCGGAAGCAGCGCCGTCATCGGCCGGCCGGAGCGGGGGCAGGCCACCATCACCTGGACCCTGCCGTATGGCACCACGGCGGAACAGTTGGCGAAGCTCGTCCCCGCCTTCACGCTTTCGTCCGGCGCGTGCAGGCCCGCGGGCCCAACGGTGCCGCAGCCAAACTTCGGCGCGGGGCCGACCACCTACACCGTCACCGACGGCACGGCGACGAACGTCTACACCGTCACGACCGTCGTCACGCCACCGAGCACTGCCTGCGCTCTCGAGACCATCGATATCGGTCTCCCCGCGAGCCGTGCGGTCATCCGCACCACGAGCGGCAGCACGGGCAGCGTGGTGGTGAGCGTGCCGACGGGCACGACGGATGCGGAACTCGCGGCCCTCCGGCCGGTGCTCACGCTGTCTGCCGGCGCCACCTGCACGCCCCCCACGCCGCCGCTGCGACGTTCCGAACCGGTGCACTACGTCGTCACGGCCCAGGATGGCACCACCACCCGAGATTACACCGTCACCACCACCGACGGCGGCGACTTCCGGCTGTTCATCGTCAAGACCGCGACCACCGGCCTCACGGCCGCCGACTACGACTACCTGACGCTGATTCCCGCCTCGAAACACGCCAACGCCGGCGTGCCCGCGATCCTCTGCATCGCCGACGACACCGCTCTCGCCGAAGACGTCTATCTGCAGGACTACCTGCGTCGCTACCGACCGGCGCACATCGACACCGTCAACTTCACCGCCACGGTCCCGGGCCTCGCGACCTCCGCCATCGAGGCGGCGAGCCCGCTCGAACTGTCGGTGGCCCTGGCCGAGGCCCACTGGAAGTCATCGGCGACGGTGGTGGTGGTGTCCAATGCGATCGACACAGACACCTACCCTCACGTGCTGCAGGCCGCGGCGCTCGCGTCGGCCCTCGACGCGCCGCTCATCTACCACCACCCCGCGAAGACGGGACTCGTGCGGCAGGCCATCGAGCGGCTCGGGGCCACGGAAGTGATCCACGTCGGCCCCGCCGGCTCGAATCCGACGCTGGCCACCCGTACGGTCGCCGGCCCCAAGGAGATCGTCGAGTGCCTTGCCGGCAAGAAGATCACGGTCGATTATGTCGCCGCGACGAATCCTCGCGACACGGGCCTCGTCTCCGGCGCGAAGCTGTCCCTGACCGCGCCCTTCATCGCCGCTCGGCGGACCGGCATCGTGGTGCCGATCACGAGCTATGAGCCGGTGCCCAACTCCGCCGAACTGTTTCACTACGGGGGCCACCCCACGATCCAGGCCGAGCTCCAGGAACTCTATCGCACGCTCGGCCGGCACCCCGAGTATCTCGCTCTGGTGGGCAACGCGACCAGCATTCCGCTCGCCTACCGTGGCCCGAACGAGCAGTCCGGCCAATATTACGGCGCACCGGCCGACCTCGACTACGCGAACGTCGATGACGATCCGTTTCCAGATATCGCCATCGGCCGGGTGATGGCCGCGGACGTCTTCGACGCCAGCCTGCTGACCAGCCGGATCTCGACCTACGAGCAGCTCTTCGACGGCGTCTGGGAAAAGGCGATGGTGGACGTGGGCGGGCAATGGAACGCCGCGTACCAGCACGCGCTGGCGGGCAATTACGGTTTTGGATCCTCGAGCCTGATCGGCAGGCTCGGCCCCGCGCAGCCTGTGGAGGCCGCCATCATCGCGCACAACGACCACTCGTCGCACCACACGCTGGGCGGTGCCTTCGAGCTGGCGTCCACGAACGTCCTCGCCCCCGCCTTCATCGGCTCGCACGGCTGCGCCACGGCCGCCATCGATTTCGAGACGATCGACGAATCGCACGACGAGGCCACGGGCTGGAAGAACGCCGACCAGGGAGCGGGCAAACTGATCGTCACCCACTTGTTCAAGCTCGGGGCGGTGGCCTTCCTGGGATCAACCCGCAGCGAGACCGGGTCGGGCAAGATGCGGCTGTCAGCTGCCGTGAACGCCCTGCTCGCGGGGGAGCCACTCGGCCGCTGCTACATGGCGGGCGTGGACACGATGACCTGGAACGACTTCGCAGACGAGCGCTGGAACTGGATTCTCTTGGGCGACCCCGCCCTGCGGATCCACGTGCCGGCAGCGCCGACGATCGCACCGGCGAGCCATGTGGTGACCCCGGTGTCCGACACCGTCGCGGAACTCAAGGTGAACATCCCCGCCACACTGTTCACGCCGGAGGTCGATCCGACATGGTGCAGCCATTGGCGCCTGACCTACCCGCAGTATTGGGGTGAGAAACCGGGGATCTATGGCATGGACGTGGATCGGTTCTACCTCTTGCGGTTCACGCTGCCGCGGCCGGTCGCCAAGTTCGAGCAATCCGACGATTGGCCGCCGGTGACTACCTGGGTGTGGGGTGACGTGAAGCTCGGCATGATGGGCCCGCCTGCGGTCGATCATCGGCAGGACGGAACGACGCAGCTCGTATGGGCGATCCGCACGCACATCATGGACTGGGCTGGCGACAAGGGCCGGGAGCCGCTCGCCGCGATGAAGGCCGGCCGGTTCCGCATCACCTACGAAGCCGCCCCGCCCCCGTAGGTGCAGATTGGTAATCTGCACACCGCCGCCACCGCGCAGAGTACCACTCCGCGGCTACAGGGTTGAACGCATTCCCCCCGTAGGTGCAGATTGGTAATCTGCACTCCGCCGCCGACCAGCGGGTATCATCCCGGAAGATCGGGTCGCTCGCACGGAGAAAGACCATGCCCCCGCGCCGTTTCTCCTCGATCAGATGGCTCGTCGTCGGGCTGGCCCTGACGGCATCCGCCGACGCCGCCGACGTCACGTCGTCCAGCTTTCAGAGCGCGTTCTACAAGGACTTCCCGCTCTTCAGCACCGCGCCGGTCGAGAGCAGGAAGAGCACGCCGAGCCCCATGCCGTTGGCCTTCGTGCGCGCCAGATAGTCGGCCTGGCCGCGGACGATCTTCTCCGACTTCGGGCAATCGAGCGGCCAGGTCTTCGCGTAGCTGCCGAGCACCGGAATC
>JBJTIE010000118.1:0-19377 GCA_046094845.1 Planctomycetaceae bacterium | reverse complement strand
GCGGTCGTACCGTGCCCTCAGATCCGCATCCGAGAGAACCTCGAAGGCGCGTGCAGCCTCCTTGAACCGCGTGGCGGCCTCGGCGTCGCCGGGGTTCTTGTCGGGGTGGAAGCGGACGGCAAGCTTGCGGTACGCCTCGGTGATCTGGGCGGCCGTCGCCCGCCGCTCCAGCCCCAGCACCTCGTAGTAGTCCCGCTGGTCAGCCATGCGACGACACCCGCTCGAGCCGCACGTGACCGCTCCGCGGGGAGCAGGTCACCGCACCGATCCCTCGATCTTCCGCTTCTTGGCCTCATCCTTGTCGAGGTTCGTCACGAGCGCCTCGGTCGTGAGCAGCAGCCCCGAGATGCTCGCGGCGTTGGTGAGTGCAACCCGCACCACCTTCACCGGATCGATGATCCCCGCCTTGAGCATGTCGACGTACTCGCCCTTGTTGGCGTCGTAGCCGATGGTGATGTCCTTCTGGGAAACCTCGTCGGCCACGACGGCCCCGTCGATGCCGCCATTCTCGGCGATCTGCCTAATCGGGGCCTCGAGGGCGTGCAGGATGATGTCGACGCCGATCTTCTCGTCGCCCTTGGCCTGCGACCGGGCCTTCTCCACCGCCTCGCGGCAGCGAAGCAGGGCCACGCCGCCGCCGGGAACGATGCCCTCCTCGACCGCGGCGCGGGTGGCATGAAGCGCGTCCTCGACGCGAGCCTTCTTCTGCTTCATCTCGGCCTCGGTGCCGGCACCCACGGACACGATCGCCACGCCGCCAGTGAGCTTCGCGAGCCGCTCCTGAAGCTTCTCACGGTCGTACTCGCTCTCGGTGTTCTCGATCTGCTGACGGAGTTGCTGCACCCGGGCCTGCACCTCGGCCTGCTTGCCGGCACCCTGCACGATGGTCGTATCGTTCTTGTCGACGGTGACGCTCTTGGCTTTGCCGAGATGCGAGAGGTCGAGATTCTCGAGCTTGAGGCCGAGGTCCTCGCTGATCAGCGTCCCGCCGGTGAGCGTGGCGATATCGCCGAGCATCGCCTTGCGCCGGTCGCCGAAGCCGGGAGCCTTCGACGCACACACGTTGAGCACGCCGCGAAGCTTGTTGACGACCAGCGCGGTGAGCGCGTCGCCGTCGACGTCCTCGGCGATGATCAGCAGCGGCTTGCCCGACTGAGCCGCCTTCTCGAGCAACGGCCGCAGATCGCGGAGGTTCGAGATCTTCTTCTCGTGAATCAGGATCAGGGCGTCGTCGAGTTGGCACTCCATCTCGGCGGGCCGGTTCATGAAGTAGGGGGACACGAAGCCCTTGTCGAACTGCATGCCGTCGACGAACCGCACCGTCGTCTCGGTTGTCTTCCCCTCTTCGACGGTGATCACACCGTCCTTGCCCACCTTCTGCAGGGCTTCGGCCAGGAGATCGCCGATCGCGCGGTCGTTGTTGGCACTGATGGCCCCAACCTGCGCGATCTCCTCCGGCCGCGACACCGTGCGGGCCATCTCCCTCAGCCGCTGAACGGCGGCGGCCACGCCCTTCTCGATCCCGCGACGGACGGCCGTGGGGTTCGAGCCGGCGGCCACGTTCCGCGTGCCCTCGCGGAAGATCGCCCGGGCCAGCACCGTCGCCGTGGTCGTGCCGTCGCCGGCCAGATCGGAAGTCTTCGAGGCGACCTCGTTCACGAGCTTGGCGCCCATGTTCTCGAACGCATCCTCGAGATCCACCTCCTTGCTCACCGTCACGCCGTCCTTGGTCACGGTCGGCCCGCCGTAGGACTTGTCGATGATGACGTTGCGGCCCGTCGGCCCCATGGTGACGGCCACGGCGCCGGCGAGTTTTTCCACGCCCTTGAGCAGCTTGGCGCGGGCGGAGTCGTCGAACATCAGTTGCTTGGGCACGGATCGATCTCCTCGATGAGGCGTTGGTGAATCAGGAACTGGAATGAACGGGAACGGGGATCAGGAGAGAACCTTCGCGAGGATGTCGGTCTCGCGAAGGATCTTCACGTCGTGGCCGTCGACCTCGATGTCGCTGCCCGAGTACTTGCCGTAGATCACCTCGTCACCGACGGCGACCGAGAGCGTGGCCCGCTGGCCGTTCTCGAGGAGTTTGCCGGCACCGACGGCCACCACGTGGCCACGCTGTGGCTTCTCCTTGGCCGAGTCGGGCAGGACGATGCCGCCGGCGGTCCGCTCTTCGGCCTCGACGGGCTCCACCACCACACGGTCGTCGAGCGGACGGATCTTCAGGTTCTTGGCTGCCATGAGTCGTGTTCTCCGAAAAAGGAAATGGATTGGATCAGATCGAGTAACGGCGCGATGAAACGGACGCCCCCGGGCTCACATCATGCCCGGCATGCCGCCCATGCCACCCATCCCGCCCATGCCACCCATGCCGCCGCCCATCCCGTGATGGTCGTGGTGATCGCCGCCGGCCTCTTCCTCGGCCTTCGGAATCTCGGTGATCAGGGAGTCGGTCGTCAGCAGGAGCGACGCCACGCTGGCCGCGTTTTGGAGGGCCGTGCGAACCACCTTCGCCGGGTCGATGACGCCCGCGCTCACGAGGTCGCAATACTCTCCCTTGTCGGCGTCGTAGCCGTCGTTCTTGCCCTTCATCTGCCGCACGCGGTTCACCACCACCGAGCCGTCCACGCCGGCATTGGCGGCGATCGCCTCGAGCGGATACCGGAGGGCGTTCTTCACGATGGCGGCGCCGAGCTTCTCGTCCCCTTCGAGGCCGAGCTTCTCGAGCGCCTTCTCACTGCGGAGCAGGGCCACGCCACCGCCGGGCACGATGCCTTCCGCGAGGGCCGCCTGCACGGCGCTCTTCGCGTCGTCGATGAGGGCCTTCCGCTCCTTCATCTCCGTCTCGGTCGCGGCCCCGACGTTGATCTGGGCCACGCCGCCGGCGAGCTTCGCGAGCCGCTCCTGGAGCTTCTCGCGGTCGTAGTCGCTCGTGGTCTTCCCGATCTCGTCGCGGATCTGCGCCACCCGGCCGTCGATGGCGGCCTTGGCGCCGGCACCGCTGACGATCGTGGTGTTCTCCGCCTCGATGATCACCTTCTTCGCCCGGCCGAGATCGGTCAGCTTCACCGCGTCGAGGGCGATGCCGAGATCCTTGAAGATCGCCTGGCCGCCGGTGAGCACGGCGATGTCGCCGAGCATCGCCTTGCGGCGGTCGCCGTAGCCGGGAGCCTTGACGGCCACCGACTGCACGATGCCGCGGAGCTTGTTGACCACGAGCGTCGCCAGGGCCTCGCCCTCGACGTCCTCGGCGATGATCACCAGCGGCTTGCCGCTCTTGCTGATCGCCTCGAGCAGCGGCACGAGATTCTTGGCGCTCGAGATCTTCTCCTCGAACACGAGAATGTAGGGGTTTTCGAGCTCGCAGACCTGTGACTCGGCATTCGTGACGAAGTGAGGCGAGAGGAAGCCGCGGTCGAACTGCATGCCCTCGACCACGTCCACCGTCGTCTCGGCCTGCTTGCCCTCCTCGACGGTGATCACGCCGTCCTTGCCCACCTTCAGAAAGGCCTCGGAGAGCACGTTGCCGATCGTCGGGTCGTTGTTGCCAGCGATCGTGGCGATCTGCATCAGCTCCTTCTTGTTCTTCTCGTTGATCGGCGTGGCCATCGCCAGCACGCCCTTGCCCACCGCCTCGACGGCCTTGGTGATGCCACGGGAAAGGGCCATGGCGTCGGCACCGGCGGCGAGCATCTTGATCCCCTCGCGGAAGATCGCCTCGGCGAGCACGGTGGCCGTCGTCGTGCCGTCACCGGCCACGGCGTTGGTCTTGCTGGCGGCCTCCTTGACGAGCTGGGCGCCCAGATTCTCGTAGGGGTCTTCGAGCTCGATGTCTTCGGCGACGGTCACGCCGTCCTTCGTGACCTTGGGGGAGCCCCAGCCCTTGTCGAGCACCGCGTTGCGGCCGCGGGGGCCGAGCGTGCTCTTCACCGCGCGGGCGAGCTTGGAAACGCCGGCAAGCAGCGGCTGACGGGCATCTTCCTCGAACACCATCTGTTTTGCCACGAGAAACTCCTTCGCACTGTGGACACCACCGGGGACGGCGGTGTGATCGAACTGTTTTGGCAGTCCTCAGGGAGGACGGCCCAAGGGAAAGCAACCCGCGTGCCGCGTTGGCGGTTTCCGGCTCTCGCCGCGGAATGAACCGGAAAAGTGCGAGTTGCCACGAAGAGCCGACGCCGCGCTGCCTTGCACGCCGTGCCGTTTTGGCAGGGCTGGAAACGGTTTCGTGGGACGCGGGACCGCCCGATAGATCCCTCGACTACGGAATGGTCTTGCTTTTTGCGCAGAAAGGAATACATTCCGGGTATGGTCAACCTCACGATCAAACTTCCGGCCGACGTGAAACAGCGGCTGGAGCGCGAGGCCAAGCACTCGGGTCGTTCCATTTCGGACCTCATCCGCGAGGCGGTCGGCGTCCATTTGCGGAAGGCCACTGCCACGACCAGTCTCTACGATCGCACCCGTGACCTGTGCGGCGTCGGCGCGAGCGGGCGCAACGACCTGGCGACCAATCGCGATCATCTGCAGGGCTTCGGCGAGTGAGTCGCATCCTCGCTGACACCGGGCCACTCGTGGCCTACTTCGACCGCGACTCCGAGTTTCACGGCTGGGTGCGGGACCGATTTCGGGACCTGACCGACCCTCTGATCAGCTGCCAGCCGGTTCTTACCGAGGCCCTGTTTGTACTGAAGCGAGGCGGTCTCGATCCGGACCTGATTCTGGCACTGGTCGAACGCGGCGAACTGATCTGCGACTTCGACGTGCGCAGTGAGATCGCAGCGCTCCGGCGATTGCTGCGCAAATACAGTGACCTGCCTGCCACACTCGCCGACGTGTGCCTGGTGCGGATGAGCGAGATCACCCCCGAGTGCTGCGTGCTGACGCTCGACCGCGACTTCCTCGTGTACCGCAGGAACGGAAGGCAGTCGATTCCGCTCCTCGCCCCGTTTCACTGAAGCCGGATGTCGCCGCCGCAGATGGTGCACGCAAGTGGAAACTCCTCCCCCACCCGAGCCATCAGCTTCGCCCATGCAATCCGCGACGTATCGTGGGAGCGGGACGTTCCCGATTGCGAGCGAAGTGACGGCGGGCCTGAGCTTGTGATTGCGAGTCACGGACTGTCGGCTGCCGCTCGTCCCGCACGACCACGCGAATCGGCTCCGCCGCATGGGTCACGGCCGCGAGCCAGGGGGCGAGGCACAACCCGATCACAGCCCTGAACGTCGGCAGTGCCATTGACAGGGCTGTCCGATTTTTTACGGTGCCCAGGAAATCGTGCCTTCGAGTCCCCGACAGAAGGCGGCGAGCAGGTCGGCGGCGCGGTCGGCGTCGTCGAGGCTGATCATCTCGACGGCCGAGTGCATATAGCGGTTGGCAACGCTCACGAGCCCGGTGGCCACGCCCGACCGGGTCGTCTGCAGCACGTTCGCGTCGTTGGGCACCGCCCGGCCGCTGGCCCCCAGTTGCACGGGAATCTGCCTGGCCTGGGCCGCCGCCAGGAGCCGGTCCACCACGTGGGGATTCATGTTCGGTCCGCGATAGACCACCGGTCCCTTGCCGAGGGCCACATCCCCCTCCGACTTCTTGTCGATCGTGGGGCAATCGGTGGCGTGGGTGACGTCGACGGCGATCGCGACCTGGGGGTCGATGGCATGGCAGCTCGTCTGGGCTCCCCGCAGCCCGATCTCCTCCTGCACGGTGCTGACGACGTAGAGCGCGCAGGGCAGGGGCCCTGCGGCGGCCGCCCGCCGAAACGCCTCGAGCACGACCCACAGCCCGACCTTGTCGTCCATCGCGACGGAGCAGGCCCGATCGTTTCGCAGCTCCTGCACCTTCAGCTCCAGCGTCACGGGATCTCCCACACGCACCACGGCCTCGCAGTCGGCCTTGTCCTTCGCGCCGATGTCGATCCAGAGGTCCTTCATCTTTGGCACCTGCTTCCGCTCCTCGTCGGTGAGCAGATGAATCGGCTTCCGCGACATCACGCCCGGCACCGGTCCGGAGGCGGTCCAGATCATCACGCGGGCCCCGACGAGTTGGATGGGATCCCAGCCGCCGATCGGCTGCACGGAGATGAAGCCGTCGCCATCCACGTATTGCACGATCAGCCCGATCTGGTCGCAGTGGCCGGCGAGCATCATCCGCGTCGGCGCGGCGACGTTCTTCCCGCCGATCACGTTGCCGTGGGAGTCGGTCGTGATCGTGTCGGCACAGGCCGACAGGTAGTCGCGGACGACTTTTTGGATCGGCTGCTCGTAGCCCGACGGGCTCGGCGTCTCGAGGAGGCGGATCAAGAAGTCGCGGGCGGTGGCGTCCACAGGCGGTGGCTCCGGGGTGAGCGAACTGACCGAGGTTGTACCCCAAATACACGAAACGGGGTGTACCCACATCGACGCTGCCGACGCTTCCGCGTCGGGATCCCCCGGCTTCCGCCTGGGGGCTTCTATGAATCACGCGAGGCGGTAGGCGGCGGCGAGGCGTTCGAAGGCGAGGGCTGACGCGGAGGCGTCGCAGCCGGGGCCGAGTTCTTTGGCCACGATCGCGGCGACGTCGCCGGCAGCCGCGGCGGCCCGGGCCGCGTCGCGAAACAGCCAGCGGGAACGGCGGGCCAGCACGTCTTCGACCGTGCGGGCATATTCATGCCGCACGGCGAATCGCACCATGGCCTCCGTGAGCCCCGGCAGGAGTTCGCGATCGGCACCGGTGAGCGTGGCCCGCGGCGGCGAGTCGGCCGCGCCGACGAGCCGCAGTGACCGCGTGACGCCCGCTGGCCGCGGGGGCAGAAGGCCGCGATCCATGCACGTGGCGAGCACGTCCTCCGCCATCGCCCGATACGTCGTCCACTTGCCCCCGGTCACGGTCACGAGCCCGCGCGGCGACACGATGACCACGTGCTCCCGCGACATCCGCTTCGTCTCGGAGTCATCCCGCGGCGGCCGCACCAGCGGCCGGAGGCCGGCCCAGGCGGAGCGAACGTCGGCCCGCGTGGGCCGCCGGGCGAGAAGGCGGCCCGCCTCCCGGAGAATGAAGTCGACTTCCTGCTCCAAGGGCCGCGGCTCGAGTGGACGATCGGCCCGGGGCGTGTCGGTCGTGCCAAGAATCACCGCGCCCTCCCACGGCACGGCGAAGAGCACGCGGCCGTCGGCCGTCTTCGGCACCAGCAGGGCGGAGCTGCCCCCTAGGAAGGAGCGTTCCACGACGAGATGCGCGCCCTGACTCGGCCTGACCATGCCTGCTGCGGCCGGGTCGTCGAGCCGACGGATGTCGTCCACCCATACGCCCGTCGCATTGACCACGCACCCGGCACGCACGACGAATCGGCGCCCCGTCTCCCGATCCTCGACCTCCACACCCGCGATCCGGCCGCCGTCACGAGTCACGAAGCCGGCGACGCGACAATAGTTGAGGGCAACGCCGCCCTGACGGATCGCGGTGCGGGCGAGCGCTACAGCCAGCCGCGCATCGTCGAACTGGGCATCCTGATACTCCACGCCACCGACGAGGCCGTCGGCCTGCAGGCCAGGCAGCGTGTCGAGCATGGTATTTCGCGAGAGGAGCCGCGTTGGCCCGAGGCTCGCCCGCCCGGCAAGCGCGTCGTAGAGCCGCAGGCCGGCGGCATAGAACCACCGATCCCAGAGCCGACCGCGCCAGCCATACGCCGGAATCGCGAACGGCAGCCGCTGCACGAGATGCGGTGCGTTGGCCAGGAGGATGGCCCGCTCACGCAGCGCCTCGCGGACGAGCGCCACGTTGCCCTGGGCCAGATACCGCACACCCCCGTGCACGAGCTTCGTGGCCCGGCTCGACGTTCCCTTCGCGAAATCCTCGGCCTCGAACAGGGCCACCGCCAGGCCGCGGGCGGCCGCATCGACCGCCACGCCGAGGCCCGTCGCCCCGCCGCCGATCACGACGAGATCGAACGTCCGCTCGCCCTCCAGGCGGGCAAGCAGTTCGGCACGCGAGGGTTGGGGAGCGGTGGAAGTCATGAAGGGGTCAGCATACGGTGCCCGTACCGTAGTCCGCGCACTCCGTGTGCGGTTGGAGGCGCGGAAGCCGATGGACCGGCTACTCGGCTGGGGGTTGGCGAACCCGCAAGCAGTTAGCACGGTCCCACGGTGTTTTGACCGTGGGCCACATGCGGAGCATGTGGACTACGGGGGCGACTGGCCGCAACCGGCAACGCATCCCCACTCGCCCGCACAATCGCTACGATCCGCACGTCGCCTTCGCTGCTTCCGGGCACGAGCTACGCTCGGTACGATCGGTCGATCCACCAGGAGCGTGAGCGAAATGGCAGAACCAGTGCGGGTCGGCGTGGTCGGTCTGGGCACCGTCGGCTCGGGTGTCGTGCGGCTGCTCGTCGAGTCGGCCGACCACATTTCCCGGCATGCCGGCCGGCCGATCATCGTCGAGCGGGCCGTCTGCCGCGACGTTGGCAAGGATCGAGGCCTCGCGCTCGCGGCCGATCGCATCTCCTCCGACATTCGCACCCTGTCCCGCGACCCCTAGATCTCCGTCGCGGCGCTGCTCGTCGGCGGGCTCGAGCCGGCGCGGTCGATGATGGTGGATCTGCTGGAGAACGGCAAGGATGTCGTCACCGCCAACAAGGCCCTCCTGGCCGAGCATGGGCCCGAGCTGTTCGAGCTGGCACGGAAGCGAGGCCGGTCGATCGCATTCGAGGCGGCGGTCGCCGGCGGCATCCCGATCGTGGCGGCGATCGGCGAGTGCCTCGCCGCCAATCGGATCGAGAGCATCCGCGGCATCCTCAACGGCACCAGCAACTTCATCCTCTCGACGATGGAGGAAGAGGGCGCCGATTACGCCGACGTGCTCGCGCTCGCCCAGGCCAAGGGCTATGCCGAGGCTGATCCGGCGATGGACGTGGACGGCACCGACGCCACGCAGAAGCTGGCGATCCTCGCCCACCTCGCCTTCGGAGTGTGGGTGCCGTGGGCCGAGATTCCGCGGACCGGAATCGAGGCCATCGATCAAGGGCTGATGACCCATGCCTCCGAACTCGGCTACCGGATCAAGCTCGTCGCCCGGGCCAGCCGCAGCGACGGCGAACTGGCGATGAAGGTGGCGCCCGCGCTCGTGAAGATGGGCACGCCGCTCGCCGAGACCCGCGGCGCCTACAACGCCGTGAGCATCGTGGGTGACGCCGTGGGGCCGATGTTCTTCCACGGGCTGGGCGCGGGCCAGATGCCCACGGCCTCCGCCGTCGTGGCCGACATCATCGACACCGTCGTGGGCCGGGCCGCGATCACGTTTCGGACCACGGGCCTGCTCGACGCCGAGAGCCCCGCGGCCAGGATCGCCGCCGCCGACCTGCAGGAGCGGCATTTCCTGCGGGTGAATGCCAGCGATCGCCCCGGCGTGCTGTCGCGGATCACCGGCATTCTCGGTGAGCACCGGATCTCGATCGCCTCGGTGATCCAGCACGAGCCCTCGGAGTCGGCCGGCGGTGCCGTGCCGCTGGTCATCATGACCCACACCTGCGGGGCCAACGCCATGAAAAAGGCCGTCGCCCACATCGATGCCTCCGACGTCGTCTCCGGCCCGAGCGTCTGCTTGAGCGTTCTCGAAGAGTGAACACCATGAAATACGTCGTGATCATCCCCGACGGTGCGGCCGACGCGCCCCAGGCCTCGCTGGGGGGCAAGACGCCGTTCCAGGCCGCACGCACGCCCGCGCTCGATGCCCTCGCCGCCAACGGCCGCGTCGGCGAGACGAATCATGTGCCCGATGCCCTGCCGCCCGGCTCTGAAGTGGCGTGCATGAGCCTCATGGGCTACGACCCGCTCGTCTATTTCACGGGCCGGGCACCGCTCGAGGCTGCCGCCCAGGGCATCACACTGGGCCCTAACGACTGGGCTGTCCGCTGCAATCTCGTGACGATCGCCAACCAGACGATGGAGGACTTCACGGCGGGGCATGTCTCGACCGAGGAGGCGACGGCGCTCCTCCAGGCGGCCCAGGAGGGACTCGCGGCCGACTTCCCCGGGCTCGCCGCCGCCTGGCAGTTCATCCCGGGCGTGAGCTACCGCAATCTGCTCGTCCATCGTGGCACCGCGGCGTCCGCCCCCTTCGACGGCACGCTTCGGGCCACGCCGCCGCACGACCTCATGGATCAGTCGGTGGCCGACGCCTTTCCACGGGGCACGGGCAGCCGGCTGCTCGCCGAGATCATGTCGCGAAGCGCCACCTGGCTTGCGGGGCATCCCGTGAATCAGGCCCGGATCGCGGCCGGCAGGCGGCCCGCCACGCACGTCTGGCTCTGGGGCGTGGGTAGGGCGCCGGCGCTGGAGCCGTTCACGAAGAAATATGGCCGCAGCGGCACGATGATCACGGCCGTCGACCTGCTCCGCGGCCTGGCGGCGCTCGCGGGCTGGAAGCGGCTGGAGGTGCCCGGAGCCACCGGCTACCTCGATACCGACTACGCGGCCAAGGGTCGCTATGCGATCGACGAGCTGTCGCGCAGCGACCTCGTGTGCGTGCATGTCGAGGCCCCTGACGAGGCGAGTCACCAGGGCGACGCGGCGGCGAAGGTGAAGGCGATCGAGGAGATCGACGCCTCGATCGTGGGGCCGATCGCGGCCCACCTCGAGGCACAGGGTCCCCACCGGATCCTGGTCTGCCCCGACCACCCGACGTTCATTTCGACAAAGACACATTCCCGCGGCGCCGTCCCGTTCGTCATGGCGGGCCAGGGCATCGCGGCATCCGGGCAACGGACCTACGACGAGGTCGCGGCCGCAGCGGCTGGCGACCCGATCCTGCCCGGCTGGAAACTGATGGGCACCTTCCTGGGAGGCTGAAGGCGACGATGGCACTGGTCGTTCAAAAGTTCGGCGGCACGAGCGTGGCGGATGCGGCGAAGATCAAGGCCGCGGCCGCCAAGGCGATCGCGCGGCATGCAGCCGGCAACAAGGTCGTGGTGGTGGTGAGCGCGATGGGCCACCAGACCGATATCCTCGTCGACCTCGCCAAGCAGATCACCGACCGCCCCAGCGCCCGCGAGATGGACATGCTCCTCTCCACCGGAGAGCAGGTGAGCGTGGCGCTCTTCGCCATGGCGATCCAGGCGGCCGGTCACAAGGCGGTGAGCCTCACCGGCGCCCAGATCGGCATCCGCACCGACTCGACCCACACGAAGGCCCGCATCCACTCGATCTCGACGGATCATGTCAACTCGCTGCTCGACGACGGCGCGATCGTGATCGCGGCCGGGTTCCAAGGGATCGATCAGAACGGAAACATCACGACGCTCGGCCGCGGCGGCTCCGACACCACGGCCGTGGCGCTCGCCGCCGTGCTCGGCGCCGATGGCTGCGAGATCTACACCGACGTGGACGGCGTCTACACCACCGATCCACGCCTGCTTCCCCAGGCCAGGCGGCTCCCGTCGATCAGCTACGACGAGATGCTGGAACTGGCGAGCCTGGGCGCCGGCGTGATGCACTCGCGGTCGATCGAGTTCGCCAAGAAGTTCGGCGTGAAGGTGCTCGTGCGGTCGAGCTTCAAGGACGTGCCGGGCACGCTCATCCTCGCCGCCGACGAGGCCGCGGCCCGGGCCGCCAGCGGCGTCGCCCTCGCCAAGGACGAGGCCCGGATCACGCTGGAAAACGTTCCCGATCAGCCCGGCTCCAGCCATGCGCTGTTCTCCGAACTGGCCGCCTCCGGCATCGCGGTGGACATGATCGTGCAGAACGTGGGGCAGGGGGGCCGGGCCGACATCTCGTTCACCGTGCCCGAGGACGACCTCGCGGAGGCGCTCGAGCGGGCCGAGGCGGTGGCGAACCGGATCGGTGCCGAGGGCGTGTCGCACGACCACGACGTGGCCAAGGTGTCGGTGGTGGGCGTGGGCATGGCCCGCGCGGAAGGCGTGGCCGGGCGGATGTTCACGGCCCTGGCCGCCGAGACGATCAACGTCCACATGATCACCACGAGCGAGATCAAGATCTCCGCGCTCGTCGACCGGAAGGACGGCCCGGCCGCCGTGCGGGCGGTGCACGCGGCCTTCGGGCTCGACTCCGCCGCCGGCGAGCCCGCCCAGGCCGTGGCCGGCGGGCCGCTCACCAAGTCGAGCCCGCTGGACGTGGTGCGGCGGCTGGAGGGCATGGAGGATCTTGCCATCGAGGACTGCCTGCTCGATTCCTCGCAGGCGCTCGTCACGTTCACCGATCTCCCCGACACGCCGGGCGTGGCGGCCCAGGTGTTCGCGGAACTGGGCAAGGCCGGTCTCAACGTCGACATGATCGTGCAGAGCCATCCGCGGAACGGCCACGCCGAGATTTCCTTCACCGTTCCGGCGGAACACCGGGATGCCGCCACGAAGGCGGCGCAGGCGATCGCCGCCGCCCGCGGGGCGAATGTGGTCGACGTGCCCCACGTGGCGAAACTCTCGATCACGGGAGTGGGGATCCGCAGCCATGCGGGCGTGGCCGACCGGCTCTTCAAGCCGCTCGCCGAGGAAGGCATCAACATCGACCTCGTGAGCACGAGCGAGGTTCGCCTCAACGTGATCGTGGCCGCCGAGCAGGGGGAGAAGTCGCTCACGGTGCTCCGCACGGCGTTCGGGGTATAGCGCCGTAGTCCACATGCTCCGCATGTGGCCCACGGTCAGAACACCGCAGAGCCAGGCTATCTGCCTGCAGGTCCGCCAGCCTCGAAACGAATAGCCGGCGATTCGGCTTTCAAGACTCGAACCGCATGCGGAGCATGCGGACTACGGCGGAGCAACGGGCCTACGCGCAACCCCGGATTTGCAATCCGGTACCTCCGAATTAGCGTTGGCGGCATCCCGCTTGGCGCATCACGAGCCGGCCGGGATGGGCTGGCGGATGTCCCGGCAGTCCCGCTCGTTCCACATTTGGAGACTGCACATGGTTCGGATGCTCGCGTGGTCGCTCCTCTCGGCCGCGGTGTTCATGACGTCGGCCGGCGACTGCCTCGCCAAGGGGCTGTTTTCCCGGCCCGCTCAGGGCAGCGTGGCCTCTTTCAATCGTTCCGGCGGCGGCCTGTTCGCCCGCCTCAACAAGCCGGTGGTGCCCGGCATGCCCGTGGCTCCCGGCCTGCCGACGGCGAGCCCGCTCGGCCTGATCGCGCCGCGGCTGAGCAACGCCGTGTCGATCTTCCAGTTCGGCGGCATGCGGACGCCGGCCGGTCGGCTCGCCGCCCTCGGCGTGCTCTCCCCCCGGATCAGCCCGGTGGTGGCGATGGTCCGGACGCCGCCCGTCACGCGGCAGGCCAAGATGATGTATGGCCTTACGATCCTGTCGCCGCGGGCGGCCGTGCTCGTGGCCATGCTCAAGGGCTTCCGCAGCATGCCGGCCGCGTTCGCCGGCCGGTGAACCGCTCACCCCAGGACGTTCTCCAGCACCTCTTCCGACACGTAGATCGGGAGGTTCGGCTCGCAGGTCACCGCCACGGCGATCGCGTCGCTCGGCCGGGCGTCGATCTCCACCAGTTCGCCGTCCTTGAGCACGCGGATCGTCGCGAAGTAGGTGTGCTCCTTCAACTCGGAGATCACGACGTCCTGAAACTCACCCCCCATCAGCTCGACGGCGGCGACGAGCAGGTCGTGGGTGAGGGGGCGCGGCGACTGGTGGTGCTTCACGCGGCGATCGATGCTCGTGGCCTCGAAGAGGCCGATCAGGATCGGGAAGGTGCGATCCCCCTCGACCTCCTTCAGGTAGACCACCTGCTGATCGTTGATCTCGCTGATGATGATGCGGGAGAGCTCCATGTGGACGCTCATGACCGTGCTCCGGGGTGTGCGATGTCTCCATCAGACTACCCCAAAACCACCCCCGCCGCAGGCCGCCCGCGCGACTACTGGCGGCTGCGGAGCTCGGCGAGCGAAGCCCGGGCTTTTTCCAGGCGGGACTCGAGCTCGGCCAACTGCTCCCGTTCCTTCGCGATCACCGCGGCGGGGGCCCGGGCCGTGAACGTCTCGTCGGACAGTTTCCGCCGCTTGGCTGCGATGAAGCCCTCCGTCTTCTCGTTCTCCTTGGTGAGCCGGGCAATCTCGGCCCCCACGTCCACGAGGTCGGCGAGATCGACGAACACGTCGCAGCCCGCCACCGTGGCCGTGGCCGCCAGCGGGCCCGCCGTCACGTCCGGCCCGACGCCGGTGAGATCGCAGACCGCCATCGAGGCCACCGCCGCATGGAGCGGCTCGAGCAGCGCGGCCTGGGCGGGGCTCGTGCGGATCGCCACCTTCACCCGCGTCTTGGGCGGCACGTTCTGCCGCGCACGGATCTCACGGATCGAGCCCACCACGGCGAGGAACGCGCCGAACCGGCCCTCCGTCTCCGGGTCGATCCATGATGGCGGCGGCTCCGGCCACCGCGCCGTCATGAGCGAGGGCGACAACGGCTGCGCGGCGTCGTCCCAGGGCATCCGCCGCGCTCCGGCCGCCTCGTGGAGGTGCTGCCAGATTTCCTCGGTGACGAACGGCATGATCGGGTGGAGCAGCCGGAGGATCGTGTCGAGGCCGAGGAGCAACATCGACCGGGCCCGATCGCGGTGGGCCGGATCGGCGAGCCGCGCCTTGCAGAGCTCCAGGTAGGCGCTGCAGAACTCGTCCCAGGCGAAGGCATAGAGCATCCGCGACAGTTCCGCGAACCGATACTCGTCGATCGCCCGGGTGGCATCGCGGGTCAGGCTGGCCAGCCGGCTGGCCAGCCACCGATCCTCGAGGGGCGCCGATCCGAGATCGAGCGCGGCGAGCGGTGCGCCCGGGAAGCCATCGAGATTCATGAGCACGAACCGCGTGGCGTTCCACAGCTTGTTGGAGAAGTTTCGGCCCGCCTCGAACTTCTCGCTCACTGCGGGGCCACGGGGCAGGGCGAGGTCGGCCTCGGCCGAGGCCCACTGCGTGCGGAACGGCTGGCCGCACTTCGGGCAGTCGATCCGCGGCTTGACGCGGTTCTGCACCGTCTGCTCCACGAGCGCGGAGCAGGCCGGGCACTGGAAGTCGACCGGCATCCGCACGTCCTGCGTCTCCGTCGCCATCCCGGCGAGGGCGAACCGCAGGGCGTCGGCCCCCAGCGAGTCGATCACATCCACGGGGTCCACGCCGTTGCCCTTGCTCTTGCTCATCGTCTCGCCGTAGCGGTCGAGGATCTTGGGGTGGATGTAGACCTCGCGGAACGGAATCTCCCCCGTGTCGAACACCCCCATGATCACCATCCGCGCCACCCACAGCGTGAGAATGTCGCGGCTCGTGACGAGCGTGCTCGTGGGATAGAAGCAGGCGAGCTCCGGCGTGGCGGCCGGCCAGCCGAGCGTGGAGTGGGGCCAGAGCGCCGAGGAGAACCAGGTGTCGAGCACGTCGGGGTCCCGCACGAGCGGCCTGCCCGCGACGGCGTCGGCCGGAAGCGTCTCGTCCGAGGAGCAGACGAACCAGCCGTCCGCACCGTCGGTCGTCCAGGCCACCGTGTCGTGGCCGCCGAGCGCCCGGGTGAGGTCGGCCTCGGTGACGCCCGCCACATGCCAGATCGGGATCCGGTGGCCCCACCAGAGCTGCCGGCTCACCGGCCAGTCCCGCTTCTCCGACAGCCAGTCGAGATAGCTCTTCGCATACCGCTCCGGCACGATCCGCACGCGGCCTTGGGCCACGGCGTCGAGCGCCGGCTGGGCCAGCTCGTCCATGCGGATGAACCACTGGTCGGCGAGATAGGGCTCGATCGGCGTCTTCGAGCGGTCGGAATGGGCGAGCTCGATGACGCGGTCTTCCACCTGCACGAGCTGGCCGGCGGCCTCCAGATCGGCCACCACCTTCTCGCGGGCCTTCCGGATCGTGAGCCCGGCGTAGGGGCCGGCCTCGGCGTTGAGCGTGCCATCGGGCTGGAGGATGTTGACCATCGGCAGGTTCTGCCGGCGGCCCACGTCGTAGTCGTTGGGGTCGTGGGCCGGCGTGATCTTCACGCAGCCCGAGCCCATCTCGGGCTTGGCCCACTCGTCGGCCACGAGCGGGATCTCACGGCCGAGCAGCGGCAGCCGCACCTTCCGGCCCGCGCGGGCCATCGCGGCGAGCGTCTCGAGCGTCGGCAGGAGATCGCGGCGGCGGGCCGCAAGCTCCTCCAGCTGGGCATCGATCGCAGCCTGCTCCTTGGCCGGCGCCTCGCTCCGCTTCTGCCGGACCGCCCGCTCGGCGGCTTCGAGGGCGGCCGCCGGCGCAGGATGCACGGCCACGGCCGTATCGCCGAGCAGCGTCTCGGGCCGCGTCGTGGCCACCGTCACGCTCGTCGGCTCGCCGGGCTGCGGGTTCACCACGTCGTAGCGGATGTGCCAGAAGTGCCCCTTCACCTGCTCGTGAAACACCTCGTCGTCGCTCACGGCCGTCTGCAGGAAGGTGTCCCAGTTGACGAGCCGCTTGCCCCGCCGCACCAGGCCCTTTTCGAACAGGCGAAAGAACGCCTCGCGAACCGCCCCTGCGCACTGATCGTCGAGCGTGAAGCGGGTGCGATCCCAGTCGCAGCTCGCGCCGAGGTCGCGGAGCTGGCCGAGGATCCGCTTCTCATACTGCTCCTTCCAGGTCCAGATTCGCTCCACGAGCCTGTCGCGGCCCAGATCGTGGCGGGAAAGCTTTTCTTCTTCGAGGAGCCGCCGCTCGACCACGGCCTGCGTGGCGATGCCGGCATGGTCGGTGCCGGGCATCCAGAGCGTCAGGCAGCCCTGCATCCGCCGGGCCCGCACCAGGATGTCCTGGAGCGTGTTGTTGAGGGCGTGGCCGAGGTGCAGTGCTCCCGTCACGTTCGGCGGCGGAATGACGATCGAGAAGACGGGGCGGCCGGGGGCCGGATCGGCGTGCCAGTCGCGGCGGGCGTCCCAGAGCGTGCGGCAGCGGGCCTGGGCGGCCCGGTGGTCGTAGTGCTTCGGCAGTTCATGCATGGCGTGGCCTCGAAAAGCCCGGAATGTACCGGAAACGGCCCCGCTCGTCGCGCGGGCGGCCTACCGCTGGCCCAGAAAATGGTGGAACGAATCCGTCAGGGCGAGCCAGCTGGCCTCGATCACGTTTTCGCTCACGCCCACCGTGCCCCAGATCCGGTCGCCGTCGGTGCTCTCGATCGACACGCGAACCTTCGCGGCCGTGCCCTCCTGGGCGTTGATCACCCGCACCTTGTAGTCGAGCAGGTGCATCCGCTCGACGGCCGGATACGAGGCTATGAGCGCCTTGCGAATCGCCGCATCGAGGGCGTTGACGGGGCCGTCACCTTCGGCCACTTCGTGCCGCAGCCCGTCCGCCACGTGCAGCTTCACGGTGGCCAGCGTGCGGATGTCCCCCTCGCCGCGGCTCTCGACGTCCACGTTGTAGCTGTCGCGGACGAACGCGGGCTTGAACGTGCCGGCGATCCGGTCCACGAGCAAATCGAACGACGCCCCGGCGGCCTCGAACTGCCAGCCCTCGTTCTCGAGGCGGCAGACCTCGGCGAGCACGGCGTCGAGCAGGGCCCGGTCGTTCTTCACGTCGGGCCGCGTCACCATCGCGGCGATGTTCGACCGGCCCGACAGTTCACTCACGAGGATCCGCCGCGAGTTGCCCACCGCCTCGGGCGGGATGTGCTCGTACGACTCCGTCGCCTTGGCCACGGCATGCACGTGCATGCCCCCCTTGTGCGCGAAGGCGCTCGAACCCACGAACGGCTGGCCGGGCCGGTAGCCCATGTTGGCCGTCTCGTAGACGAACCGCGACAGCTCCGTGAGGTGCCCGGCCCCCGAGCCCTCGGCGGATGCTCCGGCGAGCACCCGGTAGCCGGTCAGCTTCAGGGCGAGGTTGGCCACCACCGAGATGAGATCGGCATTGCCACATCGCTCACCGATGCCGTTGATCGTGCCCTGCACCTGGACGGCGCCGGCCGCCACGGCCGCGAGCGAGTTGGCGACGGCCAGGTCGCAATCGTTGTGGCAGTGGATCGCCAGCGGCCGTGCGCAGCCGGCCGCCTGCAGGGCCGCCGCCGCCTCGCCGAGGATGCGGGCGATCTCGTCGGGCAGCGTGCCGCCGTTGGTGTCGCAGCAGACGATCCGAGTGGCGCCGGCCTGCGCGGCGGCGACGATCGTGGCCGATGAATAGTCGCGATCGAGCTTCCAACCATCGAAGAAATGCTCGGCGTCATAGAACACCTCACGGCCGGACCTCGTGAGATAGCCCACGGTATCGGCGAGCATGGCGAGATTCTCATCCCGCGACACGCCGAGCACTTCCATCACGTGGAAGGCCGACGTCTTGCCCACGATCGTCACCACGCTCGTACCGGCGTCGAGCAGGGCCTTCATGCCTGGATCGGCGGCCGCCTCCATGCCGCGGCGGCGGGTCATGCCGAAGGCGCAGACCCGGGAGTGACGCAGCGTCAGGCCACGCACCCGCTCAAAATACTGGGCATCCTTCGGGTTCGAGAGCGGATAGCCCCCCTCGATGAAATCGACGCCCGCCTCGTCGAGCCGGCGGGTGATCGCCAGCTTGTCCTCGAGGGAAAAGTTCACACCCTCCCCCTGGCTGCCGTCGCGGAGCGTGGTGTCGTAGATTTCGATGGTGCGCATGACGCTAGCCTAGTCGGAATCCCGAAACCCGAAAATCGCCACTTTTTTCCCGCCTCGCTCCCACCGAAAGCCTGCCCGTGCCCCGCCGGTTGTTCATCGCGATCGACCTCCCGAAGCCCGTGTGCTGGCGTCTCGGACAGTTGCTCGTGCAGCCGCCCAGGGGCGTGCGGCCGGTGCGGCCGGCACAGCTGCATCTCACGCTGCATTTCCTGGGCGACGTGGAGGACGCGTCCTGCACGGCGCTGCATGAGGCGCTGGCCGACGTGCGGCACGAGCCGTTGGCGATCACGATCCAGGGCACGGGTGTGTTTCCGCCGCGCGGCCGTCCGAGCGTGCTCTGGGCAGGCGTGGCCGACTCCTCGCGGCTCGCCACGCTCCACGCTGCCATCGCCGCAGCGATCGAGTCATGCGGCATCGCGGTCGAGCATCGACCGTACATGCCCCATGTCACGCTCGCGCGACTGACGCCGGCCGTGCCACGGGCCTGGATCGCTCGGTTTCTTGCCGACACCGCCCGCCTCGCAATCGCCGACATCGCCGTCGATTACTTTCATCTTTACCGCAGCTGCAGGCTTGACGGTGCGACGGAGCATGCCGTCGAGGCGTTGTTTCGACTGAACGGCCCACAGTAGCAACCGTGGGCTTGTCACGCCGCGACCGGACTACCTGTAGCCGCAGATTGGTAATCTGCGGTCAGTGGCGGTGTGCAGATTGACAATCTGCACCTACAGGGCGGCTGGCTTCCAAACCTGTAGCCGCAGATTGGTAATCTGCGGTTGGCGACGGTGTGCTCCGTCGCACCGTCAAGCCTGCAGCTGCGGTAAAGAT
>JBJTIE010000117.1:0-3189 GCA_046094845.1 Planctomycetaceae bacterium | reverse complement strand
GATGTCGTAGACGAAGAGGTTTCCGCCGCGCGACCCCAGCAGCCGTCGCTCGTCGGGGGAGAATGCGTTCTCGCCGAATCCCACGCCGTCGCCCGCGGTCACGGGTCGCAGCGTGCCGGTGGCCGGCTCATAGAGCCAGTGATCGCTGCCGGCCACGGTGTCGGTGTGCAGCAGCAGCGAGCGGCCCGGCGGCGAGCAGGTGAAGCCGTGGATCCTCAACCGCTCGGTGGTGCCGGGGGCGACGAGCTTTTCACCGCCGGCCAGCACGGTGCGGGCGCCGGTGGCCGCGTCGTAGCGAGCGACCTCGGGGGCCGCCGCGCCCGCTGGGGTTTCGAGCTTCAGGTAGCCGGAGCCGTCGGGGAGCCAGGTGGCGTCGAACGACCGCACGTGAAACTCGTCGGTCTCCTCGATCGCGCGGATCCGCGGCTCGACCGCGTCGAGCAGGCGCGTGGTCGCCTCGGTCGCGGGGCCGGCGGCGATCGATCGCGCCGACGCGGAGAGAGCGATCAACGCCGCGACGACGAGCCACCCGCAGCGCGAGCCGGCACGGAGTGTGAGTGAACGCATGATGCCTCGCGAGCGTGGGTGACGAACGGTATTCCGAAGAGTACCACTCTCCGGCTACATCCGGCCGAGGGCGGCGAGGGCGGCGTTGCGGCCCGGGACACCGCTGACGGCGCCGCCGCGGAAGGCGGACGAGCCGGCGCGCAGGATCCGCGGGTGGTGCGTCTCCACGCCCCACGTGCCCACCTGCGCCGCGTCGTCGGTGAAGAACCACGAGAGCGCGTTGTGGAAGATGTTGCCCTGGTCGAGGTCCATCTCGTCCTGGAGGTCGCGCGGTGTCTTCACCTCGATGCACGGCCGGCCGTCGCGGTCGCGGGCGAGACAGTCGGCGAAGGGCTCGGCGCAGAGCCGGTCGAGCCCCGCGAGGTAGCGCCGCTTCACCTCCTCCCGCCGGGCGTCGTTCTGCTCCGCGGGGAAGAGCCGCCAGGGCATGTCGAGCCCGAAGAGCGTGAGCGTCTGGTAGCCCTGGGCCCGAAGCTCCGGCGAGAGGATCGAGTCGTCGGTGAGCGTGTGGCAGTAGATCTCGCCCGGCGCGGGATCGGGCAGCCGGCCGGCTTGGGCCGACTCGAACGAGGCCTGCATCTGCGCGTAGCCTTCGTCGATGTGGAACGAGCCGGCGAAGGCGTCCTGCGGGTCGATGCCCGCCGCCTTCAGCCGGGGCAGCCGCCGCATGAGCATATTGATCTTCACGGCCGAGCCCTCGTCTTCCGGCCCCGGCTGCCAGGTTTCCCCGAGCAGCCGCGCGAAGGCCCGCGGGCCCGCGTTGACGAGCACGTGCGTCGCCTCGACCGATCGCGCGACGCCGGCCAACTCGAAGTGCACGCGGTGTCGCACCGGCCCCGTCTCGATCCGCACGGCCGGCGACTCGGCCGCGAGCGTGACGCCCAGCGCCCGGCAGCGGCGCTCGAGCGACTCTGGCACGCTCCGCATGCCGCCCACGGGCACCCACCACTCGCCCGTCTCGTTGCCGATCACGTGGTAAAGGAAGCAGCGGTTCTGCAGCAGGCTCGCATGGTGGGCGTCGGCGAACACGCCGATCTTCGCGTCGGTGAGCAAGAGGCCCCGCAGGGCGTCGTGGTCGGCGTAGGCCTCGAGCACCTCGCCGAGCGGCCGCTCCACGAAGGCGCGCCACGCGGCCTGCTCCTCGGCCGTGCGGACCCGCGCCCGGAACGACTCCCGCGACACCACCGGCTCCAGGAGCGAAGGCCAGGCGATCCTCGCGAACGCCGCCTCGAGCGCCAGCAGTTGCTGGTAGCGGTTCCAGGCCGCGTCGCTGCCGGTCATCTCCCGCATCGAGTCGCGGGAACGGCCCGCGTCCTCGTTCGAGAGCACGAGGCCACGCTGCCGGCCGGATGCGTCGGTCCAGGGCGTGAACGAGGCGATCCGACGCCGGCGGGTCTGGAAGTCGAGCCCGAGGTCGTCGACGATCGCCCGCGGAAACAGCGAGACGAGGTAGGCGTAGCGCGACAGCAGCGCATCGTGGTCGGGAAAGACCCGCTTCGACGTCGTGGCGCCGCCGAAGTCGGCCGACTTCTCCAGGACCAGCACCGACCGGCCGGCCTTGGCGAGGTAGGCGGCGGCGACGAGACCGTTATGGCCGCTGCCGATGACGACGGCGTCGTAGGCGGTCGCGAGTGAGGCGGGCATCAAATATCCTGCGGTGTCACAGCCGTTTTTCAGAACCGGTCGCAGCTGCGGCAGATCTCCTGCCACCGCCAGTCGGTCTTCGCCCAGGCGGGCAGCCGGCCGTCGAGCGCCGTCCGCAGCGTGCGGATCTTAGCCTTCCGCTCGGGATCCTGGTTGCCGTCGTCGAGGAGTTCGAGCAGCGTCCGGGCGTCCGCCGCCTCGGGGCCGAAGTAGAACGCGGCGTAGTCGTCGAGCACGGCGTCGATGGACTTCTTCGGGCTCCAGAACCACGACAGGAACATCACGCTCGCGACGTCGGTGTTCCAGCGCTCGGCGTAGGGCCAGCCCCCCTTCATCAACTCGGGGTCGTAGCCGTTGAGTTCATCCTGCAGTGTCTTCCAATACGGCTTGTTCACGAGCATGCCCGGATGGTTGCCCCACATCGAGATGTCGGGAAACACCATGAGCGGCTGCTTCGCCCGGTTGTAATAGTCGCGCTCCTCGGCCGACATGCGGGCGAAGCCGTGGTTGGGCGCAAGCCCCACCTCGAACCCGGAGAACCATTCCGGCCGCTCCCTGCGCCGGTCGAGGCCGTCCACGAGGTTCTTCCAGTCCTTGCCGCCGAACGTCGGATGGTTGAGGTGCCAGGTATCCACCCAGATCTCCGTTTGAGGCGAGATCGCGTGGATCCGCTCGGCCAGCGGCCGGGCGACGGCCGAGAGCCCGCGGGTCGGCCAGGGCCGGCACTCGTCGCAGGCGCATCCGCCGGGGTCGGCGGGGAAGATGTTGTAAATGTCGATCGGCGCGAGGGCCCGGAAGACCTCCTCCTGCCAGGCGACCATCTTCTCGACGGCCCCGGGCTTCGACGGGCACAGATACCAGTTTGGGCAGCCGATGATCGGCTTGATCCGCAGCTCCTTGGGCGACGACATGTAGGCGTCGTTCGCAACCATGAGGAGGCCGGTCTTCATGCCCATGCGGCGGGCGGTGGCGTAGAAC
>JBJTIE010000116.1:0-3801 GCA_046094845.1 Planctomycetaceae bacterium | reverse complement strand
GGTCCTTCGGGGATTTTTGTGGGTAGCTCCGTAGCGGAGAATGCGGCTTTCCCCCGGAGGCAAGGCGCATGTTTGACACGGAGCTTTATCAGCAGGTTCTTGGCTTGACTTCTCCTTGGAAGGTGACCGACGTGAAGCTCGACGTCGAGTCGACCGAGATCCACGTTCACGTCGAGCATCCCGAAGGCTGCCGCTGGAACTGCCCGCATTGTAGCCGTAAGCTGGCCTGCTACGACCACGCCCCCGAGCGGCAGTGGCGGCATCTCAACACCTGCCAGTTCCACACGCTGGTCCATGCCCGTGTCCCACGGGTCGAGTGTCCGGAGCACGGAGTGGTGCAGGTCAAGGTGCCGTGGGCGGAGCCCCACGGCCGCTTCACCCTGCTCATGGAACGGTTCGTGATCGACGTCCTCCAGGCCTGGCACGTCCTCGAGCGCGCCGTTGCCCGCGGGCTGGCCCGCAAGCAGGCGACCGCCATCGCCCGCATCGGCGTCGATGAGAAGGCGTTCCGCAAAGGCGATTGGTATCTGACCATCGTCAATGACGTTGACCGCGGCACCGTCGAGTTCGTCGCGGAGGGTCGGGAAAAGGCGAGTTTGGCGGCTTTTTACGAGTCCCGCACCCCAGAGCAGCTCGCAGGCATCGAGGCAGTCGCGATGGATATGTGGGAGCCCTACATCCAATCCACTCTCGAAGCCGTGGACGTCGTACGCCGCCGTGAGAATCGACTGCTGCTCACCGACGACGATGACCGCCTCAAGGGCACGAAGTACCTGTGGATCTCCTCCAAGGAGAACGTTCATCCCAAACGCCGGGCCGAGTTCCGCTTCCTCCGAGGAAGTGATCTCAAGACTACTCGTGCCTGGGCCATCAAGGACAACCTGCGGCACCTGAGGTCGTACCGCGTCGAGGGCTGGGCCCGTCGCTTCTTCTCTCAATGGAGCAGCTGGGCGATGCGGAGTCGACTCGAGCCGATCAAGGCGGTGGCCCGCATGATCGACCGCCGACTCGACAACATCATCACCCACTGCCGCCATCAACTGACCAATGCGGTCGCCGAGGGCCTCAACAGCAAGATCATGGCCGTAAAGCGTCGAGCCGGGGGCTACCGGAACGTCGCGCACTTCAAGGACGTGATCTACTTCTACTGCGGTGGTTTACGGCTCTACCCATGAAGATCCCGGATAGACCGATACTTGAAGGCCTCGAGCGTGACGGCAGTCGTGGCATTGGTACGCAGGCCCGTGAGGCTCGTCGGCCGGCTGACGGCGGAGTCGATACCGCTGTAGGTGTAGTTGACCTGATAGCCGTCGGGATACGTGATCCGCGTGAGCCGGCTGTGATTGCCGCCGCTGCCCTGGGAGTAGGCGTATTGGACACGCGGGGTCGTGGACGTGTTCACGAGGCCCGTGTGGGACTGCCACTCGGAGGTGAGCTGGCCGAAGCCATTGTAGCCGCGGGTGACTTGATTGACGGCGGTGCCGCTCGCGGGCGCGTCGAAGGAGGTCACACTCGTGATGCGGCCGAGGACGTCGTAGGACGGTTCGATCCGGCGGACAGTGCCGCTCACGCCGGTGCCGAGCGTGGTGATCGCGTCGGCGGTCTGGCGGCCGGTGACGTCGTAGGCGTAGGTGTGGGTCGTGCCGGCGGGGTTTTGGAGACGGTCCACCTGGCCCTGGTTGTTGTAGGCGTAGCGGGTGCGGAGGTAGTTCACGCCCTCGGCGCCGAGCGTGGCGCTCGCCGTCGAGTAGGGGAGGCCCGCGAGATTCGTGTAGCGGTCCACGGCGATCACCTGGCCGGCCGCGTTCATAACCGACCGCGTGAGCGACTGGAGATTCGTGATCGACTCGGTGCCCGTCGGGCGGCCTTGCGCATCGACCGCGGGCACGGCCGAGTAGGTGAGACTCTCCGTGTAGGTGCCCGAGAGATCGCGGCGGGAGACGGTGATCGGGCCGGTGGGCCGCTTCGTGGAGGCGTTCCAGCCGGCGTACGTGCGGGTCGCGTGGTTGACGTCGTCGTAGACGGTGAACGTGATGTTGACGTTGGGGTCGGTGGCCTTGGTGATCCGGCCGAGCGGGTCCCTTTCGTGCGTCGGCACGAGGTGGAGCCCGCCGCCGGTGGGCGTAGCCCAGCCGGAGGGGAGACTTTGCACGTCGAAGTCGGCCGTGCAGGTCGTGTCTACGTCCACGATGCTCTTCACGACGGCGCCGGTCTGGGCGTCGTACTGCGTGTGCCTCAAAAACCCCTCGGCGTCCCGCGACCAGATCTCGCGGCCGACCGCGTCGAACACCTGATCGATCACGGCCGCCGTGCCGGGGCCGTTCTGCGCGGTTGACACTGTCGGGAGCGTCGTCCGCTGGGAGACGATCTGCGTGGTGCCCGCTGCGAACGAATAGGCGTAGGTGGTCGTCTGGCTGGACGAGCCGTCGTGTTGGGATACGTCGTCCGGCTGGCGATCGGCGTGATCGTGCTCGAGCCGCCCGACTGCACGTAGTACGTGAACCCTTGCTGCAGGACCGGCGCACCCAGGTCCCCCCGCATCACGGCCGTGCTCGACACGAAACTCCTAACGCTGCCGGGAAGCGTGTCCGTGGCGGTCGTCGTCGTAAAGTAGTTCGTGACCTCGATCAGGCCGCTCGAGTCACTGATGTATTGGAAGTTGCCGCCGACCTCGTTCAAGAGATCGGGGTACCGCTCGATCTCGGCGAGGTCGGCCGGGAGGGTGATCGCCTCCGGGCTCACCCGCCAGATCGCCTGGCCGCGGGCGTCGTAGCGGGTGTAGATCGAATCTTGCGCAAACGAGACTTCGTCCAGCAGTTGTGATGGTGGTCTCCGGCAGAAATAGGATATACTGGATGGATGTTCCGCTCGTACAAATCTCCGGGTTGATCGAGCCTCTCCCCCATTACGATCTCACCGCCATGCAAAGCCTCGTCGACATCGAGCAAGCCGTGCAAAATCTCTCGGCTGAACAGCAGGCCGAACTGCTGCTATTCGTCGCCGAGCGGCTGCGAAGTCAGCGCGTCCCGCTTCCTGAGCCGCGCGAGTTCTCCCCGGAACAACTCAAGGCATGGCTCGACGAGGACGAGCAGGCCATGGATCGGTTTCGGTCCGGATCGTGAGGTTGTTCGTCGATGCCAGCGTAGCGCTCGCCGCCTGTGGAAGGCCGCGCGGGGCATCCCGGGCCATTTTCAATTCCGCTTCTGCCAATGGCTGGGAGTTGGTCTCGAGCGGGTATTCGCTTGCCGAGGTGACTCGCAACCTCGGTAAACTCCCCGCGCACGCGGCGGTCGAATGGGAGACGATCGCAGTTCGTCTTCGCGTTGTTCGGGATGTCTGGACGAGTGACAAGCCAGCCGTGTTCGGCGTTGCCAAAGACCGTCCCGTGCTGTTTACGGCAGCGGCATGGGCGGACGTGTTGCTCACGCTCGACACGGCGGATTTTGTCACACTTCTGGGCAACAGGTTTTATGCTCTCCATGTTCTGACGCCCGGCATGTTCTTGGAGTGGCAGCGGGCGACAGTGGTGTTGAGAATATCGCGGGACTGAGTGGGCACTGGCAGCTATTCAGCGGCCAGGCAGCCGAGAGCATTGTCGACGTGATGGACGCCGCGGTTCGCGGCGATGGCCGTCAGTTGCTTCGCGCTCGTCGCACAGTAGCTGCCCAGCCAGCGGGTCTTGCCGAGAAGCTTTTGGAGGTGTGACTGCCAGTATTCGGGGCTCGTGCCGAGCCGCGTCATGATGCTGGCCACTTCCTGCGTGATCCGCGCCTTGCCCGTGCGGCAGAGCCGGGCCGTCCA
>JBJTIE010000115.1:0-12105 GCA_046094845.1 Planctomycetaceae bacterium | reverse complement strand
CCCGCCACCCACCGCGCCGCCCCTCCCCTGCCGGCGGCCCGTCGCCAAAGAGCCCGCCGGCCGCACCAGCAGCGATCGACTCCAGGCCACGCTCGCTGCCTGGGGCCTCGCCGACGGCCGCACGCGCCAGCCATGGGACTGGGCGGGATACGTCGTGTCATGAAGAGCGACTGGCGGACATGGCTCATGATCGGCGCGGTCGGCTTTGGCGGGCCCGCCGGCCAGGTCGCTATCCTCCACCGCGAACTTGTCGAGCGCCGCCGCTGGCTTGATGAGGATGAATTTCTAGCGGCGCTGCGGGTGTGCATGCTCCTCCCCGGCCCCGAGGCCCAGCAACTGGCGACCTATGCGGGCTGGCGTCGCGGCGGCCTCGCGGGTGGGCTCACGGCGGGCACGCTCTTCGTGCTGCCAGGCGCGGTGCTCGTGACCGTGCTGGCCTGGCTGCATGCGGCTGGTGAATCGTTGCCATTCGTTGCCGCCGCCTTCGCGGGCACCCGGCCCGCGGTCGTGGCGCTCGTGGCCCTTGCGGCATGGAGGATCGGACGCAAGTCGCTCACGTCGCCTGCGGCCGTCGCGATCTTGTGCGCGGCCGTCGCTGCACTCTTGGCTGGCGTGGCGTTTCCGGTGGTCGTGCTGGTGGCGGGCGTCCTTGGTGGGCTGCTGCTGGCTCCGATGGTGAAACCCGGCGCGGGGGCGGTACAAGTCTCGGGGCGGGGACCTCGAAGACTCGGTCCAATGCTCCTCGAGCTTGCACCGACCCCCTCGCCTTCCTCGTCTCGGTCACGAACCAGGGCCAGCGGGCTTGCCGTTGGCGTGCGGCATCTCGCGGTTGTTGCGGGTGTGGCGGCGGTGATCTGGGCCGGATGCCTGTGGGGTGTGACAGTGACGCATGCGGCGGGGGGGCGCGGTGCCGATATTGCGCGGCTGTTCACGACGACGACGCTTCTCTCGCTTGGTGGTGCGTATGCCGTCGTGCCCTGGGCGCTCGATGAGTCGGTCGCCCGCGGATGGCTCGATGCTGGCGAGCGGTTTACGGCGCTTGCGATGGGCGAGGCCACGCCCGGGCCGCTGATTCTCGTCGTGACGTTTATCGGCTTCATGGCCGGATGGAAGGCCGTGCCCGACGCCGCGCTGCAGGCAGGGTTCGCTGGAGGATCGATCGCCACGCTGTTCGCATTCCTGCCGTCATTCGCGTTGATCTTCGGGCTAGCGCCGTTCGTACGATCGATCCATCCCAGCTCGTGGCTGGGTCGGGCGATGACCGGCGTCGGGGCGGCGGTGGTGGCCGCGATTCTCATGCTCACGCTGCGGCTCGCCCGCGATGCATTCCTGCCGGCCGGTCAGCCCGACCTGCTCGCCGTCGTCGTTGCCGTGGCCAGCGGTGCGGCGCTCGTCAGCGGCCGTGCTTCGACGCCGGTCGTGGTGCTGGCCGCCGCAGCGATCGGTGCGGTGGCGAGCCTGTGGTAGCATCGCCCGCATGCAGGCATTCGATCCCGATCGCTATTCCCGGCAGACCCGCTTTGCCCCGCTGGGCGCCGACGGCCAGGCGCGGCTGGCGGCTGGACGCGTTGCCGTCGTGGGCTGCGGGGCACTTGGCAGCGTCGTGGCCATGACGCTGGTACGGGCCGGCGTTGGCTTCGTGCGGCTCATCGATCGCGACGTGCCGGAACGCTCGAACCTGCCTCGGCAGGTGCTGTTCGACGAGGCCGACGTAGCTGCCGGACTGCCGAAGGCCGTCGCTGCCGCCCGGCATCTCCGGGAGATCAACTCCGCTGCCGTGATCGAGCCCGCCGTGGCCGATCTGACGGCAGCGACGGCTGCGTCCCTGCTCGGCGGAGTCGACACGATAGTCGACGGCACCGACAACTTCGAGGCTCGGTTTCTGGTCAACGAATGGTGCTGCCGCCACGGCCTGCCCTGGGTACACGGCGGCGCGATCGGCGCGGAGGGCCGCGTGCTCACGATTCTCCCCGGCCGCACCGCCTGCCTCCGCTGCCTTGTGCCGGAGCCGCCTGCCCCCGGCGCGCTGCCTACGTGCGACACGGCCGGGATCATCGGACCGGCGGCCCTGGTTGTGGGCGCCGTCGAGGCGGCGGAGGCGATCAAGCTGCTCGCTGGAGCGCATGACACCGTCGCGAGTCGGATGCTCGTGTGCGATCTGTGGGAGAACGTGTGGCGGACGATCGATCTCTCCGCGCTCGCCGCTCAGGGCTGCGTCACCTGTCGCGGTGGTGATTATCCGTGGCTCGAGGGCCGGCTCGGCGGCCGGCCGACGGCGCTCTGCGGCCGCGATGCCGTGCAGGTGCTGCCGGCCACGCTGGGCATCGACCTCGTGGCCCTGGCATCTCGGCTCGCCGGCGTGGGGAGCGTCACCGCGAACCCGTGGATCGTCCGTGCCCAGGTGGAACCGGGCCTCGAACTGGCCGTGTTCGCCGACGGCCGCGCGATCGTCTCGGGTCCCCGAGACGAGGCCCGCGCCCGCAGCATCGTGGCGAAGTACGTCGGCGGCTGATGGCGGTGCATATTCGTCCGCTTGTAGGTGCAGACTGGCAGTCTGCACACGGCCGGCATTCAGCAGAGTGCCACTCTGCGGCTACAGGTTGGGATGCCACGTCGGCCGTGAGGTGCCGAGGGGCAGCCCTGAACCCAGGCGAGTCAGGCGTCTTCTTTGAACCGCGCTCCTGCCGGCACCAGGCCCGTCGCAGCCTCGAGGATCCGGTGTTCCGTGGCGTCGGCCCGGGCGAACTCCGCGGTCAGCCGGCCCTCCGCGAGCACGAGAATCCGGTCGGAAAGCGTGAGCAGTTCGGGCAGCTCGCTCGACGTCAGCACGACGCCCATGCCCTGCCGGCAGAGGCGGTCGATGAGGGCATACAGTTCAGCCTTCGCCCCCACGTCGATGCCGCGGGTCGGATCGTCGAGCAGCAGGATCCGCGGCTCCGTGAGCAGCCAGCGGCCGATGATGCACTTCTGCTGGTTGCCACCGGAGAGGCCGGTGATTGAGGCGTGCGGCCCCGGTGTCTTCACGCCCGTGTCACGGATCGGCCCGGCGACGAGTGCCTCCTCCCGCGCTCGGCTCACGAGCCCATCCCGTTTCGCCTTGTCGAGACTGCAGAGGCTCACGTTGCCGGCCACGTCGAGGTCGGGGAACAGACCGAGCCGCTTGCGGTCTTCCGTGACCATCGCGATGCCGGCAGCGCAGGCGTCGCGGGGGTGGAGAAACCTCACGGGCCTGCCGTCGATCCGGATCTCGCCCGTCCAGGTCGGAGGCGAGGCGCCGAAGATCGTCTCCAAGAGCTCGGTCCGGCCGGCGCCCATGAGGCCGGCCACGCCCACGATCTCGCCGGCGTGGAGGTCGAGCGACACGTCGGACAGGCGGTAGCCACGCGGATGCCCCGGCCAGGGGAGCGTGAGGCTGCGGACCTCGAGCAGTTTTGCCCCGCGGGGCCGCGGCTCGTGAAACGAGTGGTCCGCGATCTCGCGGCCCACCATCCAGCCGGTGATCTCCGTGGGCGTGGTCGCACGCCGCTCGACGGTGCGGACGTGCCGGCCGTCGCGGAGCACGGTGATCCGGTCGGCCAGTCTGAATACCTCGTCCATCTTGTGGGAGATGTAGAGGATCGTGGTGCCGCGTTCCTGCAGCCGGCGAATCGTCCGCTCGAGCCGGGCCGACTCGGCCTCGGTGAGGGCGCTCGTGGGCTCGTCCATCACGAGGATCGAGGCGTCGAGCGACAGCGCTTTTGCGATCTCGACGAGCTGCTGGTCGCCCACCCGCAGGCTGCCGGCCGTGGCCCGCGATGACACCCGGCACTCGAGCGAGTCGAGGAGCCGGACCGTCTCGGCCTCCATCGTCGCGTCGTCGATCAGGCCTGCCCATCCGCGGCGCTCGCGGCCGAGGAACACATTGGCCGCCACCGACAGGTCTTCGACGAGATTCAGTTCCTGGTGGATGATCGCCACACCGGCCCGCTCGGCGTCGCGGGTGCCGGTGAAGCCGGCGGGCTGGCCGTGAATCTCGAGCGTGCCCGCGTCGGGCTGATACACGCCCGACAGGATCTTCATGAGCGTGCTCTTGCCGGCGCCGTTCTCGCCGCAGATGGCGTGGAGTTCGCCGGGGCGGACGTCGAGCGAGACGTCGTCGAGCGCGATCACGCCCGGGAACCGCTTCGTGATCCCGCGCATCACGATCGCATGGCCGGCGCCGGTTCCACCGTCGCCCGCGTGTCGGGTCGCGGCGGTGGTCATGTGGCCCTCGCGCCGGTCGCCCGTCGGCCTTCCCACACCCGGAGCGCCCCCAGCAGGCCGAGGGCCGCGAGGCCCGCGGCGAGCCCGGCCCGCGGCGACGCCGTCATGGCGACGACCCCTCCGGCCAGGATCGCGAGCGTGGGGATGGCGCAGAGGCCGAGCGCCCCGGGCAGCAGCCGTCGGCCCCCCTTCGCCAGCCGGCCAACCTGCGAGAACGTGACGGCGAGCACGACGACCACACCCACGATCAGGCCCTCGTAGATCTCGGCCTCCGTCTTGATCACCTTCGAGACCGCATCGATCACGACCCGCAGGAAGACGGTGCCGAGCACGGTGCCCGGCACGGTGCCGACGCCTCCCGAGAGCGAGCAGCCACCGACGACGGCGGCCGCGATCGCATTCAGTTCGTGGCCCCGCGCCTGATTGGCCGGAGCGGCGACCGATTCGTTGGCCACGTAGAAGAGGCCGGCCAGAGCCGCCGTCATCGCGGCGTAGCAGTAGGCGAACCACTTCACGTTGTCGGTGCGGATGCCGGCAAGCCGTGCCGCCTGCTCGTTGCCGCCGAGGGCATGGACATGCCGACCGAGCACGGTGCGGGTGAGCAGGAGCCAGGTGACGAATGCGAGCAGGCCGAAGACGGCGACGGGAATCCAGACGTTGTCGCGGACGAACTTGAACATGGGATCGTAGACGTTGATCTGGCTGTTCTTCGTCGGGAGGAGGGCCGCCGTCGTGCTCGTGGCGAGGGCCCGGGCGAGGCTGCGAAGGCCCACGAGCGTGGCGAGCGTGGCGATGAACGGGGGCAGCCGTACGGCCGTGATCAGCCAGGTATGGAGCGTGCCCACGAGGAAGCCGGCCAGCAGGCTCGCCAGGCAGCCTGCCGTCACGACGGCGCCGCCGACCGGCTTGAAGCCCACCATCTCGGCCGGGGCGAGAGCCAGCATGGTGGAGCCGCAGACGGTGGTGGAGAGGGCGATCATCGATCCGGCGGAGAGGTCGATGCCGCCGGCGATGATCACCACGGCCGCGCCCAGGGCGAAAATGCCGAGCATGGCCGTGCTCCGCGCGATGTCTCGCAGGCTCGCCAGCGGCTGGTGCCAATAGGAGTGGTTGGCGTCGACGATCGCCGTGAGCACGACGGCCACGACGATGGCGGCGAGCAGGGCCCACTCGCTGCGGCGCAGGAAGACGCCACCGGAAGAAGCGGGGGCGGAAGCGGCCATGTGTGAGGTTCCCGAGGCGTGAGGTGCCCGAGGTGCGGTGTGATGCCGGGGCGGGCGGCGGCGTCAGGAACTCGACAGGCCGTACGTCGCCAGCCACTCGCGGAACGTCGAGAGCGGCATGTACTCGTGGCCGCTCCCCTGGATGTCGGCCGGCTTCACGAGCGGATCGGTGTCGGGCACGATCAGCCGCAGGCCGGTCGTGTAGATGTCGCCATCGGGTTCACCGTGCCGCGGAAACATCTCCTTGATCGTCGCCTCGTCGCCATCCTGCATCGCGAGCAGAAGGCGAACCGTCTGGATGCCCATCTCGAACGGGTTCTGCACGACCATCGCGTCGATCTGGCCCGCGGCCATCCGCTCGATCGCCACGGCCTGGGCGTCGAACGTGACCGTCGTGATCCGGTCGCGGGCCTTGCGTTCCTCCACCACTTCCGCGATCGCCGGGGCGTTGTAGGCCCAGATGCCGACGAGCGCGACCAGATCAGGATGGTTGACGAGCGCCGTGCGCACGTTGTCGCGTGCCCGGGCGAGATCCATCTCGTCGCTCATTCGGTCGGCCTCCTTGAAGGCAGCGCCGAGAGCCTCCGCGAAGCCGTTCATCCGGGCCCGGGCATTGTCGTTGTCGGTGAATCCAGCGAACTGAACGTAGCTGCCCGAGGTCTGTCCTCGGGCAGCAAGGATCGCCTTGGCGGCCGCGCCGAGGAGCCTGCCGCCCACGATGTTGTCGGTGCCGATGTAAAAGGGGCGGGCGTCGCGGAACGTGCCGCGATTCACGTCGCCATCGACGGTGATCACCTTCACGCCCTTGGCGGCGAGGCCCTTCATCTCCTCGATGATCGCGGCGTTCTCCGCCTGGATCACGGAGATCGCCACTCCGGCCACGTCCCCCTGGCTGGCGAGTTGCCGCAGCTTTTCGATCTGGCCCTGTGCCGTGCCGTTGCCCTTTTCCATCACCGCTCGCAGGCCCTTGGCGGCGAGGCCCGATCGTTTCGCCCCCTCGACGAGGCCGGCATTGCAGGCGTCCCAGAAGGGGTCGTCGCCATTGGTGATGAACACGAACCGCTTCGCGGCCGCGGGAGTCGCCGTCGAAGCCGACGGCGTCGAACCCGTGGGCTCCGAGCATCCACTCATCACGGCCAGAAGACAGGTGATGAGCAACGGCGGATGGATCAGCTTCATGGCCACGACTCCGGGCAAGCTGGTTTGTAAGTGATCTTTAGAAACCGTCAGTAGCGTAGCCCATTCTTTCGCATGTGCACCAGCGGTGCGACATCCGGGCCGGTTCCGGCGTCGGTCACGCGGGCCAGCACGACGACGTGGTCACAGCTGACCTCGGCGGAGCCCGCCGTCCGGGCGACCGGGCTGCATTCGAGCCAGGCTGCCGCCTCGGCAAGCGCCGCCGCCCCGCACGCGGGTCGGCTCACGGCGAGACCGGCGAATGGATTCTCGCCGACGGCCGCGGGTTTGCCGAACCGTGCGAGCAGCGACCGTTGTGTGTCGGTCAGCACGTTGACCACGAACGGCGTGCCCGACTCCACCGCCGCGAGCAGGCCACGAGACGGGGCCACGGCGACGGTCAGCATCGGCGGTTCGAAACCGGCCTGCATCACCCAGCTGGCGAGCATGCCACGATCCTGGTCGCCGTCGCGCCAGGTCATGATGAACAGACCGCTCGGAATCCGGCCGAGCGCGATGCCGATCGGCGATCCATCGGAACGAGCGGCGTCAGTCTGAGGCGACGGCGGCGAGTTGGTCATGCAGGATACCTTGGCAGGGGAGCGAGACGCGGGAATGTGGATCTTTCGCCGGCTTGCGCCGTCTTCCCATCTCCATTCGAGTTGAAGGCCGCGCCACCACGCCGCTGGTGAGCCGTGCCGGTCGTGCCGATGAGACCGTGCCGCAGCGTTGCGAAGACCCTACAGTGTCGCAACGGTGTGCCGGATTCGCAACCTGCTCCGAACGTTCGGGGCGGGCACGATGGCGGTGCCTCCCGGGAATGGCGTCTCGATGCTGAATGGGCTCTTCAGGCTGTCGCTGGTGATCGTGTGCCTGACGGGCCTGACGGCCGTCGGCCAGGATTTGCCCGTCGAGCCGTTGCCGTCGGCCCAGCCGCAGGGGCCCGTGATCCTCGATATGCCGTATGCCGAGGGGCCGTGGTGCCCGGACGGCTCCTGCGTGTCGCCCGATGCCTGTCGCGACTGCTTCGACGACCTCTGGGCGGCCCGCCCGTGGGGCTGGCACATCCTCCCCAACAACCTGATCTACACGAGCTACCTGGCCGGGCCCAAGGAGCCGCGGTTCGCCAGTGTCTGGTACGACGACACGGCGCCCGACCCCTTCGATCCGTCGACCAAGAACGGCTGGATGTGGGACATGACGGCCGGCGGCCGGGTGTCGATCCTGCGGTATGGCTCCGATCCGGTGCTGCATCCACAGGGCTTCGAGCTGCAGGTCGAGGGGGCCGCGTTCGTGCGGTTGGATCAGCAGGACGAGCTCGACCTGCGGTCGTCGGACTATCGGTTCGGCCTGCCGCTCGTCTACGGCATCGGCCGCTGGCAGACCAAGCTCGCCTACTACCACTTGAGTGCCCACCTCGGCGACGAGGCGATGCTCAAGCATCCGGATTTTCCGCGGGTGAATTACCTGCGTGACGCCATGGTGTGGGGAAACTCCTACTACCTCTTCGACTGGATGCGGATCTACGGCGACATCGGCTACTCCTTTCACAACAGCGGCGGTTCGGAGCCGTGGGAGTTTCAGGCCGGCGTCGAGCTCGTGCAGGCGCGGCCGACCGGCCCGCGCGGCGCGCCCTTCTTCGCGATCAACGGCATGTCGCGGCAGGAGCTCGACTGGGGGGGCAACGTCTGCGTGCAGACCGGCTGGGCCTGGCGGGGCGATCGCAGCGAGCGGCTGCTGCGGGCCGGCTTCGAGTATCTCTACGGATCGGATCCGCAGTACGAGTTCGTGTTTTACAACCAGAACCGGGCCGGAATCGGAATCTGGTATGACTTCTAGCTCCAGAGACCGTCCGCCGGCATGCCACTCCTTGCGATCGAGACGACCTGTGACGAGACCGCCGCGGCGGTCGTGACGCGGTCGCGCGAGGTGCTCGCGAGCGTCGTCGCCAGCCAGGAGCAGCTGCATGCCCGGTGGCGGGGCGTCGTGCCGGAGATCGCCTCACGGGCCCACGTGGAGCGGATCATTCCGGTGATCGACGAGGCGGTGCGCCGGTCGGGCGTGGCCCGATCGGAGCTCGAGGCCGTGGCCGTCGCCGTGCGGCCGGGGCTCGTCGGCTCGCTGCTCGTGGGACTGGCCGCGGCGAAGGCCATCGCGGCGGCGGCCCGTGTTCCGATCGTGGGATACGACCACATCGCCGCGCATCTGTACGCCTGCCGCCTCGCCCATGGAGAGTCGCTGCCCTATCCATTCGTCGGGCTGGTGGCCAGCGGCGGGCATACGTCGCTGTTGCACGTGCGGTCGCCGCTCGACCTGGAGCGGCTTGGCGGCACGATCGACGATGCGGCAGGCGAGGCCTTCGACAAGGCCGCCAGCCTGCTCGGACTGCCGTATCCGGGCGGCCCGGAAATCGAGCGGGCAGCCCGGGAGGGCGATCCGCGGGCCCACCGCCTGCCACGGCCGCTCGTCTCCGACCGCGACCGTCTCGACATGAGCTTCAGCGGTCTCAAGACCGCCCTTCGCTATCTCGTGCGGCCACCGGGAGCCCCGGCCGACACGCCCCCGCCCGTCGGCCGGGCCCGGGCCGACCTGGCGGCCTCGTTCCAGCAGGCCGTGGTGGACTGCATCGTCGCCAAGCTGGAGCTCGCCATCGACCGCACCGGCTGTCGGGCCATCGGCATCGGCGGCGGAGTGGCGAGCAACACGTCCCTCCGTGAGGCGGTCGAGGCCCTCGGCCGCCGACGCGGCCTCGGCGTGTTCGTGCCGCCGCCGTCGCTGTGCACCGACAACGCCGCCATGGGCGCCATCGCATGGGAGCGTCTCGAACGAGGAGATGACGACGGCCTGCTGCTCGACGTCATGCCCGGCACGGACAGAAGCCGCAGATCGCGCTAGAAATTCGAGAAGGACTCGAATTCGTCGTACGGGCGGTGCTCGAGGTTGACGAACCGCGTGTAGTCGTGCTGCCAGAGGAGCTTCACGTCGCCGATCGGGCCGTTGCGCTGCTTGGCGATGATGATTTCCGCCTGCCCCTTCACCCGTTCGCGGTCCTCGTCGTTTGTCTGATAATACTCCTCGCGGTGCACGAACATCACCACGTCGGCATCCTGTTCGATGGCCCCCGACTCGCGGAGGTGATTGAGCCGGGGGCGGTTGTCCCGCGACACTTCGGCCTGCCGATTGAGCTGTGCGAGGCAGAGGAGCGGCACGTCGAGCTCGCGTGACATCATCTTCAGCCGCCGCGCGATCCGGGCCACCTGCTCCTGCCGCGGGTCACGGGGATTGTCGGGTTCGATCAGCTGCAGGTAGTCGATCACGATCAGGGCGAGCCCCTGCCGCCGCTTGAGCCGGCGGGCCACGGCCGCGATCTCCGTGAGCGTGCGGCCGGGTGTGTCGTCGATGTAGAGCGGCGACGTGCCGATCTCCGACGACTTCTGGACGAGCCGCCGCCGATCCTCCTGGGAGATCGTGCCGTTGCGGAGCCGATGGCCGTTCACCTGGGCCGCCGAGCAGAGCAGACGGTCGGCGAGTTCGAGGCTCGCCATTTCAAGGCTCGTGAAGAGGACGGCCTGCTTCAGGTTGATCGAGACATGTTCGGCGATGTTCATCGCAAACGCCGTCTTGCCCATGCTGGGCCGGGCCGCGAGGATGATCAGTTCCGAGTTGTGCAGGCCGCCGCAGAGCGAGTCGAGATCGGTGAAGCCGGTCTCGACGCCCCCGATGGTGTGCTCGTGCTTCATCCGCGCATCCATGCGGACCATCACCTCTTCGAGCACCGTCTGGATCGGCTGGGCCTCGGCCGAGCTGCGGCGCTCGAGGATCGCGAAGATTTTTTCTTCGGCCTGGGCGAGCAGCTGCCGCGGCTCGTCGGTGCCGTCGTAGGCGTCGCGGAGGATGTCGGTGCCCGCGTCGATCAGCGACCGCAGCAACGCCTTGTCGCGAACGATGTGGGCATAGTGGCTGGCATGGGCCGCATGGGGCACGGCCTCCACGATCTCGGCCAGCGCGGCGGCCCCCCCGATGCGTTCGAGATCCCCCTTTGTTCGCAGTCGCTCCAGCACGATCGTGGCGTCGATTCGCTTGCCGGAATCATGCAGTTCCAGCAGGTGCTGATAGAGGATCTGGTGCGACTCGTCGGAAAAGTCCTCGGGCCGGATCAGCAGGGCGATGTCGTCGCAGACATCGGGCTTGAGCAGGATGCTGCCCAGCACGGCCCGCTCGGCATCGACGTTCGCGGGCCGGTCGCGGTCGACGAGCACGGCTGCGGCCGGCTGCGAGGCTGCATTGCCACGTCCCCGACGACCGCCGTCGCGAGTCGACTTCTCACGCGATGCGACCATCGATGCCTGCCTCCCTGCCACGCGATCATCCATGGGGTCGTGACCCCGTCAGGGGAAAGCCCCTGTGCCGCCAAGGCCGCCCCGGGCGCGGCCCCATATGCGGCCTGACTACTTTGCGGCGGCGTCGCTACTGCTCGGCACGACCCACACCTTCAGATCACCCTCGACCTCGGGGGCGAGCTTGACCTTGACGGTGTAGAGGCCGACTTCCTTCAAGGGGCCCTGCAGGATGATCTGATCGGCCGAAACCATCAGATCCTGCTGCTTCAGCGACCGCGAGATCTCCGGCGCACCGACGGAACCGTAGAGATGCCCCTCGTCGTTGGCGTTCGCCTCGATCGTCACGCTCGTGCGAACGAGCTCGGCCAGCAGGCCGCGGAGGCCGGCCAGCCGCTCGCGGGCGATCTCCTCGAGCTTCACCTTGTGCTTCTCCACCATCCGCTTGTGGTGCTCGGTGGCGATCGTGGCCAGCCCTTGCGGAAGCAGGTAGTTGTAGGCGTAGCCTCGCTTCACCTCCACCACGTCGCCCTGCTTGCCAAGGTGCTCCACGGTGTGGATGAGCAGAAGTTCGATGCCCCCTCGCTTGCCCTTGGGCAGGCTGCGCTTGCCGGCGGTTGCGAGACGAGGCTGTGCTGTAGCGACCATGAATCAAAGTCCTCCGAAAAAGTCAGAACGGGATGTCGTCGTCGGCTCCGACCGGCCCGCCGGTCGACACCGGGCCCTCGTCGTAGCCGTCATTGGCTTGGTTGAAATCGTCGCCCCCCGGGCCGCCGGCACCGCGGCCTGCGGCCACGCGAGGCTTTCCTGTGCGGCCGCCTTCACCACCCGAGCGGGAACCCAGAAGCTGCATCTTTTCGCCGACCACGCGGAGCTTCGAGTTCTTCTTGCCGTCTTTTTCCCACGTGTCGAGCTTGAGCCGGCCCTCGATGAGAAGCGGTGAGCCCTTCGTGACGTATTCGCCGGCAATCTCCGCCAGGCGGTCGTAGAAGACCACGCGGTGCCATTCGGTCTCCTCGACCTTCTCGCCGGAATTCTGGTCTTTCCAGTTGCGGGTGGTGGCGATGCTGACATTGCAGATGGCTGCGCCGCTGGGGGTGTAGCGCACCTCGGGGTCGCGGCCGAGG
>JBJTIE010000114.1:0-24780 GCA_046094845.1 Planctomycetaceae bacterium | reverse complement strand
GTGGTGGCGCTCGTGCGGCTGCGGCTGCCCGCCGCCAATCCGGGGCTCGTCGATCCGCAGCGGAGCGCCGAGCCGGGTGCAAAGATCGAAACCCTGCTCGAGCAGCTCGAGGAGGTGCTCGACGAGGGACACAAGGTGCTCGTGTTCAGCCAGTTCACGAGCTTCCTCGCGATCCTGCGGCGGCGGCTCGACGAGCGGTCCGTGGTCTATGAATACCTCGACGGCCGCACCACCGACCGCCAGGCCCGCGTGGCCCGATTCCAGGAAGACGCCGATTGCAAGCTGTTTCTGGTGAGCCTCAAGGCGGGCGGTCAGGGTCTCAACCTCACCGCCGCCGACTACATCTACATCCTCGACCCCTGGTGGAACCCGGCCGTCGAGGCCCAGGCCGTCGACCGGGCCCACCGCATCGGCCAGACCCGCCGCGTGTTCGCCTACCGGCTCATCGCCCGCGACACGGTGGAGGAGAAGATCGTCGCGCTCCAGGACCGCAAGCGTGAATTGGCCGAGTCGATCGTGCGGGCCGACGAGAGCATGATCGCGAGCCTCACCGCCGAGGACGTCGAACTGCTGTTCTCGTGAGCGGGGGCGGCTGTCGGTGCAGATCGCCGGCCCAGGGCTTCGTCCGCACGACGTCACTGCCGCCGTCTCTGACAACGAGCTCCGGCGGTGATCACGCAGCCCGTCGGCACGCGGCGTGAGGAGGAGGTGACTCGAGCGCGAAGTCCCCCGCACGCAGCGACAGGTTGGGGTTGTAGTAGGGATCGCCGTTGAGCACGGCCCCCCAGCGATCCAGCATGAAGCGGACCTCACGCTGGAACCGGGCGAGCTTCTCCGGCGTGTCCTCATACCCACGGGAGGCGGATTCATGGTGGATCAGCTCGGCGAACGGCGTCCAGACGATCCGGTAGCCGGCAGCCCGAATCCGTAGGCACAGGTCCACGTCGTTGAAGGCGACGGCAATGTTTTCGTCGAGCCCGCTCACCTCGTCGAAGACGTCACGACGCACCATCAGACAGGCTCCGGTGACCGCCGAGAGTTCCTGCTGCAGCACGCCCCGGCTGAAATAGCCTCGCCGGCCTCGGCCGAGCCGAAGATGGGCATGGCCGGCGACGCCGCCGAGCCCGATGAGCACGCCGCCATGTTGCAGCGTGCCGTCTGGGTACCAGAGGCGTGCGCCCACCGCCCCGATGCCCGGCTGGATGGCGAAGGAGACCATCTCCTCCAGCCATTCCGGCGACAGCACCTCGACGTCGTCGTTGAGCAGGCACAGCATCTGCCCACGGGTGTGCCTGACCGCGGTGTTGTTCAGCCGGGAATAGTTGAAGGGTGAGTCGTCGCGGATCGTCGTGATGCCGGAGCGGGACGACAACGACGACAGATAGGCGAGCGTCGCAGGATCACGGCTGCCGTTGTCGAGGATGACGATTTCGTAATTGGGATAGGTCGTCTTGGCACGGATCGAGTCGACCGCGGCCTGCAGGATCGCCTTGTGATCACGGGTGCAGATGACGATCGACGTCAGCGGCGGCGGATGGGGCAGCGAATGACGGATCCGGAGATGGGCCGGCGACTCGGGCGCGGGCTCGACCGAGGCGCCGCTGTCGAAACGACGCAGGTGCTCGGTGACGGCCCGTACCGCGGCCGCGGACGGCGTCTCGCCCGTCACCACCGCCCTGCCGTCGGCGATTGCCCGCCGGTGGTACAGGATCCGCGGGATGTGCACGATCGTGTCGCGAGGAACTGCGTCCACGCAGCGCAGGGTGAGGTCGTACTCCTGGGCATCCTCGAGCTCCGCACGAAACCCACCGAGCTGCTCCACCAAGTCCCGGCGATACACACCGAGGCGGGAGATCACGTCCTGGGCGAGCAGAAGCACGTGGTTGAAATCACTCTTGAAGTGCGGGGCGAATCGGCGGCCTCCGGCATCGACCTTGTCCTCGTCGGAGTAGAGTACCTGGGCCGCAGGGCAGCGGTTGATCGCCTCGACCACCCAATGGAGGGCGAGCGGGGGAAGCAGGTCATCGTGATCGACGAGGGTGACGTACTCCCCGGTGGCGATCCGCAAGGCCGTGTTCCGGCCGGTAGCCGTGGTGACAGGTGCGCGGCCCCGCCGCAGCACGATTCGCGGATCGACGCTGGCATGGCTCTGGACCACGTCGGCGACGGCCGGATCCGACGAGGCGTCGGTGACTATGCAGAGCTGCCACCGGGAATAGGTCTGCTCGCGTACCGAGCGAATCGCCGCCTCGACGGGCAAGGGTGCCGAATCGGCCACCGGCATCAGGATGGAGATCGTCGGCTGGAGCCGGAAGGTCGCGGCGTCCACCCGATGCCGGACGATGTCCTGCGGGGTGGGCGTGTCGACCGCCCGCACCCAGGCAGCATAGGCCACGGCGGCGGGGTCGCATGCGTCGGGCTGATCGCGGCAGTCGCGGAGGCTGATCACGCGTGGTTCCTGATCGGACTCCGTCACGATGCGCTCACCATTGCGACTGTCACACTCGTGCCCGTAGCGGCGGAAGTGGCGGCCGCGAACCGGCCGCGGGCCCGCGCACAGCCACACGGGGAATACCATGGGAGTCGACCCGCGCCAACGGGTGATTCACGCGCCCTCGGCCCTTACAGAACCCCCACGAATTGCTCGAAATCGACCCTGTAGATCCGTTCGATGCTGCTTCGGCCCTGCGAGTCCAGAAAGGCCTCGTATTCCGGCCACTCACCTCCGGCGTTCGATGGCTGGAAGACCACGTCGGCACAGTGGCCGCGCGAGTGCATCCGGCGGGCATGGTGAAGCTCGGCAATACGGGCTGCCTCGGCCGCAAGCAGTTCCCGCGCCCCTGCCCCCGGGTCGGCGAAGTCGCACAGCGAGTCGAGTAACGGCTCCTTGTCGGCGTTGACGACCCGGGCCGCGGGCAACTCGGCTTCGAACGCATGCCACTGTTGGCTGTGATGGGGATTGCATGAGACGACGTCTATTCGATCGAGATAGGCGAGGAATTCGCTGAACGAGAATCCTCTTTCCGCGACCGAAAGGCCGAGAACCCTCCCGATCGCGTCGTTCTCGTAGCCGAATCGCAGGGCATGCCGATAGCTGCTCACGGCCCGCCGGCATGGATCACGAATGACACGCACCCATCTCAGCCGATTGGGATCGCATGCGGCGACCCATCGCTTGTACGATTCGTTCTCGGGCAGAACCTTCATCCGGTAGTTGTGTGGCCAGCGACTGTAGGCAGCCGCGGCCTCGAGAAGGCCGAGGTGTGCGAGGTACCACAACAGGGCGGTCGTGCAAGCGGACTTCTGAGACCATATGAGGCCGATTCCACCCGGCGGATAGATCAACACCCACGGCTCGAGCAGCACTCGTCCGCCTCCGCCTGGAGCGGCCGACGCGGTCGGTTGATCGTGGTTCGTCATGCCGTGTGTCCTTATCCTGGAGGTCTTTCGGTGCATCTCGTTCTTCATGCCGGACTGCACAAGACCGGCACGACGACATTCCAGAACATCGTGACCGCGCTGCAGGCGAACCTGCTGGAGCGCGACGTCTACGTGCCCGTGGCGGACGGTACGGCGAACATGGGCTACCACATCGTGCACCCGGCTCAACGAGGAGACTGGTCCGGGTATGACGACGTGCTCGATGACGCGCAGGCGGCGCTCACGCCCGACGGCATCCTGCTTGTGTCCGCCGAAGATCTGGAAAATTGCCTGTTCGACATCGAGTTTGGCAGGCACTTCATGGCCAGGGCGATGGCGAAAGGGGTCGCGTCGATACGCTGGGTGTTCGTGCAACGCAACGCATTCGAATACTTCGAGTCATTGTATGGCGAACTCTCCAGGCACCAGCAAGTGCTGCAATACGATCTGATGGCCGACGAGATACTCGCCCGCGGGGTTTTCTCCTGCGCAACGCCACGGTTCCGCTGGTACTTCATGTTTCATTACACGAATGCCGTCGAGCGTTTCAGGAAACTCGTGTGCGCCGATGCGATCGGAATGTCATTTTCCGAATTCACACGCGACGCCGTCGGAGCGGCGGTGTTCCGGCTGTTTGGGAGAGAAGCCGACTATTCGTCGTTGCACGCACAGGTGCACGTGGAGCCACAGAACGTACGGCTCTCGCCCGAGGAAATCGAGCGCCGGTACGTGGCAACGTTCCTGCGATCCGGCGAATACGGGGCGGCCTCCGCGGAACGGTTGCAGCCCGAGGAGGCGATCGTCGACTCGCTCGTCGCACGCCGATTGGACGTTCGCTCGCAGTGTCGGCCGGCCATCATGAGGCGGTTCGAGCGCGAATTAGGCGGCCTCGCACGCACCGAAGGAGGATGATCATGGGCTGGTCTGCTCGACGAATCGCGGCTGCGGCCGCGATCAACAACGCCAGGACGTATCTCGAAATCGGCGTGAAGGACGGCGATACGTTCCTCGACGTCGGTATCGAGCGAAAAGACGGCGTCGATCCGGCTTTTTCGTTCGATACGAGTCTGTTTGCGACGGAGCGGGTGCGTTTTTTTAGCCAGACCAGCGACGAGTTCTGGGTCTCACGGAACCCGCTGACCTACGACGTGATTTTTCTCGACGGGATGCACACGTTCGAGCAGACCATGCGGGATCTCGTGTCATCGATGCGCTTCGCACATGCCCGCACCATCTGGCTCATCGACGACACGCTGCCCTCGGACGTGTTCTCGTCGATTCCTCACAGGGAGCGGTCGTTCTATGAGCGGAAGCGGATGAATCTGCCGGGCCTTCCCTGGCACGGGGACGTCTACAAGCTCGTGTTCGCGATCCACGATTTCATTCCGGTGCTGAACTATGCGACGATCACCGGCTCGGGAAACCCCCAGACACTCGCGTGGTATGCAGCGGGGAAAGACTTCGCGCCGGCCGTGAACTGCTGGGAGGCGATTTCACGGAAGACCTTTTTTGACATCGAGCCCGCGCTCGGACTGTTTCGGGTGATGGATGAGCACACCGCGCTCGCCATGGTTCGCGCGGACCTGGCGTGACCTGGCTACCCGCGCTTGTGCGGGCCGCCGCGGGGGCCGAACTTCCGCGGGCCGCGTGGCGGCTTGCCCGGTGGCCCGCCACCCGGCCGGCGTTCGAACCGCGCCGGCTTGCGGTGCTGCGGCCGGCCACGCGGACGGTCGGCGCTCGGTCCCGCGACGTCGTCGGGGCCGTCGCTCGGCGCCGGCGGCGGGGCGAAGTGGTGCAGGATCGCCGCGGCCACCTCGGTGGGCGTGTAGCCCTGCTCCAAGAGCCGTTCCACGAGGAGCGTCTCCCGCGGAAACTCGCCGGCTTCGAGCCGGCCGCGGATGGTCTCGAAGAGAGCGTCGGACCGCCGGCTCTCCACCGCGGCCACGGTGGGCACATGCTCGCGGCGGATCCGCGTCTTGGTGAACCGCTCGATCGACTGGAGCTTGTAGATGCCCGCCCCGGAGACGAGCGTCACCGCCCGCCCCTTCCGGCCGGCGCGGCCCGTGCGGCCGATGCGATGCACGTAGTCCTCGGCGTCGTACGGCAGGTCGTAGTTGACCACCAGCTCGAGATCGTTGACATCGATGCCGCGGGCGGCCACGTCGGTGGCGACGAGAAACCGGAAGGCCGCCTTCTTGAAGCTGCCCATCACCCGCGTCCGCTGGGCCTGCGCCATGCCGCCGTGCAGCCGCTCGGCCGAGCAGCCGCGGGCGACGAGCCGATCGGCCAGTTCCTCGACCATCTGCTGCGTGTTGCAGAAGATCACGCCGCTCTTGACGTCGTAGAAGTCGATCAGCCGCGCGAGGGCATCGAACTTCGCATGATGCCGCACCTCGTAATAGACCTGATCGACGAGCGGCGACCCGGTGACGACCCGCTGCTCGATCTTCACGGTCTTCGCGTCACGGGAGTGGCCATTCACCAGTTGCCGGATCGGCGGGGAGATCGTGGCCGAGAAGAAGACCGTCTGCCGTTCGGCGGGAGCGGCCGCGAGGATCTTCTCGATGTCCTCGCGGAAGCCCATGTCGAGCATCCGGTCGGCCTCGTCGAGGATCAGGATCCTCACGCCGGCCAGGTCGAGCGTGCCGCGTGCCATGTGGTCGGTGAGCCGCCCGGGCGTGCCCACGACGATGTGGGCGCCCCGCTTCAACTCGGCGAACTGCCGTTCATAGGCGGCGCCGCCGTAGATCGGCACCGACCGCACGCCCTTCTTGAAGGCCGCCAGCTTGTGCACCTCGTCGGCCACCTGCGTGGCCAGCTCCCGGGTCGGCACGAGGATCAGCACCTGCGTGCGGGGCTGGGTCGGATCGATCCGCTCGATCGCCGGAATGCAGAAGGCCGCCGTCTTGCCGGAGCCGGTTTCGGACTGGCCGACGACGTCGTGCCCCGCCATCAGAAGCGGGATCGCCGCCGCCTGGATCGGAGACGTCTCCTCGAATCCGAGCTGTGCGACGGCCCGGAGCACTTCGGGCGTGAGGCCGAGCGACTCGAAGGGAACGTGGCCGGGCCGGGGAGAGAGGGCAGCAGGTCCGGGCGCGTCTGATTTGGTCATTGAGGGCTCGTGACCAACTGTAGGTCACGAACGGTGATCGTGCAAAGCACGTCGCGATTCACTGCGCCGGCTGCCGGAGACGAATCGAGAACACGGCCGCGATCCGGCCGACGCACGTGACCGGAACCATCAGGGAGGCGCGGCGACACTGCCGTCTTTTCGCCCGGCCAATGCCTTGTGCACCGTCGGATCGATGTCGTACGGGATCGACCTCACGCTGCCATCCGCGAGCGACATGGTCACCCCGGCGGCATGCGGGCTACCGAATGCCTGGGGCCGCGACAGGCCGCGGGTGTCTTGAAGCGGGGCATCGTAGGCCCAACGCAGATTGTCGTCGGAATAGCCCGCGAACAGCGGCGCGGTGTCACCGGCGTCGGTTCCCGCCTCGGCCAGGCCGGCAGCCACGTACTTTTCCCCGAGGAGATAGGTCGCAGACATACCGTCCCGAACGGCGGCCACCCGCACCTCGCTCATGCGAAACACGAGGCCCTCTTGCAGGTCCGGTAGACCGCCGTCGGCGCGGTTGACCTTGGCCGCCACCGAGTCGCGGGCCCACGCATCGCCCTCGCCGAGTGACGACGGGCTGGCGACGACGACGGGATCCGAGCACGAGGAGCAGATGCCGACGTGATCGCCGGAGTGGTTGCCGTGGCCGCCGTTGCCGAACATCGCGGAAAGTGAAACCGTCAGCGTGTTTCCCCCGCCGCCACCGGTCGTGTGACAGATCTGCACCGACTTGCTCGCGACCGCGGGATCGGAGGCGATCGCCCTGTAGATCTCGAGCGGCGGGCACGACGCCGACGTGCCGCCGTTGGCGGCGTAGTCGGATCGGGTGGCGACGGGGAGCGAAACGGACACGTCGAGAGCCGCCAGGAACGAGGCGGCCGCCACGGGGAGCGGCGACGACGACCGGCGGCTCGGGCAGGCGAAGAGACTCACCGGCGTAGCCGCGAGGGCCCGATAGCGGGCGACGGCATCTCCCGTCGTCGCGCCTGCGACGGTTTCCATCAGAGCGGACTGCTCGATGAACGGCAGGATGGAAAACGTCCAGCCTCCAGGCTGGCCCACACCGCTCCCGCGGTCCGCGACACCCAGCCAGGCATCCCCCCAACCGCCGGACGGCAGGTGCCGCATGGACGACTCGTGATGGAGGACGGCCTTGGACAACTGGGCGAGATGATTGCGACACGCCGTGGCCCGCGCCGCCTCACGAGCCGAGTGCACGGCCGGCAGGAGCACGGCGAGAAGCGCCGAGACGATGCCCACCACGATGATCAGTTCGATCAGGGTGAAGCCACCGCCACGGCGGCTACGAACGGATGTCTGCGTGCCTGCGGGCATGGATGGTTGCGTCCTGCACCAAGGTTCCCCACCGGACCTAAGTGTTCTCCACAACCGACACGAAAACAAGCGCTCGGCCACCGCCTGCTTCGCAGGACATGGTCGCCAGGCGGTGCGGGAAGTTGCCTCGGCCCCGGTGCGGTCCGTAGAGTTTCCTAGGTGTCGCCATGACGCTTCCCGAAACGGCCGAGGGGCGGACGGCCGCCGGTGTGGTGCGGCCACCCACCTGGCGAGCCTGGTCTCCCGGCCTCGACAACGACGCGGTCACGCTTCGTGACGTCCTCGCCACGCTGCCGGCGGCGCCCCCCTCCGCGATCCCGTGGATCGTGCGATTGTTCGAGAATCCGCAGGGCTGGCTGCGGCTGCATGGGGCGGTGAACCTCCGCAACCACGACATGCTTCACGTGCTCTTGGGCCGCGGGCTGCTCGGCCAGGACGAGGCCTTCGTGATCGGCTTCACGATGGGGAGCACGAAGGCGGTCTCGTGGCTGGAGCGGATGTTCTTCAAGCTCGTCGTGTCGCAGGTCTATCCGCACCCCTACCGCATCTCGTGGCGGACGCTCGCGGCCTATGACCTCGGCCTGGAGGCGGGGCGGGGGATGGGCGTGCCCAATCTGCACCTCCAGCTGCGCGAGGAGATGCTCGATCGGCCGCTCGGCGAGACGCGCCACCGGCTCGGAATCGACACCCGTCGGCTGCGCGAGATCTACGCGCGAGAGCGAACGGCCCTGCCGGGCACCGCGGCCAGCCTCCGACTGCCGGCCGACCCAGCCGTGGCTTTCGGCACCGTCGCAGCGTAATCTTTGGGGGCAGGGGCGATGCGAATGGATGGTAGCCATGAACGGCCCACGACGGGCGACACACCTGCGGCTCGAGCCGTTGGAGCGACGACTGGCGCTCACGGCTTCGACGGGTGACCTGCCGGCCGGGGACGACCTGCTCTCGGTCGCTGCCGTGACCCCGCAATACACGGTGAGACAGTCCCCGCGGCTGCAGCCCGGCGATGCACCACTCGTGGGTTATCCGGGCGGCGACTTCGACCGCGTCGATCTTCTCTGGCAGACCGTGCCGGCCGGTGCCGGGACATCGGATTCATTCGTCGTCGATTGGCGGCCTGCGGGCGGCGGTGCGTGGCAGACGGCCGGGCTCAACACGGTGATCGACACGGGTGTCGAAGGGCGTCTCGTCCATTCCGCCACGATCACGGGTCTGGCCTGGGATGCCGACTACGAGTATCGCGTGCGGCACCTGCGGGCCGCCGACGTCGTGACCACGTATCAGCACGCCTTCCACACACGGCTCGCGGCCGGCGACGACGCGTCGTTTTCGTTCGTCGCCTACGGTGATTCGGCGAGCGGCAGCGCCGCAGGATTCCGCACCGTGCAGGCCCGGATCAATCAGGTCGATCCGGCATTCGCGGTGCTGCTGGGCGACAACGTGTATGCGGTGGGATCGCATGCCGAGGCCGACGCGCGGTTCGATCCGCTCGTCAACCCGGAGGCTGCCGCCTGGATGGCGAGCCATGTGGATTGGCTGGGCCTCGGCAACCACGACGTCGCGACGGCCAGCGGCCTGCCGAGCGAGCAGAGCTACTCCGTGCCGATTCCGGTGGCGGGCGTGACGGCCCCCGCCGCCCCGCCCGCGGGAGAGCGGCCCGAGCACAGCTTCTCCTGGGACTACGGCAGCGTGCACTTCGTGACGTTCGACACGAACGCGCTGAATTCGGCAACGCGGCTCGACGGCCTGCTCGACTGGGTCGTCGCCGACCTGTCAGCCTCGACGGCCCGCTGGAAGATCGTCTACGGCCACCATCCGCTCGCCGGCGTGCCCGACAAGCCCGAGTCGCCGGCCGGCACCTACTACCAGCAGGTCGTGAACCGGCTGAAGGCCGCCGGCGTCGATCTCTTCATGACGGGCCATTCACACACCTACAGCTGGACCTATCCGCTCACCGGCCAGGTGGGCGGCGTGGCGACCTACGAGGACCACGGCGCCGACGACCACTTCCATGCAGGCGTCGGCCTGACGCAGCTGGTGTCGGGGGTGGGGGGTGTGGGGGTGCGGGACGGCGACTACGGCCAGTTTCCCTTCGTGGCCGAGGGCTTCAGCGGATCGACCCCGGTGGCCGCCCGACTGGGGTTTTCGCAGATCGACGTCACGGCCGACGCGCTCACCGTCAAGTACGTGGCGGCCGACGACGGCGCGGTGATCGACTCGTTCCGGATCGAGAAGGAGGCCGTGCAGACCGTCTCATTCCAGCAGGGCGTCGGCAGCTACGTCGGCACCACCGACACGATGCTCCGCGAGGACTCCCCCGCGACGTCCCACGCCGCCACGACGTCGCTCAAGGTCGATGCCGACAACCCCACGGGCTCCGGCCGGCGGACGCAGGCGCGGCTGCGGTTCGACGCCCTCTTCGGTGACGGGCCGGGCCAGAGCCCGGCCAACGCCGTGCTCCGCTCGGCCACGCTCACGCTCCAGGTGACCAACGGTGGCGACACGATGAACCTGCATCGGATGGCGGCCGACTGGTCGCCGACGACGACCTGGAGCTCCCTCGGCGAGGGCATTCAGGCCGACGGGATCGAGGCGGTGGCGTTCGCCGACACCTCCACCGGTCGGTCGGACCCCGGCACGTTCGCCTTCAACGTGCTGGCGAGCCTGCGAGCCTGGCAGGCGGCGCCCGCGGCGAACCGCGGCTGGGCTCTGCTCCCGACCGGCACCGATGGCGTCGATTTCGGTTCCGCCGAGTCCGCGGCCCCTCCGCAGCTAACGGTCACCTACGTCGTGTCGGCTGCGAGTCCTGCCGCGCCGGCGAAGTTCTTCGTGGCCGATGCCGCCACGCGATCGTCGTTCCAGTATGGCGCCGCCGGCGAAGCGCTCGGCGAGCGGGCGTATGCCCCCGCCAACGATCGTCCGCGGGGTGTGGCCGCGAGCCCGGACGGCAGCCGGCTCTGGGTGCTCAACGCCGACGGCATGGTGTTCATCTACGACGCGGGCCTGCGGCTGCAGGGCTCCTGGCGGGCCGATGGCCTCGTGACGCCGACGGGCATCGCCGTGGCCGGCACGTCGGTCTACGTGTGCGACCAGGGCACGCGGATGATTCACGTGTATGACACCGCCACGGGTCGGCTCACCGGCGGGCAGGCGGCGGCGCGATCGTTCGCCCTGCGCAGCGGCAACGCCAACCCGCAGGATCTCGCCACCGACGGCCGCACGGCGTGGGTCGTGAATGCCGCGACGACCGACAAGGTGTTCGTGTATCGCGTGTCGTCGGGGGGGTTTCTCGGCAGCTGGCGGCTCGACGGGCGGAACGGTTCACCGACCGGGATCACGATCGATCCCACCGCCGCGCGGCGCAGCGTGTGGGTGGTGGATGACGCGGCCGACCGCGTGTTCGAATATCGCGACGGCCGCGGGTTTCGGTCGGGCGTCCGCCGGGCCGCGACGGTGTTCGCCCTCGCGGCGGCCGACGGCAGCCCGCAGGGCATCGCCGATCCACCGGCGGCATCGCCGCGGGCTCACGCCTTCGCGAGCTTGAGCACCGTCGCGAACTGGGCGGCCGTCACGGGATGGACGGAGAGCCGGCTGCCACGGCGGAGCAGTTCCATCCCGGCCAGAGCCTTCGTGGCCCGCAGTTCGTCGAGCGGAATCTCGCGGGCGAACGCCTCGACGAGCGTGACGTCCACCATCGACCAGATCGGGTTGTCGGCCGACGCCTTCGGGTCGTGGTAATCGCTCTTCGGATCCTGCGCCGTGGCGTCGGGATAGGCTTCACGGGCCACCTCGACCACGCCGGCCACGCCCGGAGGATCGGCGTTGGAATGGTAGAATAGGCAGCGGTCACCCTTCTGCATGGCCCGGAGGAAGTTGCGGGCCTGGTAGTTCCGCACGCCCTCCCAGTGCGTCGTCTTCCGCGGTGCCCGGGCGAGGTCGCGGATCGAGAACACGTCGGGTTCGCTTTTGATGAGCCAGTACTGCATGCCGGCATCATATCCGAGGCTCTTGGTCGCGGCGGCGCTGGCCGCATCGTCAGGCTTCCCTGCGGGTGTCGCCGAGACGACGACGCTGCGGCGAGCCTCGGGCTGGACGACCCGGTCATTGCTCGCCTCGCCCTTCGCCACGCAGGCGGCGGCCGCGGACGACAGGCGGGTGTATGCGATTTCAAACACCACGGTGGCGAGCTACGACCGCCGCTCAGGCCGGCTGCTGGCGACCGCCACGGCCCCGGGCACCGAACATCTCAATAGCGGCTTCGTCCACGACGGCCGGCTGTACTGCGCTCACTCCAACTATCCCGCCACGCCGCCGGAATCCGACATCCGGGTTCTCGATGCCGACACCGGCCGGCTCGAGGTGTTCCATCGGTTCGACGATCCGCCCGGCAGCCTCGTGTGGTGCGTGCTGCGAGATGGCGCCTGGTGGTGCTGCTTCGCCGGTTATGGATCCGACAACGGACGGACGGTGCTCGTGGAATATGCAGCCGGCGGCCTCGACCGCGAGCGCCGCCGATTCACGTTTCCCGACGTCGTGATCGCCGACTGGGACGGCATGAGCGCATCCGGCGGGATCTTCACGGGTAGTGATCTGCTGGTCTCGCACCACCACGCTCCCGTGCTCTATCGGCTGCGGGTGCCCGCCGCGGGCGAGACACTGGAGTTCGTTGAGGCACTGACCTGCCCGTTTCCTGGGCAGGGATTTGCCGCTGATCCGGTCACGGGTGGGCTGGTCGGCATCGACCGGCCGCGCCGGAGGGTCGTCTTCGCCATGCCCGACGCGGAGTAACCGGGCTGCAGCACGGGGGAAACCGCCGTTTCGGCGGTGCCGACGGGCTGCTACGCTCCCCGCCCGTCCTGCGGAGACCCTCGGTTATGCCCAGTCGTTTCATGGCTCGCCGTCGTTTCATGGATCGTTGCACACGCCTCGGCTGCGCCGGGGTCGTGCTGGCAGCCGTCGTCATCGGGGGTGGACCGGTGCGGTCTGCCGACGAGGAGGGGGACCGCGGTGTCATGCGGGTGGAGACGGTGCTCTTCGGCCACGCCGCCGACACGCCCGCCTCACGGAGCCTCACGCTCTTTCGCGACGGCATCGCCTGGGACTTTCTGGAGCTGCCGGCTGCCTCGGATGGCGACGACGAGGAGCCCCGGATGGAACTCGTGGAGATCGTGCTGCACGATCCGGCCCGGGAGCGGGTCGTGGTGATCGATCCGAAGCGCAACGTGAAGACACAGATCGAGCGGGTGCGGCTGGAACGGCTCGGCGTGTCGCTTGCGAAGTGGGCCCGCAGCTCCGACGACCGGCTCATTCGCTGGGCCGGCGGACCCGATTTCGACAGCGGGCTCACCGAGGACGACCGGCTGATCGAGCTGGCCGGGCCGCGGGTGAAGTATGCCGTGACCCATGCGGCCGCCCCTGCCGCGGCGGCGGCGGCCTATCGAGAGTTCGCCGACTCCGCCCTGCTCCTGCGGGCGCTGACGCACCCCGGGGGCGTGCCGCCGTTTCCACGGCTGGCCCTCAATCGCCGGATCGAAGAGGCGGGGGGTATTCCGACGGAGGTGACGCTCGAGATCGAGCCCCGACTCGGCCCGCTCGGCGGCCGCACCGAGCGGCTCAAGAGCATGCACAAACAGCTGCCGCGGCTGCTGTCCTCGGATCTCGACCGCATCGAGACCGCGGAGTCACAGGCTGCCGCAGCGGAGTCCGTCGACCTCGCGGCGTTCGTCGCCGGCGATGCCGTCGAGTCCCGAGCCGCGTCCTCGTCGCGGGGACTGCGCCGCGAGTCGCCGCCCCGCGGCTCGCGCGATCGTCACAATGCGATTCGCCGGCGCTCTTTCGCCGGCCGGCAAGAAAGTCAGCCCGACCGGACGATGTTTCCTCCGGCTCACATCTCTCCCAACCCCGTGACTCGCGACGGTGGAAGCGCTCGAGGAGGCGGCGCGGGGGGGAGGAAGGCGTCTGCGTTGGGCGGACGGTGGCGGCGGGACGCTCGCGGAGGCTGGCCGCGGCGAAGCGTTGACATTTGTACATTATTTTCACTACATTCATTCGCGACACTCATTCAGGAAGAACGGAGGCTCTCGATGCTGGTGTTGTCTCGCAAGCAAAACGAACGGATTCGGGTGGGAGATTCGGTGGTGGTGACCGTGGTCCGTGTCAGTGGCGACAAGGTGCGGATCGGGATCGAGGCGCCGCCGGAGGTGCGGGTGCTGCGCGATGAACTCGAGGACGACGCGGTCGGCACCGTCGTGCTCGACGAGGCTGCGGAACTGCCGATTCCGCGGCTGTTCGGGTTCGTGGGCTGATCGCCGTCGGGCCTCATGAGCATGGAATCCACCTCGCCCATGCACGATGTGCCGTCGAAGCCGCCGCGCCCGGGGCGGCTTCGACGGCCGGTGGTGGCGGGGACCGCGGCGTTGGCGATTCTCGGCGGGCTGACCATCGCCGCGCTGGCCCCGACCCCGGCCTTCTATCGCGCCCGGTTCGATGCCGGCCTCGGGGCAGGGGACGAGCCGGCAGCGCGACGGCTGATCACGAAGGTCGTGGGTCTCCAGGCGGCCGCCACGCGGGCCGGTCCCTGGGAGGCCGCCATCACCGAACAAGAGATCAACTCCTGGCTCGCCATCGATCTGCCACGGAACCACGCGGCGGTCCTTCCTGTGGGCATCGCCGCCCCCCGCGTCGAGTTGGCAGACCACCTGATTCGGCTCGGCATGCGGGTCGGTGCGGGGCCGCTCTCGGCCGTGGTATCGTGTGGCCTGGAGATCAGGCTCCGTGAGGCGAATCAGGTGGAATGCACGGTGACGGACGCGCGAATCGGTGCCGTGCCAGTGCCCCGCGGCCCGCTCCTGCACGCGATCGCCGCACGGCTGGAACCCCTGGGACTCATGGCGGAGATCCGCCGCGGCGACGGCCGCAGCGTGCTCGTGGTGACGCTGCCTGCGGGCGTCGGGCCTGCCGCGCGGCGGTGCACGATCGAGGCCCTGGCCATCACGCAGGGGGAACTGCTCATGGCCGGTGAAACGAAGGAGAGACGATGACGACGCTGACGTTTCTGGGTGCCGCGGGGGTGGTGTCTGGCTCGCGGCATCTGATCGACACGGGATCGGCCCGCGTGCTCATCGACTGCGGACTCTTCCAAGGGGAGAAGGATCTGCGGGAGCGGAACTGGGTGCGGTTTCAGCCGGCGCCCGATTCGATCGACGCCGTCGTGCTCACCCATGGCCACATCGACCACTCGGGCTTTCTGCCGCGGCTGACCCGCGAGGGCTTCCGCGGGCGGATCCACACGGCGCCCCCGACCGCCGACCTGCTCGGCCTGCTGCTCTACGACTCCGCCAAGTGCCAGGCAGAGGATGCCTTCTACGCCAACCGCAAGGGCTATGCGAAACACCGCCCCGCCCTCCCGCTCTACGAGGAGCAGGATGTCGACCGCACGCTGCGGCTGCTCGCGCCGGTGCCGCGGCAGGAATGGTTCGAGCCGGTGCCGGGCGTGCGCTGCCGATTCCACGATGCGGGCCACATGCTCGGCAGCTCGTTCGTGGAAATGGAGGTGACGGAACCGGGACGTCCGCAGCCGGTGCGGATTGTCTTCTCGGGCGACGTGGGGCGTTTCGACGCGCCGCTCTACAACGATCCCGTCTCGCCGCCGCCATGCGACTATCTGGTATGCGAGAGCACCTACGGCGACCGCGACCATCCGCCGAGCCGGCCGCTCGACGAGCTCGAGGCCGCGACGAAGGAGGCGATCGCACGTGGGGGCGTGATGCTCGTGGCCTCGTTCGCCATCGGTCGCTGCCAGCAGCTCGTCTACCTTCTCCGCACGCTCATGGCCGCGGGCCGTCTGCCGGAGATTCCGATCTGGGTCGATTCGCCGATGGCGGTCGATGCGATGCAGGTGTTCCTCCGTCATGGCGCCGAGCACGACTTCACGGAGGCGAAGCTCGAGGGCGTGGCCACCTCGCTGGCCAGCCCGTTCGTGCGGATGGCGAAGACGGCCAATGAGTCGAAGGCCATCAACGCCCACGCCGGTCCCGGCATCGTGATCGCCTCCAGCGGCATGATGAACGGCGGCCGCATCCTCCATCATCTCGCCCAGCGACTGCCCGATCCCACCACGACCGTGCTGGTGGCCGGCTATCAGGCGACGGGCACCCGTGGCCGCACGCTCATCGACGGGGCCCGGTTCCTGCGGATTCACGGCCGCGACATCCCCGTGCGGGCGGCGATCCGCCGGGTGGATGCCCTCTCCGGCCATGCCGACCGCCGCGAAATCGACCGCTGGCTGGGGACGATGCCGGCTCCGAAACGCACGTTTCTCGTGCATGGAGAGCCCCCCGCCGCCCGCGGCCTGCAAGAATTCCTGCGGCAGACCCGCGGCTGGGACGCCCACGTGCCCAGGCTCGGTGAGCGGGTCACCCTCGACTGACACAGACCCCACATTCCGCCCCACGAGAAAGGACTCCCATGGCCAAGAAGCCCCGTCCCTCCAGCGAATCGCCCGCCGCCATCGGCAAGGCGTGCCCGATCCTGCCCGACACCGTGCTCGGCGACGACGTGGCGCTCGTCGCGGAAAACATGGAACGCATTCTCTCCTCGCCGAGCTACAGCCTCGCCCAGGAGGATCAGGCGCTGCTGACGCGGACGGAGATGCGGGGCGTGCGGATGCTCTTGGAGCTCGGGAAGGCCGAACTCGGCCTCCAGGCCGACAAGATCGAATCGACCGTGATCGTGTTCGGCGGCACGCAGATCGTGGAGCGGACGGCCGCCGAGCGACGGCTCTCCGAAGCCCGCCGTGTGCTGCAGGCCTCGCCCGGTGATGCCAAGGCGAAGCGGGACGTGGAGCGGTGCACACGGCTGATCGAGTTCAGCCGCTACTACGACGATGCCCGCGAGTTCGCCCGCATCGTGTCGATCGACAACCAGTGCGACGACCAGCGCGACTACGTGATCGTGACCGGTGGCGGGCCGGGGATCATGGAGGCTGCCAATCGCGGCGCCTTCGACGTGGGCTGCAAGTCGATCGGTCTCAACATCAAGCTGCCGGCCGAGCAGCAGCCCAATCCGTTCATCACGCCGGAGCTGTGCTTTCAGTTCAAGTACTTCGCCCTGCGGAAGTTCCATTTCATCCTGCGGGCGGCGGCCGTCGTGCTCTTCCCGGGTGGCTTCGGCACGCTCGACGAGATGTTCGAGACGCTCACGCTCATGCAGACCCATCGGATGCAGCCGGTGCCGATCATCCTCTACGGCAAGGCCTACTGGTCGAAGGTGATCGATTTCGAGTATCTCGCCGACGCCGGCGTGATCAGCGACCATCATCTCGAGCTCTTCACCTACGCCGAGACGCCGGCCGAGGCCTGGCAGCAGATCCTCGACTATCACGCGGCGCGAGCCGGTGCCCGGACGTGAGCCCCTCCCGATGAGCCCGCCAGACTCTTCAACGACGTTCGTCCCCGGCGGCGTTGCGGCCACCGGCCGCGTGGCCCTCGTGACCGGCGGCGCGCAGCGGATCGGCGCCGCCGTGGTGCGGGCGCTGGCGTCGCGGGGCTATTCCGTCGCGATCCATTGCCATGCGTCGCTCACCGAGGCGCGAACGCTCGCGGCGGAACTGGAATCCGCGGGCGTGCCGAGCCTCGCTGTCACGGCCAATCTCCGTGACGAGGGGCCGGTGCGGGCGATGGTGCATCGGGTGGCCGATCACTTCGGCCGGATCGACGCGGTGGTCACCTGTGCGGCGATCTGGGTTCCGGGACCGCTCGAGGAGGTGACGGCCGACGACCTGCGGGCCCACTTCGACGTCAATTGCGTGGGGACCTTCGTCGTGGCCCAGGAGGCCGGCGCGGTGATGGTCGGGCAGGAGACCGGCGGCACGATCGTCACGCTGGGCGATCAGGCGATCGCCAGGCCGGCGGCCGACTACGCCGCCTATTTTCCGAGCAAGGGGGCGATCCCGACACTGACGCGGTCGCTGGCCGTGGAGTTCGCCCGGCGGAATCCCCGGATCCGGGTGAACTGCGTGCTGCCCGGCCCGGTGACGCTGCCAGCCGACATGCAGCCTGCCGCTCGCACCGCCGCGATCGCCGGCACGCTCGTGAACCGCGAGGGCACGCCGGAGCACGTGGCCCATGCCGTGCTCTTCCTCGTCGAGAACGATTTCGTGACGGGTGTCTGCCTGCCGGTGGACGGCGGCCGCTCGATCGCTACGCCCGCGCCAGCGGCAAGCGCATCGTGAACGTGGAGCCCACGCCCGGCTCGCTTTCCACGCCGATCGTGCCGCGGTGGGCCTGCACGATGTGCTTCACGATCGAGAGCCCGAGGCCCGTGCCGCCCAGCTTTCGGCTGCGGGCCCGGTCGACCCGATAAAACCGTTCGAAGAGCCGGGGCAGATGCTCGGCGGCGATGCCGCATCCCTCGTCGCGGATGCGGATCACGAGTTCGCCCCCCGCGGCCTCCGCCTCCATCCAGACGGTGCGGCCGGCGTCGCTGTATTTGATCGCATTGTCGACGAGGTTGATGACCGCCTGCTCGAGCAGCGGTGCGTTCACCTCCGCCACGAGCACCGGATCGCAGTGGGTATCGAGCCTGATCGACCGCTCGGCCGCCCGCGGCTCGCAGTCGGCTGCCACCGCCGCCAAGACGCCGCCGATCGCCGCCGGCTCCACGGGAAGGTTGTCGGCGCCCTCGCTCTGCTCGATCCGCGAAAGCGCGAGCAGATCCTCGATAATGGCAGCCAGTCGGTCGGCCTGCTTGGCCACGATCTGCAGGAACCGCTTGGCGTCGGCCGGGTCGTCGGCCGCGCCGTCGAGGAGCGTCTCCACGAAGCCCTTGATCGAGGCGATCGGTGTCTTCAGCTCGTGCGACACGTTCGCCACGAAGTCACGGCGGACGTTTTCCAGCCGCTGCACGTCGGTGACGTCGTTGAGCACGATCACCGCGCCGCCTTCGCCTGACACGTCGCGGAGCGCCGTGCCACGGAGGCGGATCGTGCGATCGCGGGCACCATGGAGCACGAGGTCATCCTCCACCGGCTCGCGACAATCGATCGCGCGGAGTGCGAAGCGACGCAGATCGGGATTGCGCACGATCTCCTGCAGCGGCCGCCGGACCACGTGGTCGAGATCGAGCCCCAGGAGCTCGGCAGCCGCCCGATTGATGCCCACGATCCGCTGTCGGCCGTCGATCGCGAGCACGCCCTCGATCATGCTGCCGAGCACGGCCTCCTGCTGGGTGCCCTGGCGGCCGATGAGCAGCCCGCGCTCGACGAGCTGCTCCCGCAGGCCGGAGATCGCGTCGGCGAGCGACGCCACCTCGGCCACGTCGGTCGCCGGCATTCGCGCCTCGATCTCGCCCGCAGCCAGCCGGGTGGCGGCGACGCTCAAATCGTGCACGGGACGTGCGGCCCGGCGGGCGACGACGTAGCCGATGGCCGTGGCGGCCGCGGCCAGAGCCAGATGGGCCAGCAGCAGCCGCTGCTGAGCGGCGGCGAGCTCGCGGTCGGCCGCACGGGTGTCGCCGCGGGCTCGGATGATGGCGACGGGGGCCGATGGCGGGCCGTGGGGCACCGCCACCGTGATGAAGCGACGGCCGGTGGCCGGCTCGAATCGGCTCGCGGCTGCGATCCGCCCGGCGCGGGCCTCGGCCAGCAGCCGCTCGTCGCCCGGGGGCATCCGGGCCGCCAGCGTCTCCGGTGCAGCATCCGCTTCGAACGGCCGTCCGTCCGCGGCGAGCAGTTCCAGGGCGATGCCGGACTCCGCAAGCGTCGAACTGGCCAAGGCTGCGAAGGCCGCCGCATCGAGCGGCCTGCCGTCGGGCCCGGCGACCGTGCCGGCCAGCTCGGCGAACTGCGTCAGCCGTTGCCGCTGGTCCTCCTCGGCGATTCGCGCTAGCTGCACCGACGCGAGCCAGGACGAGGCGACCAGGACCGCCGTCAGGAGGGAGACCCATGCCAGAAACAGATGCCAGACGAGTCGGGTGCGAGGCATCGTGTGGGCCGTGCTCACGAGCGGAAGCGGTAGCCGACACCGCGCACGGTCTCGATGTAGGAGCCGAACTCGCCGAGCTTCTTCCGTAAGCCGGCCACCTGCACGTCGACCGACCGCTCCGTGACGGGATAGTCCTCCCCCTTCACCGCATCGACGATCTGCGACCGCGTGTAGGCCCAGCCCGGCCGCTTGGCGAGGAACTGCAGCAGGGCGAACTCGGTGTAGGTCAGCTCGATCGGCTGGCCGGCGAGCGTCACCTCGTGGCGGCCGGGGTGGATCGACAGTTCATGCACGTCGATCGTCGTCTCGAGAGCGGACTGGCGTTGGGCCTCGTGACGACGGAGGAGCGCCTTGATCCGGGCATTGAGTACCCGCGGGCTGAAGGGCTTGGCGATGTAGTCGTCGGCGCCTCGTTCGAGGCCTGCGATCATGTCGCTCTCCTCGCTCTTCGCGGTGAGCATGATGATCGGCACGTCACGGGTCTTCGAATCGTTCTTGAGTCGCCGGCAGACCTCGAGCCCATCGACCGATGGCAGCATGAGGTCGAGCACGATCAGGTCGGGTGGCTGTCGCCGTGCCGCCTTGAGGGCGTCTTCACCCGAGGCCACGCACTCGACCTGATAGCCCTCCTTGGAAAGGTTGTAGCGGACGAGCTCGAGCAGATCCTCTTCGTCGTCGACGACGAGAATCCGCTGGGCGGCCTGCTCGGCGCCGGCCTTCAGTCGTGAGGAAAGGTGCTTCATCTGCCTGCCGGAGACACGGAGGTTTTCTCCCCATCCAGTATCCCCGCTCGTCCCGTCCCTCGGAAGTGTTCAATTTCCGTGAGGAAACGCCCATGCAGGCGGGAAGGCGTTCATGCGGGCAGCTTCGCCGCCAGCCAGGCCTTGTAGCCACCCACGATGTCGTGCACGTCGCGCCGGCCGAGTTTCTGGAGCAGACTGGCGGCGATCGCGGAGCGGTAGCCGCCCTCACAGTGCACGGCCACGGGCCGGCCCGCCGGAATCTCGCTGAACCGTTCGTCGAGATGCGTGAGCGGGATGTTGAGGCTCCCCTCGACATGCCCGCCCGCATGCTCCGCCTCGCTCCGCACATCGACCACGATCGGCGCCGCACCAGCATCGGGCCGCTTGCCGGCGAGCCATTCGGCGAGGGCCGGTGCGGTGATCCGCTCGGTGCGTTCCACGAGATCGTCGCGCTGTGCCAGGGCGCTCATGCCGCCGGCGAGGTAGCCGGCCACGTTGTCGAAGCCGATGCGGCCGAGCCGCATCACGGCCTCGGCTGCGGGATCGTCGCCTCCGCCTGGCCCGCCTTCCTCGGCGATGACCACGATCGGCTTGTCATGGGAGAGCATCGACCCGGCCCACGTTGCGTACTTGCCGTTGAGGGCGATGTTGAGCGTTCCCTTCAGGTGTCCCCCTTCGAAGTCGATACCGTCGCGCACGTCGAGGAGCTGGGCTCCGGACTGTTCGAGGGCCAGCACCTGCTCGAGCGACAAGGGCGTGAGCGTCTTTTCCATCGCCGCGCCGAGCGATGCACGCTCCTTGCGGTTCAGAATCGCATCATGCACGAAATAGTCCGGCGCCTCCGGCTGATCGGCCGTGACGATCGCCTTGAAGGCCTCACGGCTCATCGGCTGGAGGGCGTAGTTGAACTTCTTCTGTTCGCCGATCGTGGAGACCGTCTCCTTCGACAGGCTCTTGCCGCACATGCTGCCTGCCCCGTGGGCCGGATAGACGAGCGTGGCGTCGGGCAGCGTCACGAGCTTGGTCGTGATGCTGTCGTAGAGCATGTCGGCCAGTTCGTCGGCCGTCACGCCGACGCTCGCCAGGAGATCGGGCCGGCCTACGTCGCCGATGAAAAGCGTATCGCCGGTGAGCACGGCCAAGGGCTCGGTGCGACTCTTCGCCAGGTCGTAGACGAGGATCGAGATGCCCTCCGGTGTGTGTCCAGGCGTCTCCATGATCTCGAGCCTCACGTCGCCGAACTCGACCACGTCGCCGTCCTTCATCTTCACGCACGAGAACTCCGCCTCCGCACGCCGGCCGAGATGGATCGTCGCTCCGGCCTGGTCTCGCAGCTCGATATGGCCGGCGATGAAGTCGGCGTGGAAGTGCGTGAGGAAGACGTGACTGATCGTGTACCCGCCGGCCTTGGCGTCGGCGAGATACTGGTCGATGTCCCGCTGCGGATCGACCACCGCGGCCGTCTTCGTCTTCTCGTCGGTGATCATGTACGACGCGTGCGACAGGCAAGCGAGGTAATACTGCTGGATCGTCATGGCGATGTCTCCGGTGGTGCCGTGCGTCAGCGGGAGCAGGTGGTGGCCGTGCGACAGGCCCCACCCGACGCCTGGTTCCACGGCATCCGGGCGAGCAGCATCGCCATGCCGCAGGTGTCGGTGATCCCGGCGAACACGAGGCCGCAGCCCACGAAGCCGGCGAGTCCCGCACCGATCGCCTGCCAGTTGACCGGCGCTTCGGGCCCGAAGCCGGCCAGTGCCGCACCGATGGCCACGAGCGCCCCGGCGGCGATCCGCACCTGTCGCTCGAGCGACATCACCTTGCGGCCCCGCACGACCGGCACGCCGGCAGCCTCGCAGGCGGCGGTGCCCCCCTCGACGCTGACCACGTCCTTGATGCCCGCGGCGATGAGCTTTTCGCAGGCCTTCTGGCTGCGGGTGCCCGACTTGCAGACGAAGTACACGGGACCACTGCCGGCGAGCGATGTCACGGCCTGGGCATCGAGCCGGTCGAGCGGGATGTTGTGGGCGAAATCGACGTGCACCTCACCGAACTCGGCGGGCGTGCGAACGTCGATGAGGGTCAGCGTGTCGCCCTTGCGGCGCAGATCGGCGAGCGTGGCGGGGGAAATCGTGGCAACCATGAAAACGTCCTCCGGGGAGTCGAGAAACCGGCGATGGACAAATCGTAGGCGGAAAGCCACACAGCAGAAACACCGGTTCGGAACGCAGCAATCGACCCGCCGCTTTCCCGACCGACGTGTGGCGGAGATGATGGGCGGACACCGACGGCGGTATTCCTGCTCTCCGCCGCGCCTCCCCGAGGAGCCTCGCATGCTTGTCCGATCCTGTCGTGCCGTCGTCGCGGCGATCGCCGTTCTCGCTCTCGCTCTCGCTTCCGCGACCGCCGCCGAGCCGGCCGAGCGGATCATCCGCGGCGGCAGCATCGTCACGGTGGACTCCAAACAGCCTGCCGCCGAAGCGGTCGCGATCCGTGGGGGCACGATCGTGGCGGTGGGCACCGAGGCCGACGTGATGAAGCTGAAGGGGCCGGCAACCCAGGTGACCGACCTCGCCGGCCGCACGCTCGTGCCCGGCTTCATCGACGGCCACAGCCATTTCTTCACCTGCGGCGAGGTGCAGGTGCAGGCGCTGTGTGCTTCGCCCCCGGCCGGCACGTGCACGAGCGTCGCCGACGTGATCGCGAAGCTGAAGCAGGTGCAGGAGCGGCAGAAGCTCGGGCCGGGGAAGTTCGTGATCGGGTTCGGCTACGACCCCGAACTGCTCGCCGAGAAGCGGGCGCCGACGAAGCAGGAGCTCGACGCCGCGTTTCCCGACAACCCCGTGATCCTCGTGCACGTGTCGGGGCACGGTGCGATGCTCAACAGCAAGGCGCTCGCCTTCTATGGCATCACCGCCGCCACGCCCACGCCCGTCGGCGGCGTGATCGGCCGCGAAGCCGGCTCGCAGGAACCCGACGGCCTCCTCTTCGAGACGGCGTTCCTGCCGATCTTCGCCAAGGTGCCGGGGCCGAGCGACGACGAGCTGCTCCAGCTCATCACGACCGGCCAGGAGCTCTACCTGCGAGAGGGCATCACGACGGCCCAGGAAGGGGCCACGATGAAGCACCAGCTCGACCTCCTGCGGATCATGGCCGACCGCGGCCTCCTGAAGCTCGACGTGATCTCGCTCCCGTTCATCACCGAGCTCGACAAGGTGTTCGCGAACGGGCCGCCCCGGGCCGAGACGACCTACACGAACCGCCTGCGGATCGGCGGCGTGAAGATCGTGATGGATGGCTCGCCCCAGGGACGGACGGCCGCGTTCACCACCCCCTATCTCACCGACGGGCCAGCGGGCCAGAAGAACTGGGAGGGGGAGCTGACATTCCCGCAGCCGATGCTCAACGAGATGGTGAAGAAGGTCTACGACGGCGGCGCGCCGCTCTTCGTCCACTGCAATGGCGACGCGGCGATCGACGCCCTGCTCGAGGCCCATCGGTTCGCCGCCGGCGACGATCCGGCCAGGCCGCGGGGCACGGTGGGCGTGCACTCGCAGTTCATCCGGCCCGACCAACTCCAGAAGTACGCCGCCTGGAAGATCACGCCGTCATTCTTCACGCTGCACTGCTTCTATTTTGGCGACACCCACGTCGCCAATCGCGGCCAGGCCCAGGCCGAGTCGATCAGCCCCATGAAATCGGCGCGGGCGCTCGGGCTGCGGCCGAGCAACCACACTGACTTCAACGTCTCGCCCCTGAGCCAGCTGTTCACGATGCACACGGCGGTCAACCGCATCACGCGGTCGGGCCACGTACTCGGGGCCAATGAGCGGGTGACGCCGCTGGAGGCGCTCGAGGCGATCACGATCGACGGTGCCCGGCAATACGGCGAGGAGGCCGCGAAAGGCTCGATCGAGGTCGGCAAACGAGCCGATCTCGTGATCCTGTCGGGCAATCCACTCACGGTCGATCCCGCCACGATCAAGGATCTCCGCGTCGAGGAGACGATCAAGGATGGCGCCACCGTCTGGCGCCGCTAAAAAAAGGTGCCAGCCACCAAATCTGGGGTAGATAGGCAAGGGTGAGACTGGCCACATTACCCGGATTTGGTGGCTGGCACCTGTTTTTAGCGGCGCCAGACGGTGGCGCCTTCCTTGATCGTCTCCTCGACGCGGAGTTCGTTGCTCGG
>JBJTIE010000113.1:0-13836 GCA_046094845.1 Planctomycetaceae bacterium | reverse complement strand
GCCCCAGCTCGAGATCGAGACGCCCGGCGGCGCGGTCGTGCATGCCGACGACGAGCGGCGGCACAATCCCGACGACGAAGCCCATCGTCGACGGGCACGCCTCCGCGAAAAGGAGGAAAAGCTGCTGCCGCACGCGTCGGTGGCCGTCGCCAAGGGCCACCTCTTCATCGCCTCGCACCGCGACATTCTGGAGCGGGTGCTCACGGCCGGGCAGGGCGACGCTCTCGCCTCGACCCAGGATTCCAAGGCGGCGCTCGTCGAGGTCGACCGGCTGCTGCCGGGACCGAACTCGCTGCGGTCGTTCGGCCGCGAGGCCGACACCGTGCGGCCGGCCTACGAGATGCTGCGGCAGGGCTCGATGCCGAAGTCGAAGAGCGTGTTCGGCCAGTTGCTCAATGGGATTCTCGGCGACGGCAAGCCGGGCACGGTTCGGGAGCAGCGGCTCGACGGCAGCACGCTCCCTGATTTCGAGCAAGTTCGACGCTACTTCGGGACGGCGGCCATGGGGATGCAATCCCGGCCCGACGGCTGGGTCATCTCCGGCATGTCGCTGCCTCCGACGTCGCCCGAAGTCGCCGCCAAGCCGACGACGACCGCGGACCGCTAGGGCCGTCGCCGCCGTCTGTAGCAGCAGAGTGGCACTCTGCGGAATGGCTGTGGCGGTGTCGTTCGGTCGACGCGATGGCGTGTGGTGGTATCACCGTGTGCAGACTGCCAGTCTGCACCTACGCGTTGGGCGGAGTCACTGGCCGAATGTCCGGCTCGCCGGTCAGGCGAGAATGCCCTTCACGAGCTTGCCGTGCACGTCCGTGAGCCGGTAGCGACGACCCTGGAACTTGTAGGTCAGCCGCTCGTGGTCGATGCCGAGCAGGTGCAGCATCGTGGCGTGGAAGTCGTGCACGTGCACGCCGTCCTTGACGATGTTGTAGCCGTATTCGCAGGTCTCGCCGTAGGTCGTGCCCGGCTTCACGCCGCCGCCGGCCATCCAGATCGTGAAGCACCGCGGATGGTGGTCTCGACCGAAATCCTGCCCCGGCTTGTAGAGACCCTGGCAGTAGTTCGTGCGGCCGAACTCGCCACCCCAGACCACGAGCGTGTCGTCGAGCATGCCGCGCTGGGCGAGGTCCTGCACGAGCGCGGCGGCGGGCTGGTCGGTCTGTTTCGCCTCGCTGGTGATGCCCCCTTTGAGGCCGCCGTGGTGGTCCCAGTCCTGATGGTAGAGCTGAATGAACCGCACGCCTCGCTCCGCGAGCCGGCGGGCCAGGATGCAGTTGGCCGCGAACGTGCCCGGATCCTTGGCGTCGGGGCCATACATGTCGAGCACGCTCTGCGGCTCGTCGGAGAAATCGGTCACCTCCGGCACGCTGGCCTGCATCCGGAAGGCCATCTCGTAGTTGGCGATCCGCGCGGTGATCTCGGCATCGGGCGTGCCCGCGAATTGGTGCTCGTGCAGTTCCCGCAGCCCGTCAAGCAGGTGCCGGCGATTGTCCTTCGAGACGCCCGGCGGGTTGTTCACGTAGAGCACCGGGTCGGCCCCCGAGCGAAATCTCACGGCCTGGTGTTTCGTCGGCAGGAAGCCGGCACCCCAGAGGTGGCTCATCAGCGGCTGCCCGCTCTTGTTCTTCGTGATCAGAACGACGAACGAGGGGAGGTCGTCGTGGGCGTTGCCGAGGCCGTAGTCGAGCCAGGCCCCGATGCTCGGTCGGCCCGGGATCTGGTTGCCGCTCTGCATGAACGTCACGCCCGGGCCGTGGTTGATGCTCTCGGTGTACATCGTGCGGACGAAGCAGAGACGGTCCGCCACCTTCGCCGTATGCGGAAGGAGCTCCGAGAGCCAGGCGCCGCTGTCGCCGTATTGCGCAAACGCATAGGGTGACGCCGCCAGCGGGATCGAACTCTGGTTGCCCGACATCCCGGTGAGCCTCTGGCCGTTGCGAACGCTGTCGGGCAACTGCTCACCGTCGCGCTGCTTGAGGAGCGGCTTGTGGTCGTAGAGATCGAGCTGCGAGGGGCCGCCCGACTGGAAGAGGTAGATCACCCGCTTGGCCTTGGGCGGATGATGGAAGCCGCCGAGCACGCCCTCGGCCCCGTCAACCGCAGCCTGCTCCGCCGCGGCCGAGCGGCCGAGCATCTCGGCGAGCGCCAGACCGCCGAATCCCATGCCGACCGTATTCAACAACTCACGCCGGTTCAAAAAGGTGCCAGCCACCAAATCTGGGTGGCTTGGCGAAGGCAGGGTTTGTAGATTGCCCAGATTTGGTTGCTGGCACCTTTTTGTCATCGTTTCACCACGCGTCCATCGTAGTTCATCAGGGCGTTCACGACGCCGGCGGCCGCGGCCACCTCGACGGCGGTAGCTGCCGCCTGCGACTTCGTCTCTCCCACCGCCAGGAGTTGCGCCGCATCGTCCGGCCGGTCCCGATACCAGTCGAGCTGGGCCAAGTGCATCCGGCGGATGATACGACGCTCTTCATCGTCCGGCGGCCGGCTGGTGAGCAACTCGAACGCCCGGTCGAGCGCAGGCTCGGCCCGACCGTCATGCTCGACGAGCAGCCGCTCTGCGAGCACCCGGGCCGCCTCCACGAACTGCGGCCCGTTCATGAGCACGAAGGCGTGCAGCGGCGTGTTGGTCGTGTCGCGCCTGGCCACGCAGACCACCCGCTTGGGCACGTCGAAGCTCTCGAGCACCGGTGCCGGCCCCGTTCTCCGCCAAAACGTATACAGGCTGCGGCGATACAGCCCCTCGCCCGAGTCGGCCTGCTCGGGCTTGAACGAGTCGGGCATGTCGTAGGTCTTCACCGGCGGTCCGCCCATCTTTTCGACGAGCAGGCCGCAGGCGGCGAGCGCCCCGTCGCGGATCATCTCGGCGGGGAGCCGATGCCGTGGGCCGCGGGCGAGCCACACGTTCAGCGGATCGTCGGCCATCGTCTTCGCGTCGGCCATGCTCCGCTGCCGGTAGGTCGCGGAGAGCATGATCGTCTTGATGAGCCGCTTCATGTCCCAGGCGATGCCGCCGTCGGCGGTGGGATGTGAGAATTGCCAGGCGAGCACATCGAGCAACTCCGGATACTCCGGCCTGGTGGATTGGCTGCCGAGATCCTCGGGACTCTGCACGAGCCCGAGCCCGAAGAGCGACTGCCAGAGGCGGTTCACCGTGACGCGGGCGAGCAGCGGATGCTCGGGATCGATCAACCAGCGGGCCAGGCCGAGCCGGTTCTTCGGCTGGTCGGCCGGGAACGCCGGCAGTGCGGCGGGCGTATCGGGGGCGACCGCCGCCCCCCGCTTGTCGTACTCGCCGCGCTCGAGGATGTAGGCGGTCCTCGGCTGCGGCAGGTCCCGCATGACCATGATTTCCGGCGGCCGTTCGGCGAGATCGTCGCGGCTGCGGCGGGCGGCCTCGAGCGCCGCCCGCCTGGCCGCCGGTTCGTCGGCGAAGGCCGCGGCGAAGTAGTCGCCCAGCGCCTCGGCATCCCGCTTCTCGGCCAGGGCGGCCGCGATCGTGCCCGGGGCGACGAGTTCCCGCACCTCGATCGGCGTCAGCGCCCGGCCGAAGACGCGGAAGTCGTCCACGAGGCCGCTCTTGAAGCCGTGGTCGCGCATCCGCTCGCCGATCGTGATCGTGTCGCCGCCGCCGCCGGTGATCTCACGGGTGAGGCTGTCGCGAACGATCGTCGTGGCAGCCGGATGGCCGTTCACGAAGATCTCCAGGCCCGCTGCCTTGCCCGAGCCGTCGCTCGACACCGCCACGTGCGTCCACTCGCCGACGGGCAGCGGCTCGGCGCACCGCACGCTCACCGCATCACCGGGCCAGAAGTGGATCAGGGACCAGCGGAGATGCCCATCGTCCACGAGCAACTCGTAGCCGCGGCTCCCGGCGTCCGTCCAGGCCCTGGAGCGGTGAAACACGACCGCGCGGTCGTGCCTGACCGCCGGCTTGATCCATGCCGACACGGTGAACGGTTGGCTGCGGCGGAAGGTGCCAACGGTCGTGTTCACCGGATGGTCGCCCGTGAGCTTGATCGCCCGGCAGCCGCCGCCGCCGCGGGTGTCGTCCACGATCACGTTGTCGCCCGGCGACGTGGCGGATTCGGTGGAGCCGATCTCGTTGGCAAACTTCCCATCCTTGCCCCGGCCGTCGAATGCATACCGCACGAGTTCGCCGGGAATCGTGCCGCCGGCGGCCTCGAGTGCGGCTGGCATCGGGCCCTTGCCGGCGATCCCGTCGGCCACGGTCGCGCGGGCAACCGCCTCGGCCCGCTCGTATTCCGCCGCCGCCTCGCCCGCGGCCTCGTCGGCTTTGGCGAGGGCCGCCGCTGTCGTCTCGTCGAGCATCCGCATTTTCGGCGTCGGTACCGACTGCGTGAAGAAGGAATACAGGCCCGCCTCGTCGATGTCGTCGAAGAACGCGGACAGCGCGTAGAAATCCTTCTGGGAGAGCGGGTCGAACTTGTGGTCGTGGCAGCGGCAGCACTCGAGGGTGAGGCCGAGAAACGCCGTGCCGAAGGTCGTCGTGCGGTCGTTCACGTAGTTGACGCGATACTCCTCCTCGATCGATCCGCCCTCGTTCTCCTGCTGGTGGAGCCGGTTGAATGCCGTGGCCAGCACCTGCTCGTCGGTGGCGTTCGGCAGGAGGTCGCCGGCCACCTGCCAGAGCGTGAACCGATCCCATGGCAGGTTGTCGTTGAACGACCGGATCACCCAATCCCGCCACGGCCACATGTCGGGCCGCGGACGATCCCGCTGAAACCCGTAGCTGTCGGAATAGCGGGCGAGGTCCATCCAATCGGCCGCCATCCGTTCGCCGTAGCGCGGGCTCGCGAGCAGCCGGTCGAGGAGTTTCTCATAGGCGTCGGGCGAGGTGTCGGCGACGAACGCCTCGACCTCCGCGGGCGTCGGCGGCAGGCCGGTGAGGTCAAAGCTCGCCCGGCGGATGAGCGTGCGACGATCGGCCTCGGGCTGGAGCGTCAGACCCCGTGTGGCGAGCTTGTCGATGACGATCGCATCGATCGAACTTGCCCCCCCTGTGGCCTTGGGCGTGGCCGTCGCGGGCTGCGCAGGCGAGACGAACGCCCAGTGCGGCTCATAGGCCGCCCCCTCCCGGATCCATCGCTTCAGCGTCTCCACCTGCTCGGCGGAGAGCCGGCCGATCTTCGCCTCGGGGGGCGGCATCACGGTGTCGGGATCGTCTGAGACGATCCGGGCGACCATCTCGCTTTCGTCGACCTTCTCCGGCACGATCGCCCGGGTGCCGCTGTCGAGCTCGGCCGTCGCGAGGTCGAACGTGTCGAGCCGCAAGCCGGCCTGCCGGTTGGCGTTATCGGGGCCGTGGCAGGCGAAGCAGGTGTCGGAAAGGATCGGCCGGATATCGCGGTTGAACGACAGTCGGGCCGGGGAAGGCGCGGCCCCGTGGGCCGCCATGGCCGGCCAGGCAAGAGCGAGAAACGCAGCCGCACGCTTCACGCAACCCATGCGAGATGCTCCAGGTAGGGCGGGCCATGCCGAATGGTGGGATGGCGGTTCGAGTCTCTCGAACCGGCTCGATGATTGTACCAGGCAACGGACGCCCGGGCGATGTCTGCCGGCCGGTCGAGAGGCCGCGATTTCGGGTAGTCTCTCGTCCACCGACGCCGCCCTCATCGGGCTGCGGCGATCCGTTCGTCAGAGGCATTCCGATGCGAGAGTCCTGCTCGAAGGCGTTCGCGTGGGCCGTCGTGATGGCCGCATGCTGGGCATGCCCAGCGGCAGCCGCGAACCGTCGGCCCAATATCCTCTTCATCTTTTCCGACGACCATGCCGAGCAGGCTCTCTCCTGTTACGGCTCCCGGGTCAACACGACGCCGCACCTCGACCGCCTCGCGGCGGGTGGGGCCAGGTTCACGAACTCGTTCGTCACCAACTCGATCTGTTCGCCGAGCCGGGCGACGCTGCTCACCGGCCAGTACTCCCATCTCAATGGCGTGCCCGTCTTCAATCCGTTCGACGGTTCACGCGACCACGTGGCGAAACGGCTCCAGGCGGCCGGCTACCACACGGGACTGGTGGGCAAGTGGCATCTCGGCAGCGATCCCACCGGCTTCGATCGCTGGATCGTGCTGCCCGGCCAGGGAGCCTATTGGAACCCGGAGTTTCTCGTGCCCGGCGGACGGCTCACGATCGAGGGTCACTGCACCGAGATCACCGGCGACCTCGGGGTCGAGTTCCTGAAGACGCGGCCGGCAGATGCGCCGTTCTTCCTCATGCTGCACCACAAGGCCCCGCATCGGCCCTGGCAGCCGGACGAGCGGAATCAGGCCCTCTTCGCCCACGCCGAGTTTCCGGATCCGCCGACGCTCTTCGACGACTACGCCACGCGGCCGGCCGCCCTCCCGGAAAACGCGCAGACGATCGCCCGCCATCTCACGAACAACGATCTCAAGCGGACGCCCCCGGCAGGGCTTTCCCACGAGGCCCTGCGGCGCTGGCGGAGCGAGGCGCCCATGGAGCTGACGGTGAACGGCCGCATGCTCACCGGTGCGGAGCTCGTTCGCTGGAAGTACCGGCAGTTCATGCGGGACTACCTCGCCTGCGTGCAGGGCGTGGACGACAGCGTCGGGGAGGTGCTCGACTACCTCGACGAGGCGGGCCTCGCGGCCGACACTGTCGTGATCTACTCGACCGACAACGGCTGGTACATGGGAGAGCGCGGGCTTTACGACAAGCGGTTCATGTACGAGCCTGGCCTGCGGGTGCCGCTGCTCGCCCTGGGGCCGGGCATCACGCCCGGGATCACGCCGGGACAGATGGTGGCGAATATCGATCTCGCCCCGACGTTCCTCGATCTCGCCGGGCTCCCGGTGCCCGAGTCGATGCAGGGCCGGAGCCTCGTGCCGCTCCTGCGCGGCGAGTCGCCGGCCGACTGGCGGACGAGCGTCTATTACCGCTACTACCACGATCCGGGCGACCACGACACGCGGGCCCACGTCGGCGTTCGCACGGCCACCCACAAACTGATCCACTATTGGACGAAGGACGCCTGGGAGCTCTTCGACCTCGTGGCCGACCCGCTCGAGCAGCGAAACCTGCTGCATGGCGACGCGGCCACGCGTGATCCGGCCGTGGCGAAGCTCTTCGCCGACATGCAGGCCGAACTGGCCCGACTCCGCGCACTCTATCGCGATGACGACCGCTACGCCGACCCCGCCAGCCGGCCGACCGCGAGCGTGCATGGTGACGTCAGCGGCCGCCCGAGGCTCGGCGTACAGACCGCTTCCGCGGCCATGAAACTGACGAATGACACGGAATAACGCCCCACCCGGGCCGTGAGCACAGGTCTGCTCCGCAAGTGCCGCCGTAGCAAGTGACGATATACTGGATGGCCGGCATCACGAGGTCTGCGCCATCTTGTTCTCCCGCCTGCGAAACATCGTCGCGACCGGCCTGCTGCTCTGCGTGGCGGGCTCTGCCCTCGCCGCCGACACGGCCCCCTCCTTCACCCGCGACATCAAAGGCATCCTCTCCAACCGCTGCGTGCGGTGCCACGGCCCCGATCCCGAGGGCCGGTCTGGCGGTGGCGATGAAGGCCTTCGGCTCGACACGTTCGCCGGGGCGACGGCCGATCTCGGCGGCCATGCGGCGATCGTGCCCGGCCAGCCAGACGAAAGCGAGCTGATCGCCCGGATCACGTCCACTGACCCCGATCTCGTCATGCCGCCGCCCGAGGCGGGCCAGCCGCTGTCGGAGATGCAGATCGATCTCGTGAAGCGATGGATCGCGACGGGGGCCACGTACGAACCGCACTGGGCGTACGTGCCTCCGAAGCGGCCGAGCCTGCCGAATGTCAAAAACACGATCTGGCCCAAGAACGACATCGACCGTTTCGTCCTCGCTCGCCTCGAAGCCGAGGGGCTCAACCCGCAGCCCGAGGCCGACCGTGCCACGCTCGCCCGCCGGCTCGCGCTCGACCTGACGGGCCTGCCGCTCTCGCCGGAGGAGATCGATGCCTTCGTGGCCGACCCGGCGCCAGACGCGGTGGAAAAGCTTGTGGACCGGCTGCTCGCCGACGATGGCTACGGCGAACACCAGGCGCGGCAATGGCTCGACCTCGCCCGCTATGCCGACAGCGCGGGGTACGTGGACGATCTGCCACGGACCATCTGGGGCTATCGCGACTGGGTGATCCGCGCGTTCGATGCCAACATGCCGTTCGACGAGTTCACGATCCGGCAGATCGCCGGCGACCTGTTGCCAGATGCCACCGTGGACGACCGGGTGGCCACCGCCTTCCACCGCAACACGCTCACGAACAACGAGGGGGGGCACGATCGACGAGGAGTTCCGCACGGTCGCGGTCGTGGACCGGGTGAACACCACGATGAGCACCTGGATGGGCACCACGATGGCCTGCGCCCAGTGCCACGACCATAAATACGACCCGCTGTCGCAAAAGGAATATTTCCAGCTCTACAGCATCCTCAACAACACGGCCGACGCCGACCGCAGGGATGAATCGCCCGTGGTTCGCATCCGTTGGGAGCCGGTGGATGCCATGCGGAACCCCATCGAGCGGGAGATCGCCGAAATCGAGGCGGGCATTCCCGAGTTGCGGAAGCCGGTCGACAAGGCCCGGCCGGAGCCGCCAGAGTTCCAGCCGGCGCGGAGGGTCGTCGCCGATCTGCGGAAGCGGCTTGAAGCTCACCCGGCCGTCACGGTGCCGGTGCTCGAGGAACTCGCCGGCGACGCGCGGCGCATCACGAAGATCCAGCTCCGCGGCAACTGGCAGAATCTCGGCGACGAGGTCCGCGAAGGACTGCCGGAGGTGTTCAACGAGGCACCGGTCGCCGATGGTGGCCGCGTCGATCGGCTTAGGCTCGCGAAGTGGCTCGTTGATCCTGCCAATCCGCTCACGGCCCGCGTGATCGTCAACCGCATCTGGGAGCGGCTCTTCGGGATCGGCATCGTGGCGACGAGCGAGGAGTTCGGCAGCCAGGGAGACCTGCCGAGCCATCCGGAACTGCTCGACTGGCTGGCCTGTGAACTGGTGGAGAGCGGCTGGAACCTCAAGGCGATCCAGCGGCTGATCGTGACCAGCGCCGCCTATCGGCAGGCGTCGAATTGCCCGCACGATCTCGTGGTCCGCGATCCGGAAAACCGGCTCGTTGCCTGCGGGCCGCGGGTGCGGCTCTCGGCGGAGGTGATCCGCGACCAGTCCCTGGCCGCCTCCGGCCTGCTCTCCCGGAAGAAGGGCGGGCCGAGCGTGAGGCCGCCGCAGCCCGCCTTCGGGCTCTCCGCAGCCTTCGGCAGCAGCACCGACTGGGAGACGAGCACGGGCGAGGATCGTTTCCGCCGCGCGCTCTACACCACCTGGCGGCGGAGCAATCCCTATCCGTCGATGGCGACGTTCGACGCCCCCAGCCGCGAGGTCTGCACGATCCGCCGTCCGCGCACGAACACCCCGCTGCAGGCCCTGGTGACGCTCAACGACCCGGCCTACGTCGAGGCAGCGCAGGCGCTGGCTCGGCGGATGATCCGCGAAGGGGGCTCCACCCCCGCCGACCGGGCAGCCCGCGGCTTCCGGCTCGTGCTCTCACGGCAGCCCACGGGCGCCGAAATCGACCGGCTTACGCGACTGCACGACGAGGCCCGCGCCGAATACGCCGCCGCTCCAGACGACGCCGAGAAGATGGCCACCGATCCCCTCGGTCCGCCCCCGACCGACCTTCCGGCCGACATGGCCGATCTCGCCGCCTGGACGGTCGTGGCCAACGTGATCCTGAACCTCGACGAAGCCTTCATGTGTCCGTAAGGAGAGCCGTGATGGATCCGATGCTCGAAGCCAAACTCCTTTCGACGCGGCGGCATCTGCTCGGCTCGATGGCCGGCGGCATCGGCGCGATCGCCATGCGGCAGGCGCTGGCGGCCACGGACGCAGCCCCAGCGTTCGTCACCGATCCGATGGCGGCGAAGCAGCCGCCGCTGCCGGCCCGAGCGAAGCGGATGATCGTGATCCATCTCACGGGCTCGCCGCCGCATCTCGATCTCTACGACCACAAGCCCGAGCTCGTGAAGCATGACGGGCAGGACTGCCCTGCCGAGACGATCGCCGGCAAGAAGTTCGCCTTCACCTCCGGCACGCCCAAGCTCCTCGGCACGCGCCGCTCGTGGGTGCGGTGCGGGGAGAGCGGCATGGAGCTTTCCGACGCCATCCCGAACCTGCACCGCGTGGCCGACAAGCTGTGCCTGGTGCGGAGCATGTTCACCGACCAGTTCAACCACGCCCCGGCCGAACTCATGGTCTACACCGGCTCGCCGCGGGCGGGTCGGCCCAGCCTCGGCAGCTGGACCACGTACGGCCTCGGCACCGAGAATTCGAATCTGCCCGGCTTCGTGGTGCTGATCTCGTCGGGATATCAACCCAACGGCGGCATCAGCAGTTTCGGTTCGGGCTTCCTGCCGAGCGTCTACCAGGGCGTGCAGTGCCGCTCGAAGGGCGACCCGGTGCTCTACGTGTCGGATCCGCCGGGCATGGACCGGGCCATGCGCCGCAAGACGCTCGACGCCCTCAAGGATCTCAACGAACTCCAGGCCCGCGAACTCGGCAATCCCGAGACGGTGACGCGGATCGCCCAGTATGAGCTCGCCTTCCGCATGCAGGCGAGCGTGCCCAACGTGATGGACATCTCGAAGGAGCCGCAGGCGGTGCTCGACGCCTACGGCGCCAAGCCGGGGCAGGCGAGTCTGGCCAACAACTGCCTCCTGGCCCGGCGTCTCGTCGAGGAAGGCGTGCGGTTCGTGCACCTCTTCGACTGGGGCTGGGACTTCCACGGCATTACCCCGGCCGAAGACATCCGCGACGGGCTCACGAAGAAGGCGGCCACCTTCGACAGGCCGGCGGCGGCGTTGATCGAGGATCTCGAGCAGCGCGGCCTCTTGGAAGACACGCTCGTGCTCTGCACCGGCGAGTTCGGCCGCACGCCGTTTCGCGAGGGCCGGACGGCAGGCGGGGGCATCCTCGGCCGCGACCACTATCCCGACTGCTACTCCATCTGGATGGCGGGCGGCGGTGTGAAGCCGGGCTACGTGCACGGGGCGAGCGATGACCTCGGCTTCAAGGTCGCCAACGACATGGTGCACATCCACGACCTCCAGGCCACGGTTCTGCACCTGCTCGGCTTCGACCACACGAAGCTGACCTACCGATTCCAGGGCCGCGACTTCCGGCTGACCGACGTCCACGGCCACGTGGTGAAGCAGATCCTCGTGTAGGGCCGTCACTCCATGACGGGCCGCCCGTTGCGAAGCAACGGGTTTACGGGCCGCGTTTTTTCGTCGCCTCGACCACGGCCCAAAAGGGGTGCTGGCGGTCGCCGCGGAGGCGAAGATCCTCGAGCATCACTTCGACGTCGGGTGCGAGTCGACCGGAGTGGGCCTGTCGGGAGTCGATCGTCACGGTGACCGGCCGCGTGAAATCGACCAGTTCAGGCGCGAGCCACACCTTCACCCGCTCGGCGCCGCACCGCACGGTGAGGCTGTTGTTGGCCCCGACCTTGGCCTCGATCGACAGCGGCCGCGTGTTGGGCGGCGGCGGCCAGTTGGTCGGCAGCACGACCGTCCGCGGCGGCGGAGACTCCATCTCCACCCACCAGAAGAACCGATCCCAGGGCCGCATCGACACCACGTCGATCGCCTGGGGGAAGAACGTCCGCCGCTTCCGCCCCATCCAGTCGAAGAGCCGCAGGATCTCGTCGGAGTAGTGCTCGTGTCCACGCCCACGGTACTCGACGTACGTCGTGTCGAAGCCGCGGTCGAGATAGCGGTCGAGATCGACCGCATTGCGTGCGATCGTGGTGCCGTCGAGTTCGCCCCCCACGACGTAGATCGGCAGCTGCCGGGCGTTGGGCCAGTAGTGCCGCACGTAGCGTTCGGCCGTGGGCGTGATCAGGATCAGCCCCGCCCAGAGATCGGGATGCGCCAGGCCGATGTCCCAGGCCGCGTCGCCACCGAGCGCATGGCCCGACAGAAACACGCGGTCGGTATCGATCGCGAACCGTCGCAGTGCCGCCCGCAGCGCCGCGAGCACGGCTGCATGCTCCCCGGCGGAGGACTCGTAGCCCGACTGCCCCGGCCGGCCCCAGGCGGGGGCGATCACGATCGTGCCGTGCCGCGTGGCCTGACCCCGGCGGAGGCCGTCGGGGCCGGGCGGGCCCGCCCACCACTCGATCTGATTGAGCGGCGTCGATACGGCCGAGTGGAGCGTGACCACCGCGGGATAGCGACGCAGCGGGTCGTACTCCGGTGGCAGCTGCACGAGGCAGGCGATGTCGGGGCCGCCGCCCGGCTGGGGCACCGCCAGTTCGAAGAGTCCGGGCCCGGTCGGCTCGGGCGGGGCGAGCGGTGGCCGCATCGCGGCGGCGACGGCGGCGATCGTGCCCGGGTCGAAGGCCTCCTCCTCACGAAGCTGTGCGAGCAGCGCCGGGCAGTCGGCAGCGTCGGCCCGCAGGTAGTCACCCACGAGATCACGAACCCGCAGGGCCGAGAGCGCCACCTTCAGGTTGGCGGCATTGCCGGGTGTCTGGAGCCAGCCGCTGATCGCCAGCGCGACGGCGCGGTCGGCCGACATGGTGGGATCGGCGCCGAGTTGCTCGAACGTCGCGAGTCGGCCCAGCGTGGCGAACGTGAGGCCCTGTTCGATCTCCGACACGGCAGCGGTCGCAGCCGCCCGGTCGTTTCGGTCCTCGATGCCGGCCAGTCGCTCGCGCACGGCCGCCACCAGCCCCGTCGCCTGATCCCGCCGCCGCCGGTAGTCGTCTCGCGACTCCTTCACCGCCTGCAGCACCTCGGGGGCCGCGTCGTCCACGGGGAAGGCGTCGAGCATCTCGATGGCGAACCGATCCTGCCCTGCCCTGCCCCGCAGCAGGAGCTCGTCGTGCATCTGTCCGGCGGCGAGTCGGGCGAGCGTCCGTCGCTCGTCGGCGAGGTGTGCGAGATCGGGGAAGTCGCGAAGCACCTCGTCGAGCTCGGCCCGGGCGTCGGCATATCGCTCACTCTGCAGCAGCAGCCGCACGAGCCGCAGTCGCTGTTCCGAATCGCCTCGATCGAGGTGGGTGGCGATGACCCGCGAAAGCACGCCACGGGGCACCGCGCCGGTGGCGATTCGCATGTCCAGCACGAGCGGCTTCTCGGTCTGCAGGCCCTCGACTTTGATCCAGCGAGGCGTGATCTCCGTGATCCCCTGCACGACGTCGATGCGGCCGGCGGCCGTGGCGAGCGAGAGGGTGCGGCGGCCGTAGTCGTCGAACGGCGTGGCGGCCACGATCGAACCGATCCCGGCCACCCGCCGCCCCTTGTCCGGCACGAGCTGCGGGATCGACAGCCGCTCGACGCCGAGCGCGTCTGCCGATCGCTCGGTGCGGACGACCAGCCGCTTCGAGACCATCGTGCGGGTCAGCCCGTCGTCGCAGAGAACGATGGGCTGGGCCGCGGGCTGCGCCGCCGCGTCGTCTTCCAATGGGTTGTCGGCCACGCCCCCCACCATCGCGAAGCTGCCGTCGAGCGCGCGTCCGGCGGCGAGTTCCACGCGATCCGCACCCGCGATCGACGGCAGCGCCACCAGCACCGCGGCCCGGGCGGAGACGATCAGCCAGGATCGAAGGCGACGAACGGCGACGGACATACACAACTCCGGGCGGGAGACCAGACGGCATCGTAGGATATTCGGTTCTTCATGCTTGACGGGCACCGGCCACCGCCCCGACAATCCTTGCGCAGTCTTCCCCGTTCGCCTTTGCTTCCGCTCACCGGGGCCCGTCCGCCGATGCATCGTCCGCCCATCCGAGCCGCGCTCACCTGGGGCTTGGTTGC
>JBJTIE010000112.1:0-4564 GCA_046094845.1 Planctomycetaceae bacterium | reverse complement strand
GCGCTACGTCGATGCGCTCCTGGCGAAGCCCGAGTGGGGCGAACACCGCGGTCGCCACTGGCTCGACTACGCCCGCTACGCCGACACCCATGGCATCCACTTCGACAACTTCCGCGAGATGTGGACCTACCGGCAGTGGGTGATCGGCGCCTTCAACCAGAACATGCCGTTCGACCGGTTCACGATCCTGCAGCTCGCCGGAGATCTCGTCGCCAGGGAACTGCGGGATGGCGATATCGACGCCGTTCTCGACACGCGGATCGCCAGCGGCTTCAACCGCTGCAACATGACGACGAACGAAGGGGGTGTCATCCCCGAGGAATATCTCGTGCTCTACGCGCGGGACCGCACGGAGACGACCGCCACGGTCTGGATGGGGCTCACGGTGGGCTGCGCCGTCTGCCACAACCACAAGTTCGACCCGTTCTCGCAGCGGGAGTTCTACGAGCTCGCCGCGTTCTTCAACAACACGACGCAGGGGGCGATGGACGGCAACATCAAGGACACGCCGCCGGTGGTCGTCGTGCCCTTGCCCGAGGATCGGAACCGATTCGCGAAAATCGAGCCGGAATTGGCTGCGGCACGCCGGGCGGTGGAGGATCGCAAGCGGGATGGCCGGCCCGAGTTCGACCGCTGGATCACCGATGCGACGCCCGACGTGATCGGCAAGACGCTGCCCGAGGGCGTGCCGCTGGTCGCGCTCGACCTTACCGCAGGTGCCGGGGCGACGACCCGGGCGCGGATCGCGGGCGCGGAGACCGACGTCGCGCTCACGGCCGCGACGACATGGCAGGAGGGGCCGAACGGATCGCCCGCGCTGCTCCTCGACGGCCGGGCGGTGGAGATCGAGGGCGGCGGCGACTTTGAGTACGACCAGCCGTTCAGCGCGACCTTCTGGCTGCGGGCCCCCGCCAATGACTCGGCCTACGCGGTGGTCTCCCGGATTGACGAGGCCCAGGGCGACCGGGGCTGGGACGTGGGCGTGCAGGGCCGCCATGTGGACGTGAAGCTGATCCATTCATGGCCCGGAGACGCGCTGTGGCAGCAGACCGCGACGCAGGTGCCGGCCGATGCGTGGACGTTCGTGGCGGTGACGTACGACGGCTCGGGCAAGCCAGGCGGGGTGAAGATCTCCTTCGACGGCAAGCCGCAACAGGTCGATCTCTTGTTCGACAATTTCGAGAACCATTCGATCAGGACCGCTGCGCCGCTGGTCGTCGGCGGCCGGGTCGGCTCGGCGACGGCCCACGGCGTGGGGCTGGCAAACGTCGCAATCTGGGGCCGCGCCCTCTCCCCGGGCGACGTGGAGGGACTCGCGCGTGCCGAGACGCTGGTCGGGATCCTGCGGCTGCCCGCCGCCGAGCGGGCTGCGGCGGCCGCCGACCTCTACGACTGGTGGCTGGCCACGATCGACGACGTCTCTCGGGCGGCCGCGGGCGCGGTGACACGGCTGGAGCGGGAGGAGGCCGAAATCCGCAATCGCGGCACGGTCGCCCACGTGATGCACGAGCAGGACAGGATGGCGAAGGCCCACATCCTCGACCGTGGGGAATACGACAAGCGCAAGGACGAGGTCGCGGCCGACACGCCTGATGTCCTTCCAGCCTTCCCCGAGGATCTGCCGCGGAACCGGCTGGGGCTCGCGAAGTGGCTCCTGCTCCGGGAGCATCCGCTCACGACGCGGGTGACGGTGAACCGGTTCTGGCAGGAGGTCTTCGGCACCGGCCTCGTCGCCACTTCGGGTGACTTCGGCATCACGGGCGAGTTGCCGAGCCATCCCGAACTGCTCGACTGGCTGGCCGTCGAGTTCCGGGAATCGGGCTGGGATGTGAAGCGGCTCTTCCGGCTCATGCTCACGAGCGCCGCCTACCGGCAGTCGGCGGCGACCACGCCCGAGAAACTCGCCAAGGACGCCGCCAACCGGCTGCTCTCGCGGGGGCCACGGTTCCGCCTCGACGCCGAGATGGTCCGCGACCAGGCGCTCGCGGTGAGCGGTCTGCTCGTGCGGAAACTCGGCGGCCCGAGCGTGAAGCCCTACCAGCCCGGCGGCGTGTGGGAGGCGGTGGCAATGGACGTGAGCAACACCAAAGCCTACAAGTCGGATACCGGAGACAATCTCTACCGCCGCAGCCTCTACTCGTTCTGGAAGCTGTCGGCGCCGCCGGCCTCGATGGAGATCTTCAACGCCCCGTCGCGGGAGACCTGCTGCGTGAAGCGGGAGCGGACGAACACGCCGCTGCAGGCGCTCGTGACCCTGAACGACCCGCAGTTCGTGGAGGCGGCCCGGGCCCTCGCCGATCGCGCGCTCGCCGAGGCCGCTCACGACGACGAGGCCCGCATCCAGTTCATGGCGGGTCGGGTGCTCGCCCGGCCGCTCGACCCGGACGAAGTCGGGATCGTTCGGCAGTCGCTCGCCGAATTGATCGACTGGTACCGCGCCCGGCCCGAGGACGCGCGGTCGCTGATCACGATCGGCGAGTCCAAGCCCCGGTGCGCCGACGCCGGCCTCCTCGCCGGCTGGACGCTCGTGGTGAATGAGTTGCTCAACCTCGACGAGGCGCTCTGCAAATGATCCCGCCCATCCGCTCGCCGCTCGACGCCCTCGGCCTCAACCTCACCCGCCGCCGCTTCTTCGAGCGCGGCAGCCACCTGCTCGGCGGCGCGGCGCTCGCCACGCTCATGCCCGAGCAGTTCGCGGCCGCGGCAGCGGATCCCGCCGGCGTGGTGGAACGCGTGCCCGGGGCCCTCGGCCCCCACTTCGCTCCGAAGGCGAAGCACGTCATCTACCTGCACATGGTGGGGGGGCCGCCGCAGCAGGACATGTTCGACTACAAGCCGCAGATGGACGCCTGGTACGACAAGGATCTGCCCGAGAGCGTCCGCAACGGCCAGCGGCTCACGACGATGACCTCGGGCCAGAATCGGTTCCCAATCGCGCCCTCGAAGTTCAGGTTTTCGCGGCGGGGCGAATGCGGGATGTGGATGTGCGAACTCCTGCCCTGGACGGGCCAGGTCGCCGACGAGATGTGCTTCATCCGCTCGATGCACACCGAGGCGATCAACCACGAGCCGGCCATCACCTACATGCAGACCGGCAACCAGATCACGGGCCGGCCGTGCCTCGGGTCATGGACGAGTTACGGGCTCGGCTCGCTCAATGCCGACCTCCCCGCCTTCGTGGTGATGGTGGCCCGCTCGACGCTCGCGGAGCAGGCGCAGGCGATCGGGGCCCGGCTCTGGTCGAGCGGGTTTCTGCCGGGCGAATACTCGGGCGTGAGCTTCCGCAGCGCCGGCGACCCGATCCTCTATCTCAACAACCCGCCCGGCGTGCCCGGCGACATCCGGCGGAAGACGCTCGACGGCCTCCAGGCCCTCAACCAGCGGACGCTCGAGCGGATCGGCGACCCGGAGACGCGCACGCGGATCGCGCAGTACGAGATGGCCTTCCGCATGCAGACGAGCGTGCCGGAACTGTCGGACCTCTCGGCCGAGTCGCAGGCCACGCTCGACCTCTACGGCGAGCAGGTGACGAAGCCCGGATCGTTCGCCAACTCCGTGCTCATGGCCCGCCGCCTCGTGGAGCGGGGCGTGCGGTTCGTGCAGATCTACCTCAACCACTGGGACCACCACGCCAACGTCTCGGGCCGGCTGATCAGCGGCTGCAAGGACATCGACCAGGCCACCTACGGCCTGCTCACCGACCTCAAGGCCCGCGGCATGCTCGACGACACGCTCGTGATCTGGGGGGGCGAGTTCGGCCGCACGGTCTACTCGCAGGGGGGGCTCTCGAAGGAGAACTACGGCCGCGACCACCACCCGCGCTGCTTCACGATGTGGATGGCCGGCGGGGGCGCCCGCGGCGGCCAGATCTACGGCGAGACCGACGACTTCTCCTACAACATCGTGAAGGATCCGGTGCACATTCGCGACTTCCATGCCACGGTGCTGCACCTGCTCGGCTTCGACCACGAGCGGCTCACCTACCGCCACCTAGGGCTCGACTTCAAGCTCACGGGCGTCGAGCCGGCGCGGGTGATCACGGACCTGCTGGCCTGAAGCCGGGAAGTCGTCGCGGGCCACGCTCCGAAGCTCTCCAGACTACACTTGCCCGTTCGTCGTTTGTCGCCGTCCACGAGATCACTCAATGCCCCGCCCTGACCGTATGCTGACGCGTCCTTTCTCGGCGAGGTTCCTGGCTGGCTCCTGCCTGCTGGCGACCCTCGCCGTCTCGGCTCTGCTGGCCTACTCCTGGGCGGCGGCCGCCCCCACGGCACCGTTCGTCTTCCAGAAGGGGGACGTCGTCGCGGTTTATGGCAATGGCCTCGCCGACCGGATGCAGCATTCCCCGTGGGTGGAGACGGTGCTGCAGCAGCAGCTCGCCGGACTCGAACTGCGGTTTCGCGACATGGGCATCTCCGGCGATACCGTGGCCAAGCGGCCCCGCAGCGAGGGCGCCATCAGCGATCCGGCCTATCTCGAGCTCGTCGACCCCGACGTGATCTTCATGTGCTACGGCTACAACGAGTCGTATGCCGGGCCGGCCGGGGTGGAGGCCTACGAGAAG
>JBJTIE010000111.1:0-2197 GCA_046094845.1 Planctomycetaceae bacterium | reverse complement strand
CCCCAACCGCGACCATGCGAAGGGGCGCATCTACCGCCTCGTGTGCACGAAGCGGCCGCTCGTCGAGCCCGCCACGCAGTTCGGCAGGTCCACGGCCGAGGTGCTCGAGCAGCTGAAGGAGCCCGAGTGGCGGACGCGCTCCCCCTTGAAACCGCCGCCGTCGGCGGAGATCCGCCACCGCGGCATGCCGTTCATGTTGATCACGCAGGCGTAGGTGAACTGGTCCTGCCCGTCGTCGGGACACTGTCGCGTCCGCAGAAACTCGTTGCCCACGACCGGCCGCAGCTCCTCGTTGTCGAAGATCGGGTCCATGCCCTTGCGGCCCGCGTACTGCCGGCCCGAGAGGGGCGTGTCCCAGTGCTGGGACCCGTTGGTGCCGTCGCCCACGATCCCCTGCCCCCATTCGTCAAACACGTAGCACCACGGATTTCCCTTGCCGGGCGTCTGGAAGTGCCGCGCCTTCCAGGTTCGCGGATCGATCACGAAGCAGCCCGAGGCGTCGCGGTTGCGAAACGGCCCCCAGGGCGTCTCCAGGTTCGTGCACATCACGACGCCCTCGAGCACGTGCAGCTGGCCGCCCGGGCTCATCTCGAAGGCGCCGGCGGCGTGGTGGGTGTCTTCCGTGGCGAAGCCGTCGAGCACGTGCATGACCAGGTCGGCCTTGTCGTCGCCGTCGGTGTCCTTCAGCCAGAGCATCCGCGGCTGATCCATCACGAGCACGCCGCCGTCGAAGAACGCGAAGCCGGTCGGGCAATGAAGCTTGTCGTAGAAGACGGTGCTCGTGTCGGCCTTGCCGTCCTGGTTCGTGTCCTCCAGGATCACGAGCTTGTCGGAGGCCCGCGGATCGCCCGGCAGCCACTGCGGGTAGCTCGGGATCGTCGCCACCCAGAGCCGCCCCTTGGCGTCGAAGCCCAGCTGGGCCGGCTTGGCCAGCTCCGGAAACCGCCGCTCGTCAGCAAAGAGCTCGACCGCGAAGCCGGGCGGCACCGCGCAGGTCGTGATGAAGTCCTCGGGATCCTTGATCACCGGGCCCCCCTCGGCGTTCTCGCAGTACTCCTGCTTCGGGGCCCCGAACCGCGTGGGGGGCACGATCAACACGCCGGTCGCGGAGTCGTCGGGCACGGCGGGCACGGGCCGGCCGGCGGCGATGTCCCACACGCGGGCGTCGCGGACGGCCGCCATCCTGCGGACCTTGACGATCTCACGCGGGTAGGTCTCCGTGTCCCAGGTGCGGCGGCCGCCGTAGACATACCAGCCGTTGACCATCCGGTGGTCCTGCATGTGGACCCACGACTTGTCGTTGACCGCCTCTGCGAGCCGCGCGAAGGCCCCGGGGTCGAGCCGCTTGGCCGGCGGCGGGCCGAACACCGCCCGGTCGAGCGCCTCCGCGACGAGCCGGTCCCCCGGCTCGTTCACGTGGCAGCCGTTGATCGTGAACTGCAACCCGGGCTGCGCCCCGAACTCGGCCCGGGTGGCGTCGAAGAGATCGACCCAGGCGATGCCCCGGGCCGCGGCCACCTCCCGCGCGGCGTCGCGGTAGAGCGCAAGGTTCGCGTTCTGGGCCGTGGCATCGGGCAGGAGCGGGTCGCCGCTCGGCTCGACGGCGATCGGCGACACGATCACGAACCGCGGCGGGGCCTTCGTGTCGTCGCGCGGGTAGCGGGTCGCCATGTCGTCGAGGAGTTTGACGTAGTTCGTCTTGAAAGCCTCCACGCCCGCCGGGCCGGCGAACGACTCGTTGAACCCGAAGAACAGGAGATACGTGTCGGCCCCGAAGGCGGCGACCGGGTCGTCGAGCGAGGTGTAGTTCCAGGGCCGCTCGCGGACGGCCACCTCGTCGGCGGGGCGGGCGAAGTTGCGGACCACGAGCCGCTTGCCGGGGAACCGCTCGTGGAGGAGCGACTCGAACCGGCCGAAGAGATTCATCCGCTCGGCGGTCGAGTTGCCGACGAGCGCGATCCGCTCGCCGTCGATCAGCTCCAGCGGCAGCCGGCTCGGCGGGAGCGGCGGCCGGGCGGTGTTCGGCCCGCCGCCGGCCAAGCGGCTCGACCCCGGGGCCTTCGCGCGGCTCGCAGAGGCGGTCAACGACAAGTCATGGGTCCACATGCAGGACCACCGGATGGTCAACGGCTGGTATGTCTACGGCGGACGCCGGACCTGGGACACCGAGACCTTCCCGCGCGAATACCGCAAGATC
>JBJTIE010000110.1:0-3204 GCA_046094845.1 Planctomycetaceae bacterium | reverse complement strand
GTCGCAGACGCTCGGCGGCTCCTACAGCCTGCCGCGGGCCACGATGGGGCAGATGGCCGTCCGCGTGGCGCTGCAGTGCAACGAGGCCGATTCGAGCCTGATCCTTTCGGAGGACAACACGGCCGCCCGGCTGCTCACCCGGCCCGGTGAAGCGATCTACAACGACGCCAACGGCATGGTGGAGGGCAACAGCCCGTTCCAGGTGGTGTTCCTCAACGACGAGCGGCGCGAGCGCTACCTCGGCGCGCTTCGGGCCCTGGCCGACCGCCGCGCCGACATTCCCAAGCTGCCGCGGATCGTGTTCGACGGCAACGAGGCGGCCGACCCGGCGGCCAACCGCCTGCTGGGCGAGCTTCTCGATCGTGGCACCGTGCATGACAGGGAGCTGACGGCTCCCCTGGCGTGGCTGGGCGAGGCGATCGCGATCAAGGATCCCACCGCCGCGATCTTCCGCCGGCAGGCCGGGGCCAACATGCTCATCGTCGGCCAGCGGGAGGACCTCGGCGCGGCGCTGCTCGCGATGTCGATGGTCACGCTCGCGGCGGCCCACGATCCGCATCCGGGGGGCGCGACGGGCCGGGCCGGCCGGTTCGTGCTCTTCGAGCCGGCGATCGCCGACGAGAAGCCCGACCTCCTGCTCGAGAAGCTGCGCGACCATCTGCCGCACGAGGTCGAGGTGGTGGGCCGGCTGGCGACGGGCCAGGCGGTGGAGGCTCTTGCAGACGAGGTGAAGCGGCGACTTGACAACCAAATCCTCGACGGCGAGAGCGTGTTCGTGGTCGTGCGCGATCTGGCCCGCTACCGCGACCTGCGGAAGAGCGAGGGGGACTTCGGCTTCTCCTTCGGCGGCGGCGAGAAGAAGGCCTCGCCCGCGGAGAACTTCATGACCGTGCTCCGCGACGGGCCGACGGTGGGCATCCACGCGATCATCTGGTGTGATTCGCTCACGAACCTGCAGCGGACGTTCGAACGCAACGCGATCAAGGAGTTCGAGCTTCGCGTGCTCTTCCAGATGAGCAGTTCCGACTCGAGCCAGCTGGTGGACAGTCCGCTGGCGAGCAAACTCGGCCCGCAGCGGGCCCTCTTCATCCACGAGGAGACCGGCACGCTCGAGAAGTTCCGCCCCTACGCCTTCCCGCAGCCCGAGTGGCTCGAGCAGATCAGCCGCACGATGCGGTCGCGATCCCAGGGCACCCCGGGCACGCGTCCGACATTGCCTGCGACGGCACCGGACACGCCTGCACCCGCTGCAACTGCAGACGCACCCCCCGACGACGAATTCAATTTCGGCGGCGGCTTCGGCGACTTCGACTTCGCGAAGATGCTCGACGACACGCCCGACGACAAACCGCCTCAGTAACCCGCCAAGCTATTCCGCACCGGGCGGCTGTACCGGAAACCTATGGGCTCCTCCCAAAAACGGGAGGTTCGGGGTTGGCCATGCCCCGAGAGCCGGCGTTTGCTGACCAGCGCAGGCAGGATGTCGGAGCGCAGTCAGCATCGAGCGAGCGAAGAACAGGATGTTCGTAGCGAGCGTCCGGCGACGGGGCGTTGCCAACCCCGAACCGGCGCCACCTCACCACAGGCAGCCTCACCGATCCCGCGGCCGGCGGCCGACGCGGACGGTGATCTCGCGCCGCTCGCCGTCGCGGACGACGTCGAGCACGGCATCGCCACCGACCGGCGCCCGCGTGAGCATGAGCACGAGCTCCGCAGGGTCGGTCACCTCCTCGCCATCGAGGCCGACGATCACGTCGCCGGCCTCGACTCCCGCCAGGTCGGCCGGCGACTTCGGCTCGACGGCCACGACGACGGCGCCTGCCGCCACCGGCGCGTCGGGCTCGAGCGACCGTAGTGCCATGCCCACGTAGCCACGGTCCACGTGGCCGCTGGTCAGGATCGCCTCGCACACCTGCCGGGCGGTGTTGCTCGGAATGGCGAAGCCGATGCCGCTGTAGTCCTTGCCCACGATGGCGGTCGTGATCCCCATCACGTGGCCGTGCACGTCCACGAGCGGGCCGCCCGAATTGCCCGGATTGATCGAGGCGTCGGTCTGCAGGAACTCCTGATACGGGCTGTCCACAACGCCCCGCCGTCCGACGGCGCTGACGATCCCATAGGTGAGCGTGCGATCCAGCCCGAACGGATTGCCGAGCGCCCAGGCCATCTCTCCCACTTCGACGGTGTCGCTGTCGCCCCAGGTGGCCGTCGGCAATTCCTTCGCGTCGATTCGCAGCACGGCCAGATCGGTGGCCGCGTCGGCCCCCACCAGTTCAGCCACGAACCGCCGGCCATCTGACAGCGTCACGTCGATTTCATCGCTGCGGGCGACGACGTGGTAGTTCGTGGCGATCACGCCGTCCGACTCGATGATCAGCCCCGAGCCGACCCGCTCGCCGGTGGCGCCGGTCGGCGTCTGCCCGCGGAGCACCGCGATCTCGTCGGCGATCGTGAGCACCCGCCGCTTCGAGGTCACGTTCACGACCGTCGGCCCGATGAGCCGGGCGAGTGTCGTGAACATCTTGCCCACGCTCGAGAGCTCGGCCACCTTGGCCGCGTCGCGGATCGCCCGCAGTTCGGCCCGCACTTTCGCATACTGCAGCCGGCCGGCGAGCGAGGGCCAGGCGATCAGGCCCACGAGCAGCACGAGGCCGCTGAACAGGATCAGCGTCCGCCGGTTGGCGGCAGCCGAAAGGCGGGTGTCGGTCATCGCATGGCCTCCGGTGTGCGGTTCGACTGCGGCGCCAGCAGCGACAGCCGCACGAGATCGACGGCCGTTTTTGCAGCCCGCGAGTGGGCGAGCGCGGCCCCGCCGCCGAGTCGGTGCGTCACCTGTTCGATGCCCGCATCCGCTGCGAGCACGATCTCGAGCGTCGTCTTGCCTTCGGCGTCGATCTGCGGCGGGCCGATGGCGAGCCCGAGGTCGGCGGCCGCGTCCCGCCGCGCCTGCTCGGCGAGCATGGCCGCGCGGTCGATCGTGCCGGGGGGCAGCACCCTGCCGCCGCGAAACACCGTTCCGTCACCCCGGGCGTCGGCCTGGGCGAGGAGCGCGGCCAGGCGGCCGTGCGTGCCGATCTCGGCGGTGGCCAGCGACAGCCCCGCGGCTGCGGCGGAGCGAATCGCCGCGTCTTCCACCTCGTCGTCCTCGGCGCCGTAGACGAGCGTTCCCAGGCACTGGCGGATCGTGGCCTCGTCGGCTGCGAT
>JBJTIE010000109.1:0-4974 GCA_046094845.1 Planctomycetaceae bacterium | reverse complement strand
GCCGGGGCGGCCCCGCCCCCCCCCCCCCCCCCCCGCCCCCGCCCCCGGCTCGGTTGTCCGCCCCGGCTTGTCGCTCGAGACCTGGAGATTTCCCCGTGTTCCTCTCTCGCTCTGCCCGTCGCCCGTTCGTTGCATTCGCCTGCATCGTGGCGATCGGCTGCGGCACGATGCCCGTCGTTTCAGCCGACGCCGCCGATCATGCCGCTGCCGACCATGGCCATGGTGATGATCACCATGCGGAGATCGGCCACAACGTCCCCGCCGGCTACACGCAGAAGGATTTCGAAAGCCCGGCCTGGTTCCAGACCGATCTGGCCGTCTGGTCCTTCGCCACGTTTCTGCTGCTCCTGGCGCTGCTGACGAAGTTCGCCTGGAAGCCGATCATGGAAGGGCTCGACAAGCGGGAGCAGGGGATCGCCGACTCGATCGCGGCCACGCAGGCCGCCAACGACGACGCCCGCCGGCTCCTGGCCTCGTATGAACGGCGGTTGGCCGAGGCAGCCGACGAGGTCCGCGGCATGCTCGACGAAGCCCGCCGCGATGCCGATGCAACCCGACAGGCGATCGTCGCCGAGGCCCGAAAAGCCGCCGAGGACGAAAAGAACCGCGCCCGCCACGAGATCGGCCTCGCCAAGGACGATGCCCTCGCGCAAATCGCCGAGAAGGCGGGGGATCTCGCTGTCCAGGTCGCCGGAAAGTTTCTTTCGGCCAAGCTGGGCCCCGATGACCAGGCCCGCCTCGTGCGGGACTCCGTCGCCAGCATCACGACTGCCCCGAGCGTCAACTGACAGCCCCACTCCCTGCATCCCTCACGATGAGCCACGTCTCCTCCACTTCCGGATCGTCTGCAGCCACGGGCGGTGATTCGCCCGTCGACATTGCCGTGGAGCGGGTGGCCAAGGTCTATGCCCAGGCGATCATCGAAGCGGCCGACCGCAAGGGCTGCAGGGTCGAAGTGCTCGACGAGTTGACGGCGCTCGTGCGGGACGTGTTGCCGCAGGTGCCGCAGGCGGCCCAGATGCTCGCCGCACCCAAGGTGGCCCTGGAGCAAAAAGCTGCCCTCATCGACCGGATGACGGCCGGCCGCATGCAGCCCACGACGGCCCACGCGCTGCACGTGCTCGCCCGCCATGGCCGGCTCGACATCCTGACAGACGTTGTGGCCGCCGTCCGGCGCCGCGCAGACGAACTCGAGGGCCGCAAGCCGGCCACGTTCACGACCGCCGTACCGCTCGAAGCCGCCGATCAGGCGCGGCTCGTGGCTGAGGTCGAGCGTGCCGTCACCACGAAACTCGCCGCGACCTTCGTCGTCGATCCTGCGTTGATCGGCGGCCTTGTCGTGCGTATCGCCGATACCGTCTATGACCAATCCGTCGCCACCAGCCTCGTGCGGCTCGGGCAGCGGCTGAAGCAGAGGAGCATTCATGAAAGTCAATACGGACGAGAGCGCCTCAGTTCTGCGTGAGGAGATTTCCCGGTTCGAGTCAGGCATCGATGTCCGCGAGGTCGGCCGCGTCCTCGAGGTGGGCGACGGTATCGCGCGGGTCTGGGGCCTTTCCGGCGTCATGGCCGGCGAAATGGTCGAATTCCCCGGCGGCATCACCGGTCTCGCCTTCAATCTCGAGGAAAACTCGGTAGGCGTGATCATTCTCGGCGACTATCTGAAGGTGACCGAGGGCGACGAGGTCAAGAGCACCGGCCGGCTGCTCTCCGTGCCCGTCGGCGACGCCGTCATCGGCCGCGTGCTCGACCCACTCGGGAATCCGCTCGACGGCAAGGGACCGGTGGTCACCGACCTGCGGCGTCCGGTGGAGTCGCTCGCGCCGGGCGTGGCCGAGCGATCGCCCGTGCGGGAGCCGATGCAGACGGGCATCAAGGCCGTCGATGCGATGACGCCGATCGGCCGCGGCCAGCGCGAACTGATCATCGGCGACCGCAAGACGGGCAAGACCGCCATCGGCATCGACGCGATCATCAACCAGAAGAACAGCGGCGTGAAGTGCTTCTACGTCGCCGTGGGGCAGAAGGATTCGTCGGTCGCCGTGGCCATCGACACGCTCCGCAAGCACGGTGCGATGGACTACACGACCGTGATCGTGTCCGGCGCCAGCACGGCGGCCCCGCTCCAGTACATCGCCCCCTACTCGGGAACGGCGATGGCCGAGCACTTCATGTACAACGGCCAACACGCGCTGATCGTCTACGACGATCTCTCCAAGCAGGCCACCGCCTACCGTCAGCTCTCGCTGCTCATGCGGCGGCCGCCGGGACGCGAGGCCTATCCGGGAGACGTGTTCTACGCTCACAGCCGCCTGCTCGAGCGGTCGGCCAAGCTCTCGAAGGAGCTGGGGGGCGGCTCGCTTACGTCGCTGCCGATCATCGAGACGCTCGAGGGGGAGGTCTCCGCCTACATCCCCACGAACGTGATCTCGATCACCGACGGCCAGATCTACCTCCAGCCCGACCTGTTCTTCGCAGGCCAGCGGCCCGCCATGAATGCCGGCATCTCGGTGTCCCGCGTGGGCGGTGCCGCCCAGACCAAGGCGATGAAGAAGGTTTCGGGCGGCCTGCGTCTCGACCTTGCCAGCTTCCGCGAGTTGGAGGCCTTCGCCCAGCTCGGCACCGATCTCGACGCGGCCACCCAGCAGCGTCTCGACCGCGGCTACCGGATGGTCGAGTTGCTCAAGCAGGGGCAGTTCGCGCCGATGGACGTGGTCGATCAGGTGTTGAGCATCTATGCCGGCACCCGCGGCCACCTCGACGAGGTGAAGCGGGACGAGGTCGCCGATTGGGAAAAGGGGTTCCTCACGTTTGTTCGTGACCAGGTGCCCGAGCTCCGTCGGCGGATCGACGAGTCGAAGGAGCTCGACGCGGAGAGCGAGCGGCAGCTTGAGGCTGCGATCGCCGAGGACACGCGGCAGCGGGCCGCGCAGGCCGGTGGCGAGGCCCGCCAGCTGGCCGGGGCACGCTAGGCCGTCGGGATCGCACGTCGCACATCGCACGCTGAAAGTCGAAGAGCATGGCAAAGGCCCGGGCACTCGATCGTCGTCGCAAGTCGGTAAAGAACATCCGCAAGATCACGCGGACGATGGAGCTCATCGCCACCGCGCGGTTCAAGAAAGCGATGGATCGCTCGGTCGCCGCCCGCGACTACACGAAGCAGCTCGCCAAGATTTTGGAGAACATCGCCGGCGCAGGGGGGAGCGTTTCCCATCCGCTCCTCGAGATCCGGCCGACCCGGCGGACGGCCGTGCTCGTGCTCACCGGCAACCGGGGGCTCTGCGGTGGATACAACTCCAACGTCGTGCGGCAGTCCGTGGCCCTGCTCGGCCAGTGGAAGAGCGAGCAGGTGCCGGCTCACGTGACGGTGTCTGGCAAGCGGGGCATCTCGGCCCTCAAGTTTCGGGGCATCGACCTCGCGGAACGCTACACCACGTTCGAGGACAAGCCCGAGTTCGCGGCGGTGGCGCCGATCGGCCGGGCGTATCTCGACGCCCACGCGGCCGGCGAGATCGACCGGGTCGACGTCGTCTACACGAAGTTCCACTCGATCGCGAAGCAGGAGGCCGTCACCGAAACCCTGCTCCCGCTCGCGGCCCCCGAGGCATCGGCCGGCGGCACGAAGGCGAATCTGGCCTCCGACGAATACGAGTTCTATCCCTCGGCGAAGAGCATCCTCGAGGAGATCCTCCCGGCGAGCTTCCTGTCGCGGCTCTTCAAGTGTTTCCTCGACGCGGCCGTCAGCGAGCAGGTGGCCCGGATGGTGGCGATGAAGGCCGCCACGGAGAACGCCGGCGGGCTGATCAAGAGCCTGTCTCGGCAGTACAACCGGGCCCGTCAATCACAGATCACCGGCGAAATCATGGAGATCCTCGGCGGCGTCGAGGCTCTGAAGAAATAAGGCGTTTCCCCTAGCAAAGGCTCGAGAGACATGGCACACGGCAGCATCACGCAAGTCATCGGTTCCACGTTCGACGTGGAGTTCCCCGAAAGCTCCCTCCCGGCGATCTACAACGCCGTGCGGATCGACAGCACGAACAAGGGCGTCGATCTGCATCTCGTCGGCGAGGTGCAGCAGCATCTCGGCGGCGGCAAGGTTCGCTGCGTGGCACTCGGTTCGACCGACGGTCTGACCCGCGGCGCCCAGGTGGTCGACACGGGGGCGCCGGTCTCGGTGCCGGTCGGCAAGGGCACGCTTGGCCGCGTGTTCAACCTGCTGGGCGAGCCGATCGACAGCCGCGGCCCGGTGGAGTCGCAGGAGCGGTGGCCGATCCACCGTGATCCGCCCCCCGTGACCGAACTCTCCACGCGGACGGAGCTCTTCGAGACCGGCATCAAGGTTATCGACCTGCTGACGCCGTTCGTCCGTGGCGGCAAGGCCGGCCTGTTCGGTGGTGCCGGTCTGGGCAAGACGGTGATCCTGACGGAACTCATCGCCCGCATCGCCAGCGCCCACGGCGGCTACTCGGTCTTCGCCGGCGTCGGTGAGCGGACCCGTGAAGGCACCGACCTGTGGCTGGAGATGCAGGAGGCCAAGATCGGCGACACCGGCCGAAGCGTCATCGAGCAGACCTGCATGGTGTTCGGCCAGATGAACGAGCCGCCGGGCGCCCGTCTCCGCGTCGCGCTCTCCGCGCTGACCATGGCCGAGTATTTTCGCGACACGACCGGCGCCGACACGCTGCTCTTCGTCGACAACATTTTCCGGTTCTCACAGGCGGGCAGCGAGGTGAGCGCCCTTCTCGGCCGCATGCCGAGCGCCGTGGGCTACCAGCCGACGCTGGCGACGGAGATGGGCGCACTCCAGGAGCGGATCACGTCGACGTCGAAGGGGGCCATCACGAGCGTCCAGGCGGTCTACGTCCCGGCCGACGACCCCACCGACCCCGCACCCGCCACGGCGTTCGGCAATCTCGACGCGTTCCTCTACCTGGAGCGGTCGATCTCCGAGAAGGGCATCTACCCCGCCGTGGA
>JBJTIE010000108.1:0-5986 GCA_046094845.1 Planctomycetaceae bacterium | reverse complement strand
GGCAGACGCGAGCCTCGGCGATGAGCGAACGCTCGGTGGTGGCGACGCCGCCGGCATCGACACGGTTTTCGATGACATCGAGGTCGTCGATCTCGCAGCCCGCTACAAGACCGAGGGCACGCTCGGTCGCGGCGGGATGGGCGAGGTGCTGCTCGCCCTCGACACCCGGCTTGATCGGAAGGTGGCGATCAAGCGGATCCTGGGCGAGGCGGCCCGCAGCAAGACGGCCGTGAGTCGGTTCTTGACCGAGGCCAAGGCCATCGCGGCCCTGAACCACCCCAACGTCGTGCAGATCTACGACTACGGCCGCGCCGCCGACGGGCCGTTCCTGATCATGGAATACGTGGACGGCAGCAGCCTCCTCGACCGGTGTCGCGACGGAGCATTACCGCTGGAGCAGGCCGTCGATCTCGCCTGCCAGCTCTGCGACGGTCTCGCCAAGGCCCACGACCTTGGGATCGTCCACCGCGACATCAAGCCCGCCAACGTTCTTCTCACCAAGGACGGCCTGCCGAAGTTGACGGATTTTGGGCTCGCCAAGGCCGAGGCGACAGATCACCAGATGACGATGACCGGGGCCGTGCTGGGCACGCCCGACTTCATGCCGCCCGAGCAGCGGAAAGACGCGGCCCTCGTCGACCATCGCAGCGACCTCTGGAGTCTGGCGGCCTCGCTCTACCAGATGGTCACCGGCCGCAGTCCGAAGATCATCCGCTTTGACTTGCTTCCCCCCGGCCTGACGAGCGTGCTCGGCAAGGCGCTCGAAGAGTCGAAGGACGACCGTTACCAGTCGGCACGAGAGTTTCGCGACGCCCTCAAGACGAGTCTCGTCGCGTCGGCCCCGGCGGCTGCGGAACTCGGCGAAGGGCAGTGTCCCGCATGCGGCGTAAAGAACGACTCGAGCCGGCGATTCTGCCGCGGGTGCGGTGAGGCGCTGGAGGCCCCCTGCCTGTCGTGCTCGAAGCCCATGCCGATGTGGGAACACATCTGCGGCCAGTGCGGCACGAAGCAGGCGCCGCTCCTCGAGGACCGCCGCGGTGAGATGGCGGCCCGGCAGGCGGAGGCCGAGGGGCTGCTCAAGGACTACGACTTCGACCACGCCGAGCGGCTCGCAGCGACGCTCCGCGATGAATCTGATCCGCGGCTGAATCATCTACGCCCCTGGGCAAACACCTTTCTGCCCCAAGTCGAAAAGGCCCGCAAGGAGCAGGTCGAGCGCGCTAATACGCTGCTTCATCAGGCCCTGAGGCACGAGCAAGCATTCGATTATCAGTCGGGTCTTCATTCGCTTGCGCAGATCCCCGAAATACTGCGGACGAATGTGGCGGGTGATGACGGAGATAGTCCCGCGCAGGTTCTGGACAGGCTGTCGGGGAAGCAGTCGCAGTGCATCTCGCTCGAAAAGAAGATCAAGGCTGCAATCGCTAGTCGCCAATTCGGTGACCTGCTGCCAGAGGTTGACGTATTCCTCAAACTTCGGCCGGACCGGCAGGACCTGTCGAAATTGAAATCGCAGTTGCTCGAGCGCGACCGAAAGCTCCAGCAACAGCGAGACCAACTTTTTTCAGAAGCGACCAAGCTCTATGAAGCGCAAGACTACGGCGGAGCGATTTCCACTCTCAGAAAGGTTGATGCGTCTGTCGGTACACCCGAGGTGGAGTTCCTTTTGCAGCAAGCCGAATCCGCTCATGGCCGCGTTGTATCGCTGTTCGCGACGATCAAGGCGGCGTTGGCTGAGAAGCGGTACGACGGTCTTCTTGCAACTGTGAATGACTTGCAAGAGCTCAAGGCGGCCGACGAGGAAGTGCGCAAACTGCGGCAGTCACTGCTCGAGCGTGAACAAAAGATTCGCTCAGAGGTAGACGGCGTTGTAAAGCAGGCGAAGGCGCTATGGCAAAAATGCCGCTTCGCAGAAGCAACGGCTGCGCTCGAAAAGATTTCTTCACAGCGACGGACGCAAGAAGTAGCGCGTTTGCTGGACTCCTGTGCGGACATGGAACAGTCGAGGCGTGCGGTGTTCGCGGCAATCGCCGGGAGCGATGCACCGGCTTTTTCTTTCGAGGCGATAGATGCGGCCTCGGGAAAAGAAATTCGTGGCAGTGTCGTCGCTGACAACGAGAGTGATGCCAAAGCGCAGATCGTCGCGATGGGGTACATGATGACGCGACTGAAGCCCCGCAAGGCCGGAGAGTCGGTCGATGAGGGGCGCATCGTGCCGGCCCTTGAAAAATATCGTTCGCTCCTCGACTTAGCGAATCTCGAGGATCCGGAGTTTCGGGCTGTCGTGCGCCCAGTCGAAGAGGCGATCACAAAGCAACGTCAGGCTGTTCAGGAGGCAGATGCGAGGGCACAGCAGCGCAAGGCCATGCGGACGACTGTGACGAACGTGATTGTGCTGGTTGCCGTGACGGCAGGCTGTGCATGGGCCGTCACTATTTTTGCCCGGGAGCGATTCGATGCGACTAGTGATGCTGTCATTTTGAAATGGCTGCCGATCGCGGCGTTGGCCTGCGCCTGGCTGTGGTTCGTCCGAAGGCAACTGCGGCCACGATCAAAGCGGGGTTGAACAAACAGCCACTGTCACAAAAACACGCTCCTGGATCTGTTGGCGGCATCGCTCTCGCTGCTCAGTCCGATGCTTAGGTGTTCGTCTTCGGGTCAGCCACGTGACCGAACTGCCAACGCCTGTTGATCGAGCCGGTGGTGGGTGAGCTTGCGCGATGGCTCGGAATGGCGAGGTGGACCCTTTTGTGAAGTAGCAGGGTGTTCGCATGCATGCGATCATGTGGGGCTTGCAGGCTCACAGACCACGCGTACGCCGAAGTCGCCGATGTAGGCGTAACGCTGCATAGACTGCTTCTCTGGTCCATCCTGCGCCTCGGCCTCGCCCCGCACGGCGGACGTACATTCGTGGGCCTGCACTGATGCAGACCCACCACGGAGCGTGTGGTGAGTGCCCATGGGCGGCCCCTGCGGATCATCTTTTGGGCTTCGCCGGAAGTAGTCGGCCGCGAACCAATCGGCCGTCCACTCCCATACGTTGCCATGCATGTCGAAGAGCCCCCAAGCGTTCGGCGCATAACTGCCAACGGGCGCCGTGGGGCACGGAACACTTAACTCTTTTGGGCAGAATCGCGCCTGCTTGGGGGTAAGGCGATTCCCCGTGTTGAACGGAGTGGTCGTTCCGGCACGGCACGCGTACTCCCACTCCGCTTCGGTGGGCAAGCGGTAGCACCTGCCGTCCTGCTGCTCCGCGGAAAGAGACGATAGCAACTTGCAGAATCGATCTGCATCTTTCCAGGAGAGATGCTCGACCGGAAGGTTTTTGCCTTTGAAGGCGCTAGGGTTTGCCCCTACCACGCGTTCATACTGTTCTTGCGTTACTTGGTGCATGCCAAGAAAAAATGGCTTGGTGATTCGGACTCGGTGCTGAAACTGCTCCTTTGGATCGCCGAGCGGGCAGTTAGCAGGGCATCCCATTAGGAATTCGCCAGCCGGGATCGGAACGAACTTCATGCCGATTGAATTCGTCACCGTTCCCGGTGGATCAACCACTGACCGTGCCGCAGTGGCAGGGCGGGTGTAATCACGGCGTGCCTGTCCAGAGTTAGCGCCCGGGCACTTGTTTGCGAGGTGCCATTCCATGCGGCTGGGCTTGAGCGCCACGCCGCACTGGGGGCACGGAGCTAGGTGTCGCTTTGCAAGGAATGGCCCACGAATAGCCTCGGGCAACGCCTGAAGTGCTGCCGTGTCGAGCAACGAAAGGAAAGAATGAAGATCTGATTGACGCAGGATAAAGTCCGACGGCACCTTGGTAATTCGCCCGATAAGTTGATCACGAAATGCAAGTAGCCGCGGGTTTTTCGGCATGAAGGTTAGGCAATCTGCCAACGCCCGAGACAGGTCCACGACCTCGTCCGTCGTGATCGTGCCATCTGCTTTCGCGGCCGCAAGTCGTTCTCCGAGCCGTTTTTCGGCCTCAATGGCATCCCGCATTCGCGATATCTGAGTCGCCTGCTCCTCGTTCAGCAGTCGCTCGATGGGCGTTGCTATATCGAGCGCGGCCCTCGCGTCGCCCTGCTGCCGAAAAACCTCCCAGGCCCGATTAGCTGTTGCCTGAACCCACTCGCGTTGCTGGCGATCACGGGCGGCAAGTCTTTGTTCGCGTTCCACCAACTGGGCCAGCAGTTTTGGGAGGTCCTGGCGATCTCCTCGCAACGTCATCGCACGCTGGACCAAAGGTGCTAATTCATTGAGTTCCTTCGCGGCGATTCGTTCACGAATAGTTTCAAGAAGCCTCGCTGCCTCGTTGCTCTCAGAACGTGAAGCGTCGAGTAGGCGATTCACGTCATTCGTGCGGAGTGTTTCTGGAATGGTCTCCAGCGTGTGGATAGCTCCCGCGTAATCGAAGGCGGAGCGATGCTTCTTAGCCTCGTTAAGCTTGGAGTCACGATCCGCAACGGCAGTCGACCTCTCGGCCCCGGTCTCATCAAGAAATGCCTGCCGCCATTTATCGTAATCACTGAAACGGGTGTCGGCAGGAATTTCAACGCCTTTGGCGGTCGCGATTGCCTCGTCGAATCGCAACTGTTGCCGAAGTAATTCGGCCTCATCGCGGCAACGGGACAATGTCTCGCGTTTTGCAGCAAGTAAGTCGGGTTGTTTCTTTCCGCACTCGGGGCAGACCTTGTCCCAGATAGGAATCGACGTATCACAGGCGAGGCAAGGTGCGCGGAGGCTTGCCGCGCACTCGCGGCAGAATTTGCGCTGTGAGTCGTTGACGGTGTGGCACTGCGGGCATTCGCCAGTTCCCAGGTCAACCGGCGGCTCGGGGGCCGCACCACGTTTCGGACGGGGCTTAGCTACTGAGGTCGCGTTACGCAGCGCATCACGCAGTTCCCGAGCCGACTGGAATCGGGCGTCTTTTTCTTCTTCAAGCGCTCTGCCCAGCACGTCGTGAAGGGCCTCGGGTACGTCCTTGAATCGAATGATCTTCGGACTGCGGCCGGTTACGAGTTGATAGAAGGCGGCCGCAAGGCTCCAGAGGTCGCTGCGGTGGTCGACGAGTGCGGAGTCTTTCCGCTGCTCAGGCGGCATAAAGTCTGGCGTCCCCATCACGGCGCCTGCCATCGTCATGCCATGGTCGTTGGCTTCGGCCTTTGCAAGACCGAAGTCTGTGAGCTTGGGGAGCCCTGCTGTGTTGATGAGGATATTGGCCGGCTTGATATCCCGATGAACGATCCCTTGTTCATGTGCCCTACCGAGACCGTCGCATACTTGGCAGATCAGTTCGACGGCTCGCTCCACGGGCACCGCGCCCGCCTTGCAGAGGTCAGCAAGGCTCCCGCCGTCCTCAAACTCCATGAGTAGAAAGGGGCCATCATTTGCGCGGCCGTAGTCGTAGATCTGAACGATATTCGGGTGATTGAGCGCCGCGATCGCCTTTGCTTCCGTGAGAAATCGCGCGATCGCGGTCTTGCTGCGGGCCGCCTCGCCGAGGATGCGCTTAATGGCGACCTTTCGGCCGAGCCGCGTGTCCGTGGCAAGCAGGACCGCGCCCATTCCGCCTTGGCCGAGCGTGCCCTCGACCTTGTATCGGGACTCGAGATCCACGACCTCGATGTCGTCGATCACTGTTTCCTGGGTCGCGGGGTCACCGCCAATCGTCTGCTCACCGCCGAGGCTGACCTCGGCTTGCCGTGCGCGCTTCGCTTGCCCCGCAAAGGTGGCTTCGTCGCTCAGGCTCTGGAAATCATCTGTTCCCACCGCACGTCGTCCTTCGAAAAGTAGATGAAAACTAACCCGCGATCCCACCCATACCCCGGCACAGCGATGAGCCGTCGGATCAAAGCCGTCATGGCACGTCCGGGCAGCCGGTCGCTGCAGATCGCCGCAGAGACGGCCCCCTGCTACCGGAGGGGGAGACCCGTTATACTCGATCCGTCGGCTTGGTAACCCGAGGACGTACGGTGATCTCCCTTGAGAC
>JBJTIE010000107.1:0-30316 GCA_046094845.1 Planctomycetaceae bacterium | reverse complement strand
TTTCCATCCCGGCCGCGTTCAGTCGTGAGAGCGCCAGAGCCAAAGGGCCGGGTTGCAGTCGTGGAGCCGTCCGACCATCTTGTGACAGTCCCGGAGCCAAATTTCTGCGTATGGCCCGTGACCGTCCTGCCGTCGCGCGTTCTCTCTGTTGTCAGTGAGCCGGAGCCGAAGGGCCTCATCTGGCTGCTCGTGCCGTCGGACCTGTGCGTGAGCGTGCCGGAGCCAAACTTCTGGGTCTGGCCGGTTCGAGGCTGGCTGAGGTTGGCACGCGGGGGAGTCGGCTCAGCAGCAGGCCCCGGAACACAAAGCAGAGCCACGAGTAGGAAAGTCAGCACGGGCAGCAATCGGGCGGGCGTCTTCATCGCGGTTGGCTCCAGGGGCAAAAGCGGTCCCGGGCGATATTTTATTGTTATCAAGTCGGCCGATACCCGGGGTTGGTAAAAAGTCTCCAACTGGGGACGCAAAAACTAGCGGAAAAAACAGGGGCAAAAAAGCGGTCCGGAGGTGGTTGTGAGCCGCCCGCCGAAGGCACGAAAGTTGGTTTTGCGCCGAGATACGCGGTTTCCGGCCCGCCCAAGGGCTTCGAGGCGGGCCAAAGAAGCAGGGGCCGTCCAAATACACCGGCTGTGGTCGAGGGGCAGATGTACCGCCCAGTCCGGCTGTCGTTGTTAACAACTGCGGGGCGTGCCAGTGGTCGATTCGAAACAGGCTGAGCGGTGCGGCTGGATGGCGGAGTCGAAATCAGCACCGCCTACCGGCGATACAGCCGCGAGCAGACTTGTTGATGGATTTGTTGAAAAACACCACCCCGAACCGGCTTTCCCGGCCATCCCCCGCTCTCCCGAAAATGCGTTTCAGCCGGGATTGGCGCAGAATCAGAACACTATGAGGACTGGCTGCCCGGACTCATAATCCCTTGGTCGTGTGTTCGAATCACACCGGGCCTAGTTCTCGACTGTCGGTTGATCGCCAGTGTCAATCCTCGGAGAATGATGTCATGGTTTCCATGGACACGATTGAAGAGGTTGGCCTGCGCATTGGACGACAGTTCAACCCTGAACGGGTCATCCTCTTCGGCTCGCATGCCGAGAGTCGCGCTGGCGTGGATTCCGATGTCGACCTACTCGTGATCATGCCGACGAAGCGCGATCCCGTGGACGAGTCGGTGGCGATCCGACTTGCGATCCGTCCGCCGTTCCCGGTCGATTTGCTTGTCCGCACGCCCGAATCGATCGAGCGCCGGCTCGCGATCGGCGACCCCTTCATCGGTGGAATCTTGCAACACGGGAAGCTGCTATATGAAGCCGCTGACCGCTGAGTGGATCGATAAAGCTGAAAGCGACTTCGCCGTCATGCAGCGGGAATCGCGCGTGCGAAAGCATCCGGCATCCGATGTCGTGTGCTTTCATGCACAGCAGTGCGTCGAGAAGTATCTCAAGGCACGACTATGTGAGGCTGACTTCGAAGCGGGAAGACTGCACGACCTGGTCGCTCTGCCGGACCGCGTGCTCACGTGTGAGCCGCTCTGGGAAGTCTTTCGGGCCGACTGACGCGAGCCGGCCCGGCGTCAGCCGACGCGTTCGCGAAGCCAGAGGCCCGAGCCGAGGAACGCGGCGCCACTGGCGAGCAGGTTGATGCCTATCAGAGTGCCCAGCAAGACGCCTGACTGTGGCGTGGGGCTCATCAGCAGCATCCCGCCGAGCACCGCCGTGACCAGACCGTCGGCGAGCACCCAGCCCCAGGGGAAGTCACTCGACAGCGAGAACGCCGCAGTGAGCTTGGCGGCCGCCTCGAAGAGCAGCACGAGGCCGATGAACGTCGTCATGGCGTGCACGCCCTCGGCGGGAATCGCCAGCATGGCGGTCCCTGCGACGAGCGAGAGGCCGCCGCAGAGCACCGTCAGCCAGAACCCCCGCCAGGAGGCGGTGCTGGCCGCCGCCCCGAGCTGGATCACGCCAGCGGCGAGCAGCGATCCGGCAACCATGAAATCAACGAACGTCGCCATCCCCCAGGGTACGGCGATGGCAAGGACGCCGACGAGCGAGAGTCCCACGCCCAGCCATATGAGCCTGGTCTTCAGCCGCGAAATCGGGCCGTGGTGATGGGCGAGGTCCATGGGGTGATGCTCCGGGGAGTGCAGTGGCGAGCCGTCGATTCAACCACGATCTTATAAAGCCTATCCGATCATCGCATGCGCGGGCAGCGGCCTCTGTCGGCGACCGTGAGTCGTACGATGGGCGTGGACCGCGTGATCGCAGGCGGCGGCGATGGCAGCGTCAACGAACTGGCCAACGGCCTGATGGCCCTCGCGCCGGCCGCGCGGCCAAGCCTCGGCGTGCTACCGCTGGGCACCGCCAACGACTTCGCCACCGCCTGCCGCGTCCCCGCCGACGCCGAGGCGGCGCTCCGCCTGGCGGTCACGGGCGAGGCCGTGTCGATCGACCTCGGCCGCTGCAACAACGACTGCTTCGTGAACGTGGCGTCGGGGGGCTTCGGGGCGGCGGTCACCGCCAGCACGCCCGTGGAACTCAAGAACTTCCTCGGCGGGGGCGCCTACACGCTGATGGGGCTGGTGCAGGCGGTGCACTTCACGCCCTACGACTGCGCGATTCGCACGCCCGCCGGCGCGGTGGCCGGCCGGATCGTTGTAGGGGCGATCTGCAACGGCCGGCAGGCGGGGGGCGGACAACCGCTGGCCCCCGCGGCGCTGCTCGACGACGGCCTGCTCGACGTGGTGGCGCTGCGGCAGTTTCCGCGTGGAGCCGCGGCCCAGGTGGTGGCGGAGATCCTCGCCGCCGACGGTGCCGGCGAATACGTCGAGCGGCTGCGCGTGCCGTGGATCGAGGTGACGGCGCCCGCGCCGATCCCAGTGAACCTCGACGGCGAGCCGCTGCAGTGCACGACGCTACGTTTTACTGTCGAGCCGGCCTGCATCCGCGTGGTGCTGCCGCCGAACTGCCCCTGCCTAACGCAGCCGCGCTGACGGCGGCGCGGGGAGCACGGTGGCTCCCGTGTCGCCCAGCACGATCGGCTGGTTGGAAACGTAGGTGCCGTCGTTGGGGTTGCCGTAGAGGCCGTAGAGCGGGTCGGTCGGCCCATTCCCCGCGTAGAAGTCATTCATCCAGCCGGTGGCGAGCGTGATCACGGCGTCGAGGGGGCTGCCATCGTCGAACTGAACACCCACGAACTGGTCGGGGTGCAGGGCAGCGAGCTGCTCGGTGGTGCTGCCCCAGTTATTCGCGGCCTGCGGCGGGGAGGCGATCTGGTAGAGCGGGATGCCCAAGGAATCGATCTTGGCAAGCGATGCGGCGAACTGGCCCGGGGCGGCGACCCCGTCGACCATCACCACTCCCAGCAGGTTCGCGGCAGCACCGTTGTCGACAGTGCGTGCGGCTACCTCGGCCCTCTGGCGGTCACCACGTTGGACGCCAGCAGAATCCCGTGAGTCACGCCCTCGCCCTGCGTCACAAGGCTGACGCCGCCCGCACCCTGGTTCCTCGGCGAGCGTGTTTGCCAGCGTAGCTCGCGGATTGCGACACCGCCAAAGATGGGCAAAATGGCGAGATTCCCGCGGAGATTCCGCATCGCGGCCGGAATGCGGCGACTTTTGTCCGTTTTTGCATGATGTTTGCATGATGATGGTGGGCGTCGAACCCCGACCACCCGATAGAACATTGTTGAATGCCGTTTCCGACCGCCACTTTCGGTGACCTACCCGCCGTGCCCTTCGGCCTGGCGACCGCGAAGCTGTTCACGTGCGAGGCGACGTGCGGCGAGTTTTTGGCCCGCCTCCCCGATGCCCCATCGCGATTCGGTGCGATCGGGAAGCCTGACGCTTTTCGGATCCTGCTGAAGAATGTGGCTCTGCCCGGCGTGAGTCTCGTGGCCGGATCGGGCACGCCGAAGGCCACCGATCACTGCAGTCGACGGCTGACGCTCGTGATCCCGTTCGGCGACGTGGAATCGGTGGTTCGCTCCGGCCGCGAGGAGTATCGCTGGGCGGCACCACACCACGCCTTCTTCATTCCCGCCGGCGAAAAGATCGAGGCCGAGTCGTCGGGTGGAGCGTTTCTGCGGCTCGACATGGTCGAGACAGCAGTCACGAAAACGGCCGCCGGCATGACCAGGCTCAAGCACGCGAGCCTCGACGCACTCGAACTGTCGCAATCGCGGATCGTGCCGCTGCAGGTACGCGGCATGAACTGGCTGCCGGTGATCCGGTCGCTCTGCAGCACGATCGACGCCTTCGACTGCGACGCCACCCGGCTGGTCGCTGCCGGGTGACACCGTCCGTGGAATTGCGGCCACATGCGGCCTCACCCGCATGGCGACGCTGATCCCGGAATACACCGCCCGCTTCGGCGAGCGGCCGAGCGACACGCTCCGCGCGCGAAGCAGTCCGTAGAACCGAGCCTATCCGCGATCTGGACAGGCTGGCTCAGGGAGCGGACAGGGTTCCGACGAGGCGAATGCCGGTGTCGTTGGCCTGCCGGGTCGCCGTCGCCTGCGTGAAGGTGGATTTCTGGAGCGTGACGGCCCCTCCGACCCAGAAGCCGCCGCGGAGACCGCGGAACTTGCCAGCCGCTCCCGACAGGTCGTTCCACTGGTAGACGTTGCCGTTCTGGTCGAACGTCCCGTAGTGGCTGCCGCTCGTGGCGAACGCCCCCACGTCGGTCAGGTAGTTCTGTGTCGTCGAGAAGACAGTCGACTGCGTGACGGTGTACGTGGTACCCATCAGATAGTTGGCGATCGGCCCACTGGTGGCGGCTGGGTTGTTCGTCGGCGCCACGTCCTGCTGCGTCGCGTAGAGATAGTAGCCGGGCGAGCCACCCTTGTCGGGCGTGAAGTAGGCCGCCTTGTACCACTCATTCTCCGTGGGGATGAAGAACGTGGGCGTGGCCCGGGTGTTGGGATTGATCGCATTGCGGGGCACGGCTTTCCCGCCGGATGACTTCGCGAGGTTGTAACTGCCGTTCTCGGTCGTGCGGGCATTCTGCTTGCCGGAGGGCTGGCCGTTGGCCATCCAGTTGGCGAACCGGGCCGCATCGAACCAGCTCACGTAGGTGATCGGGCGGTTGGCCGCGGAGCCGTCGTTGTTCATGACGCTGTAGGAGTAGCAGCCCGGCCGCCCGACCCGGGTGATGCCCGCGACGGCGAGATCGGTGGACATGCCCGTGTCGTACAACCCGTGCCGGTCGGCTCTGGCCACGGCATTGAGAAAGGTGACGTACTGCCCGATGGTGATGCTCGTCCGCGCGATCGCATACTCGGTGGCGACCGCCCCGAAGCCGGTCGTGGCATCCGCGGCGTTCCCCGCATCGCCCACCGGCACGAGGTCGATCACGACCGGGTTGGCCGCCACCGACAGCGCTGCCATCCGGAAGCCGGCGTTCGAGCCGACACCCTCCGACGCCACGCCGAGCCGGTAGCCCGACGCGAGGTAGGTCGTGAACGACGTCCAGGCGCCGCCGCGGAGCATCACCGCTCCGCCTGTCATCCCCGCCGACTCCGTCAGCTCCCAGACGTTGCCGTTCTGGTCGAACGTGCCGTAGGAACTCGGACTGGCCCGCATGGCCCCGACGTTCGTGAGGTAGTTCTGCGTCGGGTCGATGGTGGGCTGCTGCGTGACTGTCATCGCCCCGGTGGAGAAGATGTAGTTCACCTGGTTGGCCGCGGCGCCGATCACGTTGCCGGGCGTGGCGTTGCTCCGGGTGGCGTAGGAGAAATAGCCGCCCCGGCCTTTCCGCAGGGCAGGGTCATAGAAGGCCGCCTTGTACCACTGGTCTTCCGTGGGCAGGAAGAACGTCGGGGCCGCAGCCGTGTTGGGGTTCACGCCATTCCTCGTCGGCAGCGTGCCCGCCGTCAGGGCCGTGAGGTCGTAGGCGCCGTTCTCCGTCGTGGCTGCGGTCTGGGAGCCGCTCGGCTGGCCGTTGGCCATCCAGTTGGCGAACCGTGCGGCATCGAACCAAGTGACGTAGGTGATCGGACGATTGGCCGGGCTCGTCGCACCTGCCGGCGTGATGCCCGCCGGACCGGTCACGGTGTATGTGAAGCTCCCCGCGGTGCCGGCGCGGACGATGCCGGCCGACGTCCGATCTGTCGCCATCGCATCGTGGTAGAGACCGGCGGGATCGTCGGTGGCGACGGCGTTGAGAAAGGCTGCGTATTCGCCGATCGTCACCTCGTACTTCCCGATCCGATAGGCCTCGGTGACGCGGCCGTAGCCGGTCGTGGGATCGGCGGCATTTCGCGCATTGCCCACCGGCACGAAGATGGGGTCGATCACCGCCAGCGCGAGCCGGGGCTCGAGCCGCTGGAACGAGAGCCGTGAGGGGGAGAGCCGCCTGCGGCGACGCGAGGCAATGGATCGTGACATGGCGCGCGGTTCCGGGGTCGGTGTGAACGGCCCACCAATCCTACCCTCGATCGCAGGCGTGTCGGCCGGGGTAGCCTGCCGCCACGGAAAGTCGTCTCCGGCAAGGCAGAAAAGGTACTCATCGAAGATGCCGTTCGATGTCCATGCTTCCGTGGAAAACCCCGAGTATCGTGATGCGAGCCTCGTTCACGATCAGATATGCGATCCGGTAGTGCCCATACGAGGTTTCGCGAACCTCTCGATCACGAATTGGCTCATACCGCTGCCCAAGCCGTGGATGCGCGCGAAGGAGTTGCGCCTTGGCATAAATGCCTCGCACAACTTCACCAGCAGATCGAGGGTTGTCGCCCGCGATGTACTCGTGGATTTCTTCCAGGCACCGCACTGCCTCGAACGTCCACGCTATTTCCGCCACGAATCGATCACCTCGGCGACCTCGTCATCGCTATGCGTGCGAGCGGAGGCAGCATCGTCGAGCCCACGCTGAACCATCCGGGCAAACGCGAGCTCCCGCAGAATCTCATCGTATGTACTGTCATCCGGCTGCCTACCGATGATGTCGATCATCGTTTCTTTGGCGGGGCTCATGTTGGGGTCCTTTATAGTAGCCAGAAAACGCGTTTCCTGCACAGAAGTATATGTATCGCGTTGGCCGCGTCAATCTTTCTGAGGAATCCGCCTTCGCGCAAATGACACGCGACGCGTTCACGCCGGCTGGCGGTTGGCTTCACGGTCAACCTCCAGCTGATCTGATCCGGCCCTCGCCCCAATCTGCCGAGAGCATGCTTGCCGGACGGCCCGGCACGTTGTCGCGATCGAGTGGATGCGGCAGTCGGGCCTCCGGCATGACGGGCGGGCAGCGGTCTCGGCGGAGGTAGGTCACTTCGATGCTCCGCGGCACCCGCAGGGGCCCGGCCGCCCGCATGGGCGCCGCGTTGTTGGGATGCAGGTGCACGGGCACGAAGTCGACCGCGAGCTTCGTCAGGCAGTTGTCGATTCGGTCGCAGACGAACGGCTGGGCGATCCAGTCGAGCTTGTGGAGTTCGATCACGAGCACGCGGAACCGGCGCAGGAGCGCTGGGGTGACGTTCGAAATGACATCGAACTCCGCCCCCTCGATGTCCATCTGAAGGAGCATGTCGCCCGCGTCGTCAGCCGCATGTCGGGCGACCCAGGCGCCGAGCGTTGTGTGGGTGTCGGAGTCGTAGCTGCTGAGAAACCGCCGCTCGAACGACATCCCTTCGCATCCGGGCGGCGGCCCCGGCACCGACGGATCGACGAGATGGCAGGCGATGCCCCGCCGAGCCAGTTCCTGCTCGAAGCTGGCATGCACGTCCACGCCCGGCGAAAAGCAGGCCGTGATGCCGGCGAGATCGTCGGGCACGAGATAGCCGCCGTCGAACTCGCGGCCGATCCGAACCAGCGGAATGCCCGGATCCCGCGGCCACAGCCGCGCGAGCACCTCGCGCATGCGGGCCACGGGCGTCTGCTCGGAGCCGAATCGCCCCAGGCCCGCGGAACACAGGGCGTGGAGATGTCGGCGAAAACTGGCCATCGAATCAGGGGTTCCTTTCGGAGCATCGTAGTCGATGGTCTCGCGGCCGGCGCGACGAGCCGCGCAGGCGCATTTCTCCCCCTCTGTTGACCGACCGTGTACCCTGCTCCGTCATGCCGCTCGCCATCCGCTACGTGTCGCACCTGGAGGAAGTCGTCGCCCCGGCGGTCGAGTTTCTCGAGCGCGACCGCGACCTCTTCGCCCAGCCGCGGATCGTCGTGCCGACGGCCGGGGCGAAGGCGTGGCTCTGGAGCGAACGGGCCCGCCGCGTGGGCCAGAGCGGCGGGCCAGCCGCCCGCGGCGACGGCATTGTGGCCCACGTCGAACTGGCCTACCCCGGCACGATCCTCTCTCTGCTCCAGCCGCCGCGGAGCCGCGAGCCTGATCCCTGGTCGTTCGACCGGCTCACGTTCGCCGCGCTCCATGTGATCACCCAGCCGGATGCCGATCAGCTCGGCATCCCGTTCGACGTCCATCGCGAGCCGCTCGCGGCCGCGCGGCGGATCGCGGGCCTCTTCGACGAATACCAGGTGCGGCGGCCGGGCATGATCCTCGAATGGGAACGGCCCGGCGAGAACCGCGTCCTCGCCCCCACGGCCAACGACGAGCAGCGGGACGGCATCCCGGTGCCAGCCCTGCTCCGCGATGCCGACCAGTGGCAGTTCGATCTCTGGCGGGCGGTGCGGCGGCACATCGACGCGAATTCTCCGCCGGCCCGTCGCAGCGTCGCTCATCTGTCGCGCCGCGATCCGATCCTCGTGGCCGGCCTGCAGTCGCTGTCGCTGCCACAGCTCGACTGCCTGCAGGAGTTGGGCACGGCCTGCGAGGTGGACGTGCTGCTCGTGCATCCGTCGCCCGGCCTGCACAACGCGTGGTCGAAGATCGGCCAGCAGCCGCTGGAGCCCAAGCTCCGCGGCCGGCCGGTGCAGCGGCGGCTCGAGCCCGAGCTGCTCGACGGCGTGGATCAGCTGCTGCCGGTGTGGCTCGCGGGGGCCCGCGACCTGCAGGAGTTGCTCACCGCCCAGGGCGTCGAAGTGGCGGCGCATGCGGCCGAGACGACGCGGCCGGCGCACACGCTTCTGACGCGCATGCAGCGCACGATCGCGGAGGGTCGCGAGGCCGCAACTCACGATCACGATCTCGCCAGTGACCGCTCGCTCGTGATCCATCGCTGCCACAGCCTCTCCCGGCAGGCGGAGGTGCTGCACGACGCGCTCCTTCAGGCCTTCGTGGAGATCGACGGCCTGGAGCCACATGAGGTGGCGATCGTGAGCCCGTGCATTGAGCAGGCTGCGCCGCACCTCGAGGCGGTGTTCGCCCGCACGATCACCATCAAGGATGCGGCCGGCCATGAGCGAACGATCTCGCTGCCGCTCGTCGTGGCCGACCGCGGCATCCGCGAGGTGAGCGCGGGAGTCGAACTCCTCGAAGCGCTCCTTGCCCTACCGGGATCACGATGCTCGGTGGACGACGTGCTCGGCGTCGCCGGTCATCCGCTCGTGCGGCCGCGGTTCGGCGTCGATGACGACACCGTCGCCACGTGGGCAGACTTCGCGGAGCGGACGGCGATCCGCTGGGGCCTCGACGCTGGCCATCGGGCCCGCCACGGCCTCACGCTCGACGCCGCACCCGACGTGCATACCTGGAAGCTCGGCCTTGAACGGATGCTGCTCGGAGCCACGCTCCCCGACGCGTTGGCCAGGCCCGAGCTCGGCGGCGTCGTGCCGCTGGCCGGCCTCGACCCGGCCGACATTGCCCCGATCACGAAGCTCGTTCGCATCCTCGACGTGGTTCGCACGCTCGACGCCGCGACCGCAGATCCGCGGCCCGTGGCCGCCTGGTGCGACGCGATCGAGCAGGCACTGGCCGACCTGTGCGGCGCCGAGTGCGGCGATCTCGCCGAGCCGCTCGCCCAGCTGCGGCGGCTGCGGCTGGCGGCATACAACACGGCCGCGGCGGAGCAGCCGGTGCCGTTCGCCGACGTGCGGGGGCTGCTCGGCGACTGGTTCGCGGAGAAGTCGGGCCGACAGCGGCTCCACACCGGCGCGATCACGGCCACGTCGATGGTGCCGGTGCGGGGCGTGCCGTTTCGGGTCATGTGCGTGATCGGCTACGACGACGGCGCGGTGGGCGTGTCGGAGGCCGACGGCGACGACCTCGTGGCGCGACAGCAGCTCGTGGGCGACGTCGATCCGCGGGCTGACCAGCGGCGATCGCTGCTCGACTGCCTGCTGGCCCCCCGCGACCGGCTCGTGATCACCTGCAACGGCCGCAGCGTGAAGACCAACGAGCCGCTTCCACTCGTCACGCCGCTGGCCGAGCTCACCGACTTCGCCGTGCGGCATGGCGTCCGCCGCGAGAAGCACGACAAGCCGTGCGGCATCGAGATCGAACATCCGCGGCATCACTTGAGTCCCGACAACTTCACGGCCGATCGCGTGCAGCCCGGCGGTGCCTGGAGCCACGATCCCGTCGCACTCGAGATCGCGAACGTCATCGGCACCGATTCGGTTGCCGACGCCGCCGGAACCGGATCGCAGCCACGGCCGGCCATCACGCCGCCCGCAGCCGGCGAGCCGCTCCTGGAGCTCACCGTTCTCGAAAAGCTCGTCCGCGATCCGCTGCTCCTGTTCCTCGAAGAGACGCTCGGCATCGACACCTGGCGGTCGTCCGCCGACGTCACCCCTGCCACGCTGCCACTCGTGCTCCGCAAGAAGCAGGTTCGTGAGCTGACGCTCGAACGGCTGGCCGTCGCGCTCGCCGATCCCGCGGGCATCGACCCCTGGCGGGAGGCCGTCCGCGCGAGTGGCCGGCTCCCCTTCGGCCCGCTCGGTGAGTGGCAGCTCGCGGAAATCGAGCAGCTGGCAGCTGGCATCCTCACGAAGGCGCAGCGATCCGACGTGCCGCTCGTCGGCGCGGAGTCCCACGAGGTGCGGCTGGCCGTCGGCCGCGAGCAGGTGATCGGCCACCTCACCGGCCTACACGAGGCGACGCGGCAGATCGTGACCGTCCGCGCCGGCAAGGGGGGCAAGGACGAGTACGACCGCCCGCTCCACATGGCGGCACTGCGGCTCGTGGTGGCGCGGGCCGCGGGACTGGCGATCGATGAGGTGCAGGTCGTGGCCCGTCACAACGACTGGACTCCCGGCGCCACCACGAAGGCAGGCCGGCCGGTGGAGCCCTGCCAGATTCGCAGGGTGGTGCTCGGCCCCGACGTCGATCCGCTCGCGCGGCTGGCCGACTGGTGCCGCCTCGCCCGCGAGGCGCTCTCTGGCCGCCGCGGCCTCTTCGGCCTCGACGGTGTCGACCCGCAGAAGCGAGCAGAGGCGTTCGAATCGTTCATCGCCGACCGCCATCCCGAAACCGGTGAGTCGCTCTATCCGGGCACGACCGAGGCGATCGCCTACGGCCTCACGCCAGTCTTCGCCGAGGTGTTTCGCGAGGATACCCCCGAACGGGCATTTCTCGACGGCTACAGCCGCCTCTTCCGCCTCACGTCGTCCAGCACCACCTACACGCTCACATGAACGCCCACTTCGACATCACCCAGGCGCCGCTGCCAAACGGCACGCTCGTCGAAGCGAGCGCCGGCACGGGCAAGACGCATATGGTGGCAGCCTCCATCGCCCGCGCGATCGCGACGACGGAAGATCTCCGCATCGGTGAGATCCTGGTCACGACGTTCACCCGCAACGCGGCCGCCGAACTGCGGGAGCGAATCCGCAGCCGGCTCGTCGTGTCGGCCCAGCTGCTTCGCGGCCGCCAGCCGCCGGCGGGCTACCGCGGTGACGAGCTCGATGCCCACCTGGCAGGGATGACTGACAAGCCGGCCATGGCCCGCCGGCTGGAACGCGCCGTCGCCGAGTTCGACACGGCCATCATCGGCACGATCCACTCGATCTGCTCCCGCGTGCTGCGGCTGGCGGGGATCGAGGCGACCGACACCGGTGAAGAGGAGCTGCGTGACCGCGTGCTCGACGAGGTGGTGACCGACGCGGTGGCGGTGGAGGCGATGGCGGGCCGGGCCTGGGACGAGCGGCGGCTGCGGCCGCTCGTGCGCTGCTGCGTGGGCGATCCATTCATCGAAGCCTGGTCCGATCGGAGCGACTGCACGCCGGAGGAGGCCGATCTGCTGGCCCGCGCGCCCGACCTCGTGCAGGCCTGCGCCGCGCGGGTCCGCGAGCGGATGCGGGCCACGCCGAGCTTCGACGACCTGCTCGTGCGGGCCTGGGAGGAGGTGACGATTGTCGCCGCCGATCCGCCGGCCGTGGCCGCGAAGAAGCGCGACTTCCTGGCCACGCTCCAGGGCCGGTTCAAGCTCGCGATCGTCGACGAGGCCCAGGACACCAACCGGCTGCAGTGGGAGCTGCTGCATGCCCTCTTTCCGCCGGACGGCCCGCGGCCGCTGATCGCGGTCGGCGATCCGAAGCAGGCTATATATAGGTTCCGCGGCGCCGATGTGACGGCCTACGTGCAGCACGCCCAGGACGGCGTGCCGCTCGAGAACGGCGTGCCCCCGCGCCGCACGCTCACGGTGAACCGCCGGAGCGACGGCCCCCTGCTCCACGGCCTCAACGCCCTGATGGCCGGCGCGACGTTTGGCCCAGGCATCCGCTATGTGGATGTCGAGCCGGCGCCGGGCCGGGAGACCCCGCGGGTCGATGGCCTCGTGCCGGTGGAGTTTCTCGACGCCGGCACCGGTTCGCTCACGGCGGCCGCGGCCCGCAAGGTGCACGAACTGCTCACGGAGCCCGTCTTCAGGCCGACCGACGCCGGCGCGGCACGGCCGTTCAAGCCGAATGAGGTCTGCGTGCTCGTCAAATCCAACCGCATCGGCGCGGAGATCGCGAAGCGGCTCGTGAGCCTCAAGATCCCGGCCGTGACCACCGGCACGGCGAGCGTGATGGCGGGGCAGATGGCCGCCGACATCCGCAGCCTCCTGGCGGCGATGGAGCGGCCGAGCGATATCGGCCGTACGCGACGGGCCGCGGCCACGGCCTTCTTCGGCGTGCCGCTTGCGGAGGTGGCGAGTCTCGGCGAGGCCGAGGAGCAGCGGATCCAGGGGGGGATCGCCGAGTGGCATGCCGCGCTCCAGGCGCAGGGCATGGCCGCGCTGGCGACGGCGATCATGGGCGACGCGGAGGTGGCGAAGAGGGTGGCGGCGGGCGACGGTGGCGAGCGGCGGATCGTCGATTTCTCGCATCTCGCCGAATTGCTCCACGACGCGGCCGGTGGCCAAGGGATTCATGCGCGGCAGATGCTCGAGCATGTCGATGCGCTGACGGCGACGGACGAGAAGGCCGAGCTCGTGAGCCGCCGGGTGGAGAGCGACGCGGCGGCCGTGCGGATCATGACGGTGCACGCCGCGAAGGGGCTGCAGTTTCCCGGGGTGGTCGTGGTGGATGGCTGGGGTCGCAAGCGGTCAGCCTCGCAGCCGGCCGTCTACTACGCCGACCGCAGCCGCCGGCTCGACGTGGGTTACGCTGTCACCGCCGTGGGCACGGCCGATGCGTCGAAGGAGGCCGTACTCGCCGCGGAGTACGACGAGGTGCGGCGGCTGATCTACGTCGCCGTGACGCGGCCCGAGCACCACGTCTCGATCATCCGCGACGCCCGCTGGCCGCAGTCGCTGCTGCCTGCCGTGATGCCGCAGGCGCCCGAGTCGGCCGCGGCCATCGACGCGGCCCACGCGGCCTGGATCGCGGTGCGGACCAGCGACGAGCTGCCCGAGCCGCGGCGGTGGCAGCCGGTTGCTGAAACCGCCGATCCGCCGCCACAGACGCTCGCGCCGGCACCTGCACGGGTTGCGCAGACCTATCGCCGCACGTCGTTCAGCGACATCGCGAGCCGGGCAGGCCGCACGACGTTCGACGCCCACGCGCCAGTCGGCAGTGGCCACGATGAGAATCCGTCGCAGGACGCGGCAGCGGATCAGGCGGCCGGCGACGGCGCGTCATCCGCGGTCAACACGCCCGACCTCGGCTCGTTCACGATCGCCGATCTTCCGGCTGGGACCGCGTTCGGGAGCGCCGTCCACGAGATCTTCGAGCGGATCGAGGCAGGACCCGACGTCGAGCCAGACCAGCGGGCCGGAGCGGTCCGCGCGGCTGTCGCCGCGGTGGGCACGTCGCAGCTGCTCCAGCCGCATCAGCCGGCGCTCGCGGCGATGATCACGTCCGCACTCGAGACGCCGTTCGGTGGACCGGATGCCGCGGTATTTCGCAATCTGCGGTTCGCCAACTTCGGCCCCACCGACCGGCTCGCGGAGATGAACTTCGAGATGGGGCTCGCGCTCCTCGACCGCGACGTGCGGGCCCGCGACGTCGGCCGGGTACTGCGGCAGTTCCTCGCCCCCGGCGATCGGCTGGCCGAGTATGCCGACACGCTCGCGGGGCGGGCCTTCGACGTGCCGCTCGCCGGCCTCATCAATGGATCGATCGACGCCGTGCTGCGGGTGCCCGGCTCCGCGCCGGATCGTCCGCAACTCCTGATCGCCGACTACAAGACCAACCGCCTGCATCGCCGCGACGATTCGCAGCCGCTGGCGGCCTACGCGCCCGCGCGGCTCGATGTCGCGATGGCCCATCACCACTATCCGCTTCAGGCGCTCGTGTACGGCACGGCCGTATGGCGAATGCTCCGCTGGCGGCTCGGCCGGCGGCATCCCGCCGACTGGGATCCGGGCGAGTGCATCGCCGGCATCGTCTACGGCTTCATCCGCGGCATGCAGGGCCCGACCACTCCCGCCGTGGCCGACGGCCGGCGGTATGGCGTGTTCACCTGGCAGCCGCCGGTGGGAATCTGGCGGCGGCTCAGCGATCTCTTCGCCGGCGATCTCACGGGGGTGCGGTCATGACGGCACCTCCCGAACTCGCGGCCTATGTCGATGCGGGCGTGATCAGCGGCGACGACGTGGCCGCCGTCGCCCTGCTCGTGGAGATCGCCAGCCGCGAGCCCGTGCCCCCGGCGCCCGACCTCCGGGCCTGGCTCGCGCTCGGCCTCGCACTCCGCGCGCCCCGCGACGGCCACACATGCGTGCTGCTCGACGAGATCGCCGACTGGGCCGGCAGCATCGATCTCACCGCGGCGGACCACCTCGACTGGCCGACCGACGCCACGCTCTGGCGGCAGTCGCTGGCCACGGCCGGGCAACTGGTGGGTGGCCTCGACTCGCGCACGCCGTTCACTCTCGACGGCAGTCGTCTCTATCTCGCCCGGTCGCTGCACGAGGAGCGCGAGATCGCGCGGCGGCTGACGACCGACGGCGGCGGGATCGAGATCCTGCTCGGCGGCCCGGGCACCGGCAAGACGACACAGGTGGCCAGGCGACTGATCGAGGTCTATCGCGCGGCGCCCGACACACGGATCGCCCTGGCCGCGCCCACAGGGAAGGCGGCGGCGCGAATGCAGGAGGCGCTTCGCAATCGCCTGCACGACGACCACGCGCCCGACGAGGTGCGACAGGCGGCCCCCGAGGTGCGGGCCGCGGTCGAGGCGGCCCGGCCGGTCACGATCCACAAACTGCTCGGCTACCGGCCGCACGGCACGCCGCGGTATCGCTTCTCGGCCGACAATCCACTCCGCTACGACCTCGTCGTAGTGGACGAGGCCTCGATGCTCTCCAGTTCGCTGATGCACCACCTGCTCGCCGCACTCGGCGCGGGCACACGGCTGTTGCTCGTGGGGGATCCGCACCAGCTGGCGAGCGTCGATGCCGGGTCGGTGCTCGGCGACATCGCGGCCGCTGCCCGCGATCCATCCGCACCGCTCGCCGACCGCACGACCACGCTCACCGTCCGCCACCGCTTCGGGCCGCGGATCGGCGGGCTCGCCGATGCGATCCTGGCCGGTGCGCCGGGCATCCCGCAGGCGCTGGAGATCCTCTCGGGCCAGTGGACGCCCGCGGCCGATCGCCGTGCCGACGCAGGCACGCCACCGGCCGACGACGCCGCGGCGATCCGTTGGGTGCAGCCGAACACATCAGCCTTCGAGGAACTCGTGGCGGAGGTCGTGGCGCATGCCCGCGGGGTGTGTGAGCTCGCCGAGCGGGGCGAGGCCCGCGCCGCGGTCGATGCCCGACAGCAGCTGCAGGTGCTCTGCGCGCATCGTGAGGGACGGTTCGGCGTGGCGGGCTTCAACTCGCTCGTGGAGCGGCGTCTCGGCGTGGCGGCGAGCGAGCGGTGGTATGCGGGCCGGCCGCTGATGGTGGCCCGCAACAATCCCGCGCTCGATCTCTTCAATGGCGACATGGGCGTGGTGGTGCCGGCCGCCGATTCTGGCCGCAGCGACGCGGCCTTCCCGGTCGGCAAGGGCGTGCGACTGGTGCCGGTGTCACGGCTCGAGGACGTCGCCACGGTGCATGCCCTCACGATCCACAAGAGCCAGGGCTCCGAATATGCCCACGTGATCGTGGTGCTCCCGGAGCAGCCCAGCCGGATCGTGACCCGCGAGCTGCTCTACACGGGCGTGACGCGGGCGACCCGACGAGTGACGATCGTCGGCTCGGAAGAGGTGATCCGCGCCGCGATCGCCCGGCCGATCCGCCGTGCGACCGGCCTCGCCGACCGCCTTGGCGTCGGCCGCCCCTCTTGATCGCATACTGAACGCCGGTATACACTCGGCTGACATCGAAGGCATTGTATCGTGACCACGTTCATCCACACCGCCGACTGGCAGCTGGGCAAGCCGTTCGCGGGCATCCGCGACGCCGCCAAACGCACGCTCGTGCAACAGGAGCGGATCGAGGCCGTCCGCCGGATTCGTGAGGCGGTCGTGGCGCGGCAGGCGCGGTTCGTGCTGGTGGCCGGCGACCTCTTCGATTCCCCCACGCCCACCAAGACGGTCGTCGCCCATGCGCTCGGCGTGATCGGCGAGATCCCCGTGCCCGTCTACGTGATCCCGGGCAATCACGACCATGGCGGCCACGGCTGCCTGTGGGAGCAGCCCTTCTTTCTCTCCGAACAGCGCACGCGGGCCCCGAACCTGCACGTGCTGCTCGAACAGACGGCAGTGGAGCGCGACGACGCCGTCATCCTCCCCTGCCCGCTCCTGCAACGGCAGACGGCGAGCGATCCCACGGCGTGGATCCGGCAGTTCGATCTCACGGGTTACGGCGATCGGCCGCGGATCGTGCTCGCCCACGGCAGCACCGGCACGTTCGGCTCGCAGGCCGACGGCGAGGACGTGGCCGGACCATCCAACGTGCTGGCGATCGACAGTCTGCCGCTCGATGACATCGACTACGTGGCCTTGGGCGACTGGCACGGCTTCCGTCAGGCGGGGCCAAAGGCCTGGTATGCCGGCACCCACGAGACCGACCGGTTTCCGAAGGCGGGGCAGCGGCCCGGCCAGGTGGCCTGCGTGACGGTGTCGCGCGGGGGCGTGCCGGTGGTGGAACCGATCGCAACGGGGCGGTTCGCTTGGGTGGAGACCGCGCTTGATCTCGGTGATGACGCAGCCTCACGCGTCGAAGAGACGCTCGCAGCGGCCACGCGGGAGGCGGGCTTCGACCGCTGCCTCGTCGATCTCGGGCTGAGCGGCCGTGTGTCGCTCGCCGCCCGGCGGGAGCTCGACCGCGTGGTGGAATCGTGGTCGCACCGGCTCCTGCGGCTCGACGTCCGCGACGAGGTGACGCTGGTGCCATCCGCCGACGAGATCCGCGGGCTCATCGATCGGGCCGACGATCCGATCATCTCGCGGGTGGCGCAGGCGCTCGTCCACCAGATCGAGGCCGGCGCGGCGGAGGCCGACGACGCCCGCGAGGCGGTGAACATCCTGCACGGGCTCTGCCAGCAGGCGGAGGCGGCGGAATGAAGCTGCGCTCCGTCACCGTCCGCAACTACCGGATCCACAAGGAGCTCACCGTCGCCTTCGACGAGACGCTCACGGTGATCGGCGGGCCAAACGAGGCGGGCAAGACCACGATCGTGGAGGCCGTGCACCGCGCCCTCTTTCTCCGCAGTCGGGCCTCGGGGGCCGTGCTCGAATCGATGCGGTCGGCGTTTCATCCGGGCCATCCGACCGTCGAGCTCACGTTCGAGAGTGGCGGCACGCTCTACACCGTGACGAAACAGTTCACGGGCACCAACACGGCGCCGACCACGCTCGCAGTGACGGGCGGCCAGACGCTGCGCAACGATGAGGCCGAGGCCGCGCTCCGCGAGCTGGTGCAGGCCGAGGCGATCGGCGGCCGCAACTCCGAAGACAAGCTGCGGATGCAGTGGGCTCACCTCTGGGTGTGGCAGGGCGTGGCCGGGTCCGATCCGCTCGATCGCGACGCGATGCAGGAGCCGCTGGAACGCCTGCGCGGCCGGCTCGGCAGCCTCGACGAAGGGGGCGTGGTGGAGTCGCAGACCGACGCCACGGTCGGCAGGATCGTGGCCGAGACCCACGCCGCTCGCACCCGCGACACCGGCGTGGCGCGGGTCGATTCACCGCTCGGTAAGGCCGATGCGGCGCTCGCCGAAGCCCGCACCCGGGTGGCCGCCGCCCGCGCCACGATCGGCCAGCTCGAGGCGGCCGTCGCGATCGTCGAGCGGGCCGATACGATCATCGCCGAGAGCGAAACGAGCCTCGTCGCCCGGCGGACGGAGCAGGAGGAGAACGAGCGGCTCCTCCTCGAGGCGCAATCGCTCGAAGTGCGTCAGGCAGAGCAGCAGGCGGCCGCGACGGCCGCCGCCGCGCGACTGGCGGCCGTGGCCGATGCCGATCGCCAGATCCGCGACTGCGAGGCCCGGATCACGGCGATCGAGGCGCGACGGACGCCGACAGCCGCGCGGCAGACAGCAGCGATCACCGCCGAGCAGGAAGCGACGACCCGGTGCGCGGCCGCCCAGTCCGCTGCGCGTGAGCGGCAGCGGGAGCATGCGGGACTGGGGGAACTCGCCGAGCTTCACCGGCAGGCCGAGCATCTCGAACAGCGGCGCACCGAGCGGGCCGGTCTCGCCGGCCGCTGCGGGCGGATCGCCAACCTCAGGCAGGAGGCGGCCGCGCTCCACAAGCGACTCGCTGACCTGCCGGCTGTCACGGCCGCCGACCTGGCCGACCTTGCCAGCCACGAACGCGGCCGCGACGCCGCCCAGGCGAAGCTCGACGCGATTGCCACTCGCGTGGAACTCGTGGCTGCCGACTCCGCCGTGCGGCTTGGCGATCACGAGCTGGCCGTGGGCCGATCCGAAACGATCGTGGCCGATACGCCACTCGAGGCGGGCGGTTCCCGGCTCGTGATCACGCCCGGCGGCGGCACCTCCGTGGCCGAGGCCACACGGCTTCGCGACGCGGCGGCTACGGCCCTGGAGAGCCGCCTCCGTCAGCTCGGCGTGGCTGATCTCGACGAGGCCCGGCGGGTGCAGCCGCTCCGGCAGACGGTGGAGGCGGCGCTCGAGGCCAAGCGGTCGGCCATCGCTGACCTCGGCGACACGAAGGCCGATGCCGAACTCGCCGCGCTCGATGCCGAGCTCGCCGAGCTGGAAGAGACGCTCCGCAGCCAGACGCGGCCAGACTTCTCTCGCCCGGTCGGTCTCGAGCCTGCCACCACCGCTCGCAAGGCGATGACCGAGCGGCTACGCAGCCTCGCGCACGACGTCGCCACGACTGCCGCGGAGCAGCAGGCGGCGGAGCAGCGCCTCGCCGAGGCTCGCCTGCAACGCGAGCAGGCGGCCGACGAGATCCGCGTGATCGATGGCGAGCTCCGCGACGCACAGGTGCGGCGGGACGTACTCGTGGAGGAGCATGGCGACCAGCGACAGGAGGCGATCACCGCCGCGACGCAGGCCCGCACGTCAGCCGACGAGCAGCTGGCCGCGACGCAGGCGGCCTTGCAGCGGCTCCAGCCCGACCTGCTCCGCAAGACGGCCGCGCGGCTCCAGCGGGCGATCGAGAAACTGCTCACCGACAGCCGTGCCGCGATCGCCGAGCGCACGGTCGCGCTCGAACGCCTCCGCAACGAGGGCACGCTCGACCCGCGGGACGATCTCGCCCAGGCGCTGGCCGCGGAGCGGGTGGCCGAGGCTGCGCAGCGGCAGGCGGCCCGTGAGGCCCGGGCCCACGCCCTGCTCGCGCGGCTGTTCGCAGAGAAGAAGGCCGAGATCGAAGCACAGTTCGTAGCCCCGCTGGCGGAACGCGTGGCCGGCTACCTCAGATGTCTGTTCGGCGCCGATGCGACGGTGTCGATCGGCTATGCGGGCGACATGTTCACGTCGCTCGAGCTGACGCGGCCGGACTTCGGCGGGATAGCCCTGGCCTTCAGGCGACTCAGCGGCGGCGCCCGCGAGCAGGTGGCGGCTGCCTTCCGGCTGGCGATGGCTGAAATCCTCGCAGTAGAGCACGGCGGCTGCCTGCCGATCGTGTTCGACGACGCCTTCGTCAACGCCGACCCGTCGCGGCTGGCCGGCATCCAGGCCATGCTCGACCGGGCGGCCGACCAGGGGCTGCAAGTAATTGTCCTCTCATGCAACCACCGTGATTACGACGGGCTGGGCGCGACCACCGTGGAGCTGCAGAAAGCCGGGGTTTCCCGAGGAGCGGCAGAGCCCGGGGCCGCGGCTGCTCTCGCCGGAAACTCGGCCGCTGAGGCGGCCGGGGGCTGACCAGCCCGGAACGTGGCGGAGCCTCGGGGGCGGAATTACCCTTGGCAAGTGACCCCGAATGTCAGCCAGGGCCGTGTTTCCGCGGTCATTTCCGGCTGGCTTCGGGGGCGGTCGGTCGCAACAATTCCCGCCCGCTCATTCCTGTCGCCACACGATCTCATGGACATGCGTCGCCATCCGTCGCTCGGCATCTCCGCCATCGCCGTGCACCAGCCCGCCTGGGAGTTGGAGAACGCCTGGTTCGGCGACACGATGCCCCGCAAGTTTTCTCATCACACGGGTATCGAGGCCCGCGGCATCTCGCTCGACGACGAGCTGGCGATGGGCATGCAGGCCGTGCGGCAGCTGCAGCGCGAGACCGGCTGCAACCTCGCCGACTGCCGCGGCATCGCGTTCGTGACGCCGTCGTTCATTCCACCGTCGGTGGCCCGCCAGCATCTCGGTGCCGAAGACGTGATTCGCGAGCGGCCCAGCCATGCCGCCGACGAACTGGCCCGCCTGCTCGGCCTGCAGCGGTGCCGCACCGTCGGCCTCAACTGGTTTTGCTGCGGCTACAGCCGGGCCTTCTCGGTCGTCTCCCGCCGCTGGGCGCCGCGACTCGCCCTGGGCCGTGATGAATTCGTCCTCGTGGTCGTGGCCACCCGCATCAGTCGGATCACCGACTTTGCCTGCGGGCAGACCGCCGGCCTGTTCGGCGACATGGCCTCGGCCACGCTCGTGGCTCCCGCGACGAGCCGCCGGTATCCCGTGCACTTCGAGATTGTGCATGCCGACGCCGAAAAGCAGGCGACCGAGCGGCCCGCCTTCGACTTTCACGTGCAGCAGCACGTGGCGATTCCAGCCCCGGACGGCGGTAGGCTCCACGCAGCCGAGCGGCTCGTCTATTCACTCGACGGCATGGCGATCGCGGAACTCGCGCCGCGGGCGATGTCGGCAGCCACCGCCAAGGCGCTCGCCGCCGCCGGCCTGACCGGCGAAGACGTGAACTTCGTCGTGCCCCATCAGGCCGGCACGGGCATCGTGCGGTTCACCGGCATGAAGCTCGATGAACTCGGCGTGCGCGGCGAACTCGTCAACGGTCTCACGCGGCGGACCGGCAACGTAAGCGCCTGCTCTGTGCCCCACGCCCTCAAGCAGACCTGGGGCCAGCTCCGTGGCCTGATCGCCTGCCCGACCGCCGCGGTCGGCAGCCCCGGCCGTCCCGAGGTGCTGCAGGGCTGTATCCTCCTCCGGTCCACACCGCTGCACGAGCGGCAGCCCACCATCGCCGCCTGACGACGTTCTATTCGTCGTCGCCCGTGGCCTGTTCGTCTTGGCCGGCCTTGCCGCGGCGCTGCGGACGCGATTCGTCGTCGCGACGGAAGACGGCGACCACGTCTTCGATCGGCACGACGTAGAGCAGGTTGTTCTGCTCGAAGTCCACCGGGATCGAGTTCTTCGGATGGAAGAGCACCTTGTCGTACTTCGCGATCGGGAAGTCGGCGTCCCGCTCGACCTGCAGGCTCACCTCGACCACGCGGCCGGTGATCGTGGGAATCTCGGCCTGATCGGGCAGCACGATGCCGCCCCGCGTCTTGTGCCGGCTCTCATCCTTGCGGATCAGCACCCTCATCCCAAGTGGCTCAACGAATTCGTCCAATGCCATGTCCTCTTTCGCGGCTCTTTCGCGGCCGGCTTCACGAAGCTATCGAACCACGGCCTCACTTCGAGCGTCGCCGACATGAACGAGGCTCGTGGCTCCGCATCATGCACGCAGGAGCACACGCCTGCAAACGCCCCCTCGTAGGCCCGTTGCTCCGCAACAGGCCTACGAGGGGGGCGCGTGCGGCGGGGCGTTCAGCCGAAAGATGAGCAGCGGGACCTCCATCACCTTCTCGTGATGGAAGGCATGGCCGAAGAGACCCTGCTCGCCGAGGCACTCCCCATGATCGGCCGTCACCACCACCGTCGTCGGGCGTCCGCGGGCGATGAAGCAGGCCAGGAGATCGGCCATGCGGCGATCGAGATACTCGGCACACTGCTTCTGCCGTTCCCAGAGCTCACGGTCGGGCGTGCCGGCCGCGTCGGGCACGCCTCCCGTCTTGAAGAGCCGGCCGAGACTCATGCGGTCGGCGACGGGATCGGCTGCGAGCGGTGGCATCTCCTCGTGGCGAAACGGGCTGTGCGTCTCGCCGAAATTGATGAACGCGAAGCACGGCCGGTGGCGGGCACGCCGCCCCACTTGGTCGCAGACGATCCGCACCTGCTCGCGGGCCGCCGTGCCCGTCACCCGAAACCACTCGAAGCCGTCCTGAAGCGGGCTCGGCTTTTCGAACCAGTCCATCGCCGCGGCGCCGACCGTGGCATAGCCGCGACGACGGAGGCCGTCGACGATGCTGACCGTGGACTCCGGAAACGTCACCAGCGGCTGCACGGCGAGATTGCGGTGTGAGATCCGCCACAGCTGCTGCACGTAGCGGTTGTAGAAGGGCAGCGGCTCGAACACGTGCGGCAGAAAGCCGTTGAACATCGCTTGATGCGCCGGCAGCGTGTACGTGGCCATCGCCCAGGCCCGCTGCGCGACGCCGTAGCCATCGAGCGCGGGCGTGTGGGCCGCGGTGTAGACGTCGTAGCGGCAGGAGTCCCACGTCACGAGCAGAAAGTCTTCGGCGTCGTCGCCGGCCTGCCGCCCGCGGTGCCGCCACTCGTCCCACATCCACCCCAAGGGTGTCCGCGTCAGCATGCCCATCAGTGCGTTTCCCCGGCACTCGGTCGCCTGCAGATGGCGACGGTGAACCACGCCGCTCCATACACGTCGGCGACCGCCGCCGGCACGATCGGAAAGTCGGCGAGGCTCGGAGCTGCGAGGCCGGCGAGCCGGGCCCAGCCCCGCGCGTCGCGCCGCGTGAACGGCCACTTGCGCCACGCCCAGACGAAGACCGGGTTGCTCGCCATCAGTCCCGCCCGCAACGCCTCCACGGCATCGCGCCGCGCCTGCGCCGCAGCCGTCTCCACCTGCACGCGGATCTCCACGTCGTGAAAGTGCCGCCGTAGGAGGACGGCGAACTCATCGCGGTACCACTCGTGCTCGTGAAACCGGTTGCGTGGCCGACCGGCGACGAACGGCGGCGTGCCCAACCGGTCGGGAGTCGACACGATGAATGTGCCATCGGCCGCAAGCCGGCAGGCAGCCGCGGCCACGAGTGCCTCGGGCCGTGGCACGTGCTCGATCACCTCGAAGCAAGAGATCACGTCCCAGCCGCCAGCCACATCGGCCAGCTCCTGGCAGTCGCCGAGGGTGAACGACACCTCCGCACCGCCATGCCTCGCCTGTGCCCGCGCGACAGCGGCGGCATCGGCGTCCACGCCGAGCACCGCGGCCGCCCCGGCAGTCCGCAGCACCGCGGCGCCGTAGCCGGCGCCAGAACCGAGATCGAGCACGCGACGGCCCGCGACTCGCTCCGCGGCAAAGAGGTAACGGGCCAGATGCGGCGCGGCGAGTTCAGCCCACGGCGGCGTGCCCGGCTCGGCGCGTTCGACGTTCATGCGGCCGCGCTCCGCTGGATATCGTTCGTGCGACCGCCCCCGACACGGTCGAGGATCGCGACGAGCCGTGGCCCCCAGGCCTGCACGCTCCAGTGCCGCTCGAGCCGCCGGCGTGCCGCGCGGCCCATCGCGAGGCGCAGCTCGGGATCGGCAGCGAGCGTTGCGACCGCCCGCTGCCACTCGGCCGGCGTGTCGGCGAGGAAGCCGGTCGTGCCGTGGTCGATCAGGTGGCGATGGATGCCGATCGAGTTGGCCACGACCGGCAGGCCGGCGGCCATGTATTGGAGCACCTTCAATCCGCACTTGCCCGCGCTCCAGGGATGATCGGGCAGCCAGGCGATGCCGATGTCGGCGCGGGCGAGCACGTCGGCCTCGGTCACCGCCGACCAGGCCGAATGCCGCGCCGTCAGGCCGCAGTCGCGCTCCCGCGCGTCGCACATGGCATGCAACTCGAGCCTGGGCACGGCGGCAGCGGCCGCCGCGAGGCAGGGTCGGGCATCGGCGAGCGACGCCGCCGTGCTCGGACTGCCAATCCAGACGAGGTCGGCGGCGCCGGCCGGGCGGTCGTGCGCAGCCGGCCGATAGCGGGTGGGATCGACACAGGTGGGCATGACATGCACCCGACCATCTTCACGCCCGGTAGTCGCGGCGCGGCGAAGATGCTCGGAGCCAGCCAGGCAGACGTCGGCCAGGCGGACCATCCGCCGAAACCTGACCAGCCGCACCGGGTCGGCCGCGGCACGACACGCATTGCTGTCGCGAGAATAGATGGCGTCGTCGAAGTCGAAGACAAGCACGCGGGCGGCACGGCGGATCAGCCAAGCCTTCGCCGCGCTGAACAGCCGCCGCTGTACGACGACCGCATCGGCGGCCCGGATCGCCCGCAGCATGGCGGCGAAGTCGTGCAGGCCCCGTCGCCGCGGCCAGAGTTCGAGGCCCCAGCCTCCCGCCGTAAGCGCGGGTGCGAACGCGGCCAAGCGGTAACGGTAGCAGACGAAATCAGCGTCTTCGGTGAGGGCCAGGAGTCGCCGCACGAAACAACCACCTCGGGTCAGACTATGGTTCACGAGTTCGCAGGATGCACTTCAGCACTGGATCGGCGGGCGGCCACACTGCGATGGAGTCGCGGACCAAATGTTTTCGCCAGCCGCCCACACCTCCCAGTCCGGCGGCCCTCTGCACAGCCGAGGCAAGCTGGGGAATGACGTCCCGACGATCGGCCCGTCTCACGCCCGTTCGAGTGCAGAACGGCAGGCGCACGGTCCGAAATCCCCGTTCATGGTGCGCTATGCTCTCCGTGATTCCACCGGCACCGGCCGGCCGCCGCGGATCGCCCTGCTCGTCGATCGCTTCGACGGACACGGGGGCGCCGAAACCTACACCCGCGACCTGGCCGGCTGGCTGGCTGGCCGCGGCTGCGATGTCCACGTGATCAGCCGCACCGGCGGGCAGTGCCAGTACCGGTTGCCGGTCACGTTTCACCAACTGCCGGAGACCCGCAACTGGAACGCGGTCGTTCGGGCGGCTGACGATTGCCTGACCTCGATCACCCCCGACGTTTCCCACGACATGGGCGTGGCCGTGGGCTGCGATATCTTCCACTCACACGTCGGCTCGCCGACGGCCTGCCAGCACGGGGCCGACCGCGCCTGCCCCGCCTGGTATCGCCCGGTGCGGAAGCTGGTGCAGTCAGCCGTCCGGCGCCGCCGGATTCAGGCGCGGGCGGCAACGCAGTTCGGCGCGGCCGGGTCGCTCTGCATCGCGCTGTCGCACCGTGGTGCCGTTGACCTGACCACGCTGCACGGCGTCTCGCCGGGCCGCATCCGGCTCGTGCCGAATGGCGTCGATACCGGGCGGTTCAACCCGACCCGGCACCGCGACGCCGGCGCCGCCCTGCGGCGTCGCTGCGGCTTCGCACCAGACGACGTGGTCGTGATCGGCGTGGCCCTCAATCACCGGCTCAAGGGAATGTCGGCGCTGACCCGCGCCGTGCTCGGCCTGCGTCAGGAAGGGCTGCCGCTCAAGCTGCTCATCTGCGGCGGTCGCGTCGCGCGGCAGGCCGTCGCCGAGGCACCGGTGGTCGATCTGGGCTGCGTGTCGGACATGCCGGCCTGCTACGCCGCGGCCGACATCGCCGTGCAGCCCTCGTTCTACGACGCCTGCAGCCTCGCCACGCTCGAGTCGCTCGCCAGCGGCCTGCCCGTGGTGACGACCCGCGCCAACGGCGCGAGCGAGTTGCTCACCCCTGACATCGACGCCGTCCTTTTCGACGATGCCGCAGACGGCGCGACACTCACCGCGACGCTCCGCCGGCTCGCGTCCGATCGCTGGCTCCGGGCGTCACTGGGCCGCGCCGCCCGCCGCCGCGCCATGGAGCTCGGCGTCGAGGCCGCCTTCTCGTCGATCATCGCCGTGTACGGCGAGGTGGTCGCCGCCCGCGGCAATCGGCTCATGACGGTGGACGCCGCGGCCGTCCAGCACCGCGTGGCCTGACGCTGAACGAAAACCCCGCTCGATCGAAGCCCCCCCTTGCGCACACCCGCCTTATAGAAGCCCCCATGCGCAAGCAGGGGGATCTCACACGATCCCGCGAGCCTCGAGCAGTGCGACGACGGCATCGACGCACTTGCCGACCGGCCATTCGTGCGTCGGCAGCACGAGATCCGGCTCGGACGGCGCGTCGTACTCGGCCGACACGCCGGGGAAGTTCGCGATCTCACCCGCATCGGCCCGGGCATACGTGCCGTCGGTGTCGCGCTTCCGGCAGGCCTCGACGGGTGCCGCCAAGTGGATCACGAGGAATCGACCAGGGCCCACCCGCTCCGCCGCCTTCCGCCGCACAGACTCGTCAGGGGCCACGAAGGCCGCAAGGCAGACGAGCCCGGCCTGGTTGAGGATCCGCGCCACTTCGACGCCACGGCGAAGATTCTCGCTCCGCTCTTCGGCCGAGAAGCCCAGATCGCGGCTGATGCCAAGCCGCAGCGATTGACCGTCGAGCACGGTCACCGCCCGTCCCATGTCGAAGAGCCGCCGCTCGACGGCCCGGGCAAGCGTCGTCTTGCCAGAGCCCGTAAGCCCTGTGAAGAGCACGGTCGCCGGTTGCTGGCCGAACCGGGCCGCCCGCTCCTCGTCGCTCACGCCGCTGGCGACCGCCTGCATGTGCTCGGCCGCGGGCTCGTCGTCCCAGTGGGCCTTGCTGCCGTCTTCCGGTTCGCGGTCGAGGATCATGCCCGCGGCCACCGTCGCGTTGGTGAGCCGGTCGATCATGATGAACCCGCCCGTGGCCCGGTTGCGGCGATAGGCGTCGAAGGCGATCGGGCTGGTGAGCGTGATGCCGCAGCGGCCGATCTCGTTGAGGGCGAGCGTGGGCGCTGGCTGGCGGTGAAGCGTGTTGATGTCGACGCGATAGCGGAGTGAGCCGACCGCGCCGGGCACGACCTTGCTCGTCTGCTTGAAGAGATACTGTTTGCCGGGAACGAGCGGCTCTTCGGCCATCCACACGACCATCGCATCGAACTTGTGATCGACCTTCGGCACGTTGCCAGGCCGCACGAGCATGTCGCCGCGGCTGGAATCGATCTCGTCTTCGAGCGTGAGCGTGACCGACTGGGGGGCGAACGCCTCCTCCAGCTCACCGTCGAACGTCACGATGCTCTTCACGCGGCTCTTCTTCCGCGACGGCAGCGACATCACCTCGTCGCCCGTGCGGATGATGCCGCTGGCAACCGTGCCGGCGAAGCCGCGGAAGTCGAGGTTGGGCCGGAGCACGAGTTGCACCGGGAACCGGAAGTCTTCCATGTTGCGGTCGGAGCCGATGTAGACCGTCTCCAACAGCGGCATCAGCGGCGAGCCGGTGTACCACGGCATGTTCGGACTGTGGGCCACGACGTTGTCGCCCTTGAGCGCCGAGATCGGCATGAAGTGGACGTCGGGCAGTTCGAGCCGCGAGGCGAAGTCGGTGTAGTCGGCCCGAATCCGCTCGAACACCGCCTGGTCGTAGCCCACGATGTCCATCTTGTTGACGGCCACGACGATGTGCTTGATGCCGAGCAGGGACACGATGAATGAGTGCCGCTTCGTCTGCGGGAGCACGCCGTGGCGGGCGTCGATGAGGATGATGGCGAGGTCGGCCGTCGATGCCCCCGTGGCCATGTTTCGCGTGTACTGCTCGTGGCCGGGCGTGTCGGCGATGATGAACTTCCGCTTGTCGGTCGAGAAGTAGCGGTAGGCGACGTCGATCGTGATCCCCTGCTGCCGCTCGTCCTCCAGGCCGTCTGTGAAGAGGGCCAGGTCGACCTCGCCGCCGGTCGTGCCATACCGCGACGAATCCTTCGCGATCGCCGCCAACTGATCCTCGTAGATCATCTTCGACTCGTAGAAGAGCCGGCCGATGAGCGTGCTTTTCCCGTCATCGACGCTGCCGCAGGTGATGAACCGCAACAGCTCCTTCCGCTCGTGCTGAGCGAGGTATTCGTCGATGTCGGTGGCGATCAAAGCTGATTGATGGGACATGGACTAGAAGTAGCCCTCCTTCTTCTTTTTTTCCATGCTGCCGGCCTCGTCGGAATCGATGAGCCGGCCCTGTCGCTCGGAGAACGTCGTCAGGAGCATCTCCTGGATGATCTCGGGGAGCGTGGTGGCGTTGGAATCGACGGCGCCGGAGAGCGGATAGCAGCCGAGCGTGCGGAATCGCACCCGCCGCATCTCGGGCACCTCGCCCGGCTCGAGCGGCAGGCGGTCGTCGTCCCGCATGATCATGACGCCGTCGCGCCATACGATCGGCCGCTCCTTGGCGAAGTAGAGGGGCACGATCGGGATCTTCTCGAGGTGGATGTACTGCCAGACGTCGAGCTCGGTCCAGTTGGAGAGCGGAAACACCCGGATGCTCTCGTTCTTCCGCACCTTCGTGTTGTAGAGGTTCCAGAGCTCGGGCCGCTGATTCTTCGGATCCCAGCGGTGGAACTCGTCACGGAAGGAGAACACCCGCTCCTTGGCCCGGCTCTTCTCCTCGTCGCGACGGGCCCCGCCGAAGGCGGCGTCGAACCGGTATTTGTCGAGCGCCTGCCGCAGGGCCTGCGTCTTCATCACGTCGGTGTGCACCTTGCTGCCGTGCGTGATCGGATTGATGCCTTGGACGCGGCCCTCTTCGTTCGTATGCACAAGCAGCTTGAAGCCCAGCTCCTTCGCGACGTAGTTGTCGCGGAGGTCGTACATCTCGCGAAACTTCCACGTCGTGTCGATGTGCATCAGCGGGAACGGGGGCTTTGCGGGATAGAAGGCCTTCTCCGCGAGCCGCACCATCACCGCCGAGTCTTTCCCGATGGAATAGAGCATCACCGGGTTTTCGAACTCGGCCGCCACCTCGCGGATGATGTGGATGCTCTCGGCCTCGAGCTGGCGGAGGTGGGTAAGGTTGTAGGACGTCATCTGGCAATCCAGGGAAGATCAGCGGAGAAAACCGGCGGCCTGCGCCACTGTAGGGCAAACGGCCGGCCGGCGGCAATCGAAACCGCAGGCCAGACACGGTCTTTCACGGCCGCCAGAAACCTCTCGCGAATTTCAGGGAGGGCGGCGATAATGCGGCGACCACTTTCTCCAGGGAGATGCCCCATGCTGCCCGGCCTGACCGCCCGATTCGCGATTCGTGGATTCCTCGCTGTGGCTGCCGCGACGCTCGTGTCGCTGCCCGACACCGCCTCGGCCCTGCCCCGTGATCGAGTCACCGCCCGCCGGCTGGCCCGCATCCTCCCCCCGGGCTCCACGCTCACGGTTCCGGCGACGCCCGTGCCGCCCCGCCGGCCGGCCATCGTGCGCGGTCCCGCAAGCCCAGCCGCGGCGAAGCCATCGCAGCCGTCGGCCGCCACCAGCGGCGTCCAACAGGCCGCTGGCACGACGCCTGCAACGAAAACTGCGACGCCCACCGGCGCGTGGACGCTCGACGACGCCTCGGCCGCCGACGGCACCAAGAGCGTGCTCGTGCCGAGTGGCCCGCAGCCCACGCCTGCCGAGCCGATCGAGCTGCTGCCGACGCCGTAGCTGGCTTGGCGCCGTAGTCCACATGCTCCGCATGTGGCCCACGGCATGAAGGCCACAGGCCCGAGCTATCTCCCCGCAGGTCCGCACACCTCTGCCGGAATAGCCGGCCACTCGGCTTTCACGCCTCCAACCGCACACGGAGTGTGCGGACTACGGCCGGAGTGTGCGGACCTGCGGGGAGATAGCTCGGGCCTGTGGCCTTCATGCCGTGGGCCACATGCGGAGCATGTGGACTAC
>JBJTIE010000106.1:0-5665 GCA_046094845.1 Planctomycetaceae bacterium | reverse complement strand
ACCTCGTTCACCGGCATGCCCTTCCGCGCCGCGTAGGCCTCAACCTGCTCCCGCGTGATCCGGTCCACCGCGAAGTATCGGCTCTCCGGATGGGCGAAGTAGAGTCCGCTGACACTCGCGGCCGGAAACATCGCGCAGCTCTCCGTAAGCGTCATTCCCGCCCCCTTCTCCGCATCCAGCCAGGTGAAGAGCGCCCGCTTCTCCGTGTGGTCGGGGCAGGCCGGATAGCCCGGGGCCGGGCGGATGCCACGGTACTTTTCCTCGATGAGGTCGTCGGTGGAGAGGGCTTCCTGCCGGCCGTAGCCCCACTCCCGGCGAACCTTCGCGTGCAGCCACTCCGCGCAGGCCTCGGCCAGCCGATCGGCGACGGCCTTGGCCATGATCGACGAGTAGTCGTCGTGGTCGCAGTCGTACTTTCGACACAGCTCGTCGCAGCCGTGGCCCGCCGTGCAAGCGAAGGCGCCGAGGTAGTCCTTGCGGCCGCTGTCCAGCGGGGCTACGAAATCGGCGAGGGCGTGGAACATGTCCTGCCCTTTCCGTTCCCACTGCTGCCGCAGCGTGTGCACCCGGCCGAGTTCGGTCGAGCGGGATTCGTCAGTGAACAGGATGATGTCGTCGCCGGTCGAATTTGCTGCGAAGAAACCGTAAGCTGCCTTGGAGACGAGCGCTTCTGTCCGCACGATCTCATCGAGCATCCGCAGCGCGTCGCCGTGCAGTTTCCGTGCCTCCGTCCCCACGACGGGGTCGTCGAAGATCGCCGGATGCTTCCCCTTGAGCTCCCACGAGAGAAAGAAGGGCGACCAGTCGATGAAGGGAACGAGGTCGCCGAGCGGAATCTTCTCGAGCGTACGCACGCCGAGGAACTCGGGCACGTCGATCGGCGCCGTCGCCCAATCGGTGGTCCAGCGCTTCTGGCAGGCCGTGGCGTACGACACGAGTTTCGTCTCCTGCCGCCGCTTGAAGTTTTCCACGTCGCGGGCCTGGGCCTCGCGGGTCGCCCGCACGTACTCGTCGCGGGCGAGGGGGTTCAACAGCTTCTCGACGACCCCCGCGGCCCGGGAGGCGTCGTTCACGTGGACCACGGCACCGGCATACTTGGGGGCGATCTTCACGGCCGTATGCCGGGCCGAGGTGGTGGCGCCGCCGATCAAAAGCGGCATCGTCAGCCCCGCATGCTGGAACTCCTGCGCCACCTGCACCATTTCGTCGAGGCTCGGCGTGATCAGGCCGGAAAGGCCGACGATATCGACTTCGTTGCGGATCGCCTCGTCGATGATCTTCGTACAGGGCACCATCACGCCAAGATCAACGACCTCGTAGTTGTTGCAGCCGAGCACCACGCCCACGATGTTCTTGCCGATGTCGTGGACGTCTCCCTTCACGGTGGCCATGAGCACCTTGCCCCGCTTGGCCTGGGTCGTGCCCGCCGCCAGCCGCTCGGCCTCCATGTAGGGGAGCAGGTGATTGACGGCCTTCTTCATCACGCGAGCACTCTTCACGACCTGCGGCAGGAACATCTTCCCTTCGCCGAAGAGATCGCCGACCGTCTGCATGCCCCGCATGAGCGGCCCCTCGATGATCTCCAGGCTCGTCGCGTAGTGCTGGCGGGCGGCCTCCACGTCTTCGTCGATGTGATCGACGATGCCCTTCACGAGGGCATGGGAGAGCCGGGCCTCCACGCCGAGACTCCGCCATGTATCGGCCTGTGTGACACCACTCCCCTCCTGCTTCTTCACCGTCTCGGCGAATTCGACGAGCCGCTCCGTCGCATCGGGCCGCCGGTCGAAGAGCACGTCTTCGATCCGTTCCTTGAGATCCGGTTCGATCTCCTGATAGACGGCCAGTTGGCCGGCATTCACGATGCCCATCTCCATCCCCGCCTGGATGGCGTGGTAGAGGAAGCAGGAATGCATCGCCTCGCGGACGACCTCGTTGCCGCGGAACGAGAACGAGATGTTGCTCACGCCCCCGGAGACCTTCACGGCCGGCATCGCCGCCTTGATCAGCCGCGTCGCCTCGATGAAGTTGACGGCGTACTTGTTGTGCTCCTCGATGCCCGTCGCGACGGTGAGGATGTTGGGGTCGAAGATGATGTCCTCGGGGGGAAAGCCGGCTTCTTCCGTCAGGAGCCGGTAGGCCCGCTTGCAGATCGACACCCGCCGCTCGACGTCGGTCGCCTGCCCCTCCTCGTCGAAGGCCATCACGACGACCGCCGCACCGTGGCTCCGCACGATCCGGGCCTGCTCGAGGAACTTCTCCTCCCCTTCCTTGAGGCTGATCGAGTTGACGATCCCCTTGCCCTGAACGCACTTGAGCCCTGCCTCGAGCACCTCGAACCGCGAGGAGTCGATCATGATCGGCACGCGGGAGATCTCGGGCTCGCTCGAGAGCAGTGTGAGGAACTTCGTCATCACCTTCACGCCGTCGAGCATGCCCTCGTCGACGTTGATGTCGATGATGTTGGCCCCGTTCTCCACCTGCTGGCGGGCGACGCCGAGGGCCTCCTCGTATCGCTCCTCCTTGATCAGGCGGGCGAAGGCCCGCGAGCCGGTCACGTTCGTCCGCTCGCCGACGATCGTGAAGCTGCTTTCGGGCCGCAGTTCGAGCATCTCAAGGCCCGAGTAGCGGCTCCGTTGCGGCGGGGCGACGGGCTGCCGCGGCGGGTAGTTCCGCATCACGTCGGCGATCGCCTTGATGTGGGCCGGCGTCGTGCCGCAGCAGCCCCCCACGATGTTGAGCCAGCCCGACTGGGCGAATTCCTCGAGCACCGACGCCATCATCTCGGGCGTCTCGTCGAAGCCTCCGAGGGCGTTGGGCAGTCCGGCGTTGGGATAGCAGCTCACCAGCCGCGGCGTGATCCGCGAGAGGTCGGCCACGTGGGTGCGGAGCTTCTCCGGTCCCAAGGCGCAGTTGATGCCGGCCGAGAGCTGGTCGTTGTGGGGGAGGGTCGTCCAGCAGGCCTCGACGGTCTGGGCGGAGAGCGTGCGGCCCCCCTCGAAGATCGTGAACGACGCCATCACCGGGAGTTTTCGGCCGAGATCGGAAAACACCTGCTCGATGGCATGGAGACAGGCCTTGAGCACGAGCGTGTCGAAGGCCGTCTCTGCGAGCAGCAGGTCCACGCCGCCTTCGATGAGGGCCTCGATCTGCTCGCGATACGCCGCCACCATCTGATCGAACGTCACGTCGCGATGGCCCGGATCGGCCACGTTGCCCGCGATCGAGAGCTGCTTGTTCGTGGGCCCGATCGAGCCGGCCACGAATGCCTGCCGGCCGGGTGTTTTCGCCATCACGGAGTCGGCCGCCTGTCGGGCCAGCGACGCGGCGACGAGATTCATTTCCCGCGTCAGATGCTGCAGCCCGAAGTCGGCGAGCGCGACGCTCGTCGCCCCGAACGTGTTGGTCTCGACGATGTCCGCGCCGGCCTCGAGGTAGGCGGTATGGATGCCGCGGATCGCGTCCCCCTGCGTGAGCGTGAGGACGTCGATGCAGTTCTTGAGGTCGCGATGGTGTTCGGCGAAGCGGGCGCCGCGAAAGCCGTTCTCGTCGAGGGCCAGGGCATGCACCATCGTGCCCATGGCGCCATCGAGGATCGCGATCCGATTGGCTAGCAGGTCGTGAAGGGCGTTGATTCGGGACGGCGAGGCGGGTCCAGTCATCGAGAGTCCGAACGGTGACGGGGAACGGTGACGATGGCCGCCGAAAGCGCGGCTGTTCAGGCATCATAGGCAACCCGGCAGGCGGGGCATACTGCGCAGTCTGGCGCACGGAGCGGGCCGCAAGCAGCCCCGCGCGGCTGGCTGCCCACCCCGAAGGTGAGCCCGGTTCAAGCAAGCCGGCAGCCCGCGACGATGGTCATGTCGAAGGGAATCCTGCCATGGACATCATCGCCCGGTTTCCACGCCTGCGCCCCCTCGACGACGAGGCGACGGCGAGGCCATGCGCACCGGCCCAGCGGCCGGCGCCGCGACCGCGTCAACCGTTCCCGACCGTGTCGGTGGCTGCGCTGGCCGTGGTGGCGGCCGTGGCCTGGTCGCTGGCGGCGTGGCATGAGAGCGTGCGGTTTGCCAGTCAGCAGCGGCCCGAACGCCTCGCCCTCGAGCCGCCGTCCGCAGCCCTGCCGGCCGCGGTCACACCCACCCCATGAGCGCTGCCATGACCACCATCCCGCTCGACGAGATCGATGCTGCATTTGTGGGGCGGTGGCGGCGTGGCGTGGAGGTCGCGGACCGCGAGCAAGGGAGAAATACCGGCTCGGGGGCGGTACAAGTCTCCTCGCGGGACCTCGAAGACTCGGTCCAAATGCTCGTCGAGCTTGCACCGACCCCCTCGCCTTCCCTTTCGAACGGGGCGGAGGAGCGTTCCCTCCTTCGTGAACACGTTCTCGATCCCCAGGAACCGGTCGTGCCGGCGGTGCCTGCGCGGGGCGAATCGGTCGTCGATCGACTGCTGCGTGCAGCCTGGCCGGAGTGGAACTCGCTGGCGGCGCATGTCGAGGCGGCCCGGCTCCGCGGCCGCCGGGTGTGTGCCGTGGCCGGGGGCGAACCGCGCGAGGGCCGCACCACGCTCGTTGAATGCCTGGCGGCCGTGCTCCGCGAGCGGGGCCGCGACGTGAGTTGCACCACGCCACGGGAACTTGCTGCAGCCGCGGCTTCGAATCCTGGACATTCACGCGGTCATTCGCACGACAAACGGATCGTGCTGGTGGATGCGGGCATCTGGTTTCCGCCGGGACCGATCCGCAGGCAGTGGCTGGCCCGCTCTGTCGTCGGCAGCGAGGCTGCGATTCTTGTCCGCCGCGCCGATCGCCCCTCCGCTGCCGCGCGGCACACGGTGCTCGAATCGCTCGGCATCGAGGTGCTCGGCGAGGTGCTCACGTTCACCGACGACGTCCCGTCCGCAGCTCCGGAGTCTGCATCATGACGACCGTTGAATGCCCTGGCTCGCTTGTCGAGTCGCGCGAGGCGGCGGCGGCCAGGCTTGCCTACGCCGTGCAACGCGCCGGAAGCTTGGCCGTGCTCTGCGGACCGCCCGGAACGGGTGTCTCGACCGTCCTGTCGCTCCTCACGACCACCGCGCACGGCGGCTCGCGTCAGTCGGTCGTGCGGAGTCTCCGGGAATGGCACGACGACGCGGCAGACTCGCCACTCCCCGACGTCGTGCTGGCGGACGACGCCCACGTCTGCAACGGCACGATGATCCAACGGCTCTTCGACCGCTGCCGACGGCAGCGGCCTGCTGCGAGCCTCGTGCTCGCCGGTCACGGCAGGCTTCTCACGTTGATCGCCCGTGACGCGAACCTCGAGCGGGCGGTGCTGCTCCGGGCCGTGCTCCGGCCGTTCTCCCTCACGGAGACCCAGCGCGTGCTCGACACCATGCTCACTCGGCCTGATACGACGCGCCCCGACGAGGCCGTCGTCCACACGATGCACGAACTCGCCGCGGGCATTCCGGCGACCGTCGCTCGGCTGGCCGAACTGGTCGGCGTCGTCGCCGCCAGCCGCCCCCACGGCAGCCTGTCCATTCGCGATATCGAGGCGATCCATCGCCGGCTCTGCGTCCACGCTGCCTGAGAGCATCGCAGCCCGCGCAGCGTGTAGGTGCAGACTGCCAGTCTGCACCTACATGCCTGACGTGCGCAACCTGTAGCCGCAGAGTGGTACTC
>JBJTIE010000105.1:0-24142 GCA_046094845.1 Planctomycetaceae bacterium | reverse complement strand
GCGCGGCCGCAGCCGGAACTCATCGGCGCGGGCACTCCCCGCGAGAAGATGAACCAGTGCGGCTGACGTTGGTGGGGGCTCGGGGCTGCCCATGCCCCGTCGCCGGACGTTCGCGGATGCCATCGTGGCATCCGCTTACTCGGATGTCGCCGGCGCTTCTCCTCGCGACTTTCGCGCTGTCGCCGCCGTCCCGGCGTCGGCTCCCGCTTACGGTCGCCGTGCGAAGCACGGCTCCTTGGTGATGGCTGCGCGTGGCGACATACGCCGGCTCCCGGGGCATGGGCAGCCCCTCGCTGAGTTTAGGCCGCAGGAAGCCGTGATTGCGAGCGATGCTGAAGGCGGTCCGTCACTCGAAGAGCGACAGCTGGTCGGGCGGGGCGGGCTTGCGGCGGGGCTTCGCTGCCGGGGCGGCGGCGTCGGCCTCGAAGCCCGTGAGCAGGTCGCGGGCGCGGTCGATCACCGTGCCGGGCACGCCCGCCAGCCGCGCCACGTGCACGCCCCAGCTCTTGTCGGCCGCCCCCGGCACCACCTGGTGCAGGAACACGAGCTGGTCCCTGTGTTCCTTGACCAGCACCTGCACGTTGGCCACGTCCGGCAGCCGCTCGAGCGCGGCAAGCTGGAGGTAGTGCGTGGCGAACAGCGTGCGGCAGCCGACCGAACCCTGCAGGTGCTCGACCACCGCCTGGGCGATCGCGAGGCCGTCGAAGGTGCTCGTGCCCCGGCCCACTTCGTCGAGGATCACGAGGCTTCGCGGCGTGGCTCGATTGAGGATCCGCGCCGTCTGCGCCATCTCCACGAGAAACGTGCTCGCCCCACGGGCGAGATCGTCGCCGGCCCCGATCCGGGCGAAGAGCCGGTCCACGATGCCCACCCGCGCCCGCCGCGCCGGCACGAAGCTCCCCGCCTGGGCCAGCACTACCGCAAGCGCGGCCTGGCGGATGAAGGTGCTCTTGCCGCCCATGTTGGGCCCGGTGACCAGCAGGATGGCCGGGGCCCGCTCGCCCCCGGCTGAGAGGTCGAGGTCGTTGGCCACGAGCGTGCCGGCCGGAAGCAGATCCTCGAGCACGGGATGCCGGCCCTGGTCGATCGCCAGTTCGCCGCCGGTCGACACCTCGGGCCGCACCCAGCCGCGGGTGCGGGCCACCTCCGCGAACGAGAGCAGCACGTCGAGCACCGCGAGCACCTCGGCGGCGCGGTCGAGCCGGCTCCGCTCGCCGGCCACGAACGACCGCAGCTCGTCGAGCAGGAGGATCTCGCGACGGACGGCCTCCTCCTCGGCGCCAAGCACCTGCCGCTGCCGCTCGTCGAGCTCGGGCGTGGTGTATCGCTCCGCGTTCTTGACCGTCTGCTTGCGGACATACTCGGGCGGCACCTTCTCGGCATGCGCGCGGCCGATCTCCAGGAAGAAGCCGAACACGCGGTTGTAGCCCACCTTGAGCGAGGCGATGCCCGTCCGCTCGATCTCCTGCGCCGGGTCGCGGGTGATCCACGCCTTGCCGCCGCTGGCGAGCTCCGCGAGCTCGTCGAGGGCGGTGTCGAAGCCGGGGCGGATGAAGCCGCCTTCGCGGGCGACCACCGGGCAGCCGTCGCGGAGCGTGGCCGCGATCCGGGAGGCCACGTCGGGGCAGGGGTCGAGGCCGTCGCGGAGGTCGCCCAGCAGCCCTCCGCAGGAGCCGAGCAGGGCGACCACGTCGGGCAGGATCGCCGCCGCCCGGCCGATCCGCTCGAGGTCGCGCGGGCCCGCGCCCCCGGTGACCACCCGGCCGATCAGCCGCTACATGTCGCCGACACCCGCGCGCGTCTCCGCGAGCCGCGTCGCCAGCAGCGGCTCGGCCACCAGCGTTGCCACGGCATCGAGCCGATCGTCGATCGCAGGCTTCACCACCAGCGGCGCCGCGAGCCACTCGCCGAGCAGCCGGGCGCCCATCGGAGATCGCGTGTGGTCGAGCACGCCGGCGAGCGAGCCCTCGCGACGGCCCGTCGCGGCAGACCGCACGAGTTCGAGGCTGCGTCGCGAGGCGTCGTCGATCTCGAGCCTGCGGCCCGGCCGCCAGGCGGCGAGCGTGTCGATCCGACCGATCGCGGCGGGCTCGTTCTGTTCGAGGTAGGCGACGATCGCCCCGGCCGCGGCGATGCCCGCGGCGTCGGCCGGGAGCTCGAAACCGAGGCCCTCGAGGCGGCGTCCACCGAGGGCGCGTCCGACAGCCGCCTCGGCGGTGGCCGCCTCGAACCACCAGTCGGGCCGCGGGGTGACGAGCCGCCTGCCCGCGGCCTGCGCCAGATCCGCCACCAGGTCGCGGTGCCGGTCGCTGCACAGGCACTCGGCGGGGTCGAGCCGCAGGAGGTGGTCGGCCACGTCGTCGCGGTCCACGACCGCCGCCTCGAAGCGGCCCGCCGCCACGTCGATCCACGCAAGCCCGACGCTGGTGTCCGATGCGTCACGGCCGCCGGCGGGCAGGATCGCGACGAGCCAGTTGGCCCGCGTCGGATCGAGCAGTGTCTCGTCGGCCGCGATCCCGGGCGTCACGATCCGCGTCACCTCGCGCCGCAGCAGGCCCTTGGTGGTCTTCGGGTCGTCGATCTGCTCGCAGATCGCCACGTGCCGCCCCGCGGCCACGAGCTTCACGAGCTGCACGTCGAGCTGATGGTGCGGAAAGCCGGCCATCGGCAGGGCGTCGGGGCCCTTGTCGCGGCTGGTCAGCGTGAGGTCGAGGAGGTCGGCCGCCTCCCGGGCGTCGTTGCCGAAGAGCTCGTAGAAGTCGCCCATCCGGACCAGCACGAGGCCGCCCGGGCAGCGGGCCTTCGCCGCCTCGAACTGCTGCATCATCGGGGACGTCGTCGACGCCATGGGCGGAAATGTATCAGCCTTTGACCGTCGCGACCGAGGGACGTACAAATCATCCTGTCCCGGATGCCGATGAGAGGCCCACCGCACAAAGAGACGACTGCTTATGGCTGCTGCGGTTAGGCCCTGACCAGGTTCACAGATCCCCATCGCAGGGGCCTCTCATCGGCGTCCGCACCGATGGTGTTTTGTACGCCTGGCGCGGCGGGCGGTCAAAAGGTCGTGGAAAGCCTGCTACATTTCGGCCCATGGCGTCTCCCATGATGCAGCAGTTCGAGGCGGCGAAGGCCCGGTGCCCGGGGGCGCTCGTGCTCTTCCGGATGGGGGATTTCTACGAGTTGTTCGGTGACGATGCCCGCGAGGCGGCCGCCCTGCTCGACCTCACGCTGACGAGCCGCGACAAGGGCCCCGACGCCCTGCCGATGGCGGGCTTTCCGCACCACCAACTCGACGTGCAGCTGGTGAAGCTCGTGACCGCCGGCCGCCGTGTGGCGATCTGCGAGCAGATCGACGATCCCAAGACGACGAAAGGCCTGCTCCGCCGCGAGGTCACGCGGATCGTCACGCCAGGCATCGCCGCCGATGAATCGCTGCTCGACCCCTCGCGGAGCAACTGGCTCGTGGCGGTGGCCCCCGTCATCGCCCGCGGCTCCGACGAGGTAGAGGTCGGCCTCGCCTGGATCGACGTGGCTGCCGGACGGTTCGAGGCGGCGGTCGTGCCCCGTGCCGACGTGGCCGATCACCTGCAGCGACTGGAGCCGGCCGAGTGCCTGTGTGCCGAAAAGCATCGCGAGCTCGTGGGCGAACTTGTCCAAGGGGCAGGCCGCAGCTGCGCCGTCACCTCCCGTCCAGACTGGTGGTTCGACGAGACGCCGGCCGCCGATGCGCTCGGCCGTGCTCTCGGCGGCCGCCGCGTCGAAGGGCTCGGGTTCGAGCTGCCCGACGACCGCCCTGCCCTCGCTGCAGCCGGCGCCGTCGTCAGCTATCTCGAGGAGAACGAGCCGACGGCCGTGGGCCGGATCGTGTCGCTCGCCGCATGGCGGCCCGGCCATCGACTGGAGATCGACGAGGCCTCCCGCCGCAGCCTCGAGCTCGTGCGGAGCACGGCCACGGGCCGCCGCGACGGCTCGCTGGCCGGCGGGCGCGCCCGCACGAAGACCCCACGCGGCGCCCGGAGGCTCGGCGAATGGCTGACCGCGCCGCTCGTCGAGAAGGCCGCGATCGACGCGCGGCTCGACGCGGTGGCCGCGCTCGTGGCACACACGGGGCTGGCCACGCGGCTCGCCGAGAAGCTCACGGGCGTAGGCGACCTCGAACGACTGACTGGCCGCGTCATCGCCGGCCGCGCGGGCCCGCGCGACCTCGAGCGGATCGGCCAGGCGACGGCCGTGCTTCCCGAGGTGATCTCGCTCCTCGCGGGCGCCACTGGCCTGCTCGCGACGCTCGCCGCGGGCATCGATCCGCTCGACGCCGTGTCGGCCCGGATCAACGCCCAGCTCCGCGAGGGCTGCCCGATGTTCGGTCGCGACGGCGGATTCATTCGGCCGGGCTACGACCCGCAGCTCGACGACCTCGTCGAACTGGCCAGCGGCGGCAAGGCCTGGATCACCCGCTACCAGGCCGAGCAGATCGAACGCACCGGCATCGCCTCGCTCAAGGTGGGCTACAACCGCGTGTTCGGCTTCTTTCTGGAAGTGAGCCGGGCCCATGCCGAGAAGGTCCCGGCCGACTACGTCCGCAAGCAGACGGTGAAGAACGCCGAGCGGTACACGACGGCCGAGCTCGACGAACGGCAGCGGCAGGTGCTCGGCGCCGAAGACGAGGCACTGCGGCGCGAGCTCGTGCTGCTCGACGAGTTGCGGGGCTTCGTGGCGGAGCATCGCTCCCAGCTCGACCGGGCGGCCGACATCATCGCGACGCTCGACGTGCTCGTGGCGCTGGCCGACGTGGCCCGTTCCCGTGGCTGGGTCCGCCCCGAGATCACGACTGATGGCCGGCTCCTCGTCGAGGGGGGCCGCCATCCGGTGCTCGAGCAGATGCTGCCTGCGGGCGCGCTCGTGCCCAACGATCTCGCGCTCGAGGCCCGGCTCCCCGGGGCTGCCGGCTCCGCGATCCTGCTCGTCACCGGCCCCAACATGGGCGGCAAGAGCACCTTCATCCGGCAGGCCGCGCTGATGGCCGTGCTCGCCCAGGCGGGCAGCTTCGTGCCGGCGAAGCGAGCCACCGTCGGCATCGTCGATCGGCTGTTCGCCAGGATCGGTGCCGGCGACGATCTCGCCCGCGGGGCGAGCACGTTCCTCGTGGAGATGGAGCAAACGGCCCGGATACTCAATCGCGCGACGCCGCGGAGCCTCGTGATCCTCGACGAGGTGGGCCGTGGCACGAGCACGTTCGACGGCCTCGCAATCGCCCAGTCGGTGGTCGAGCACCTCCAGTCGCAGGTCGGCTGCCGCACGCTCTTCGCCACGCACTATCTCCAGCTCGCGGCCTTGGAGCGGCTGCCGGGCGTGGGCAACGTGCAGGTGCTCGTGCAGCAGCACAAGGAGTCGCTCGTGTTCCTCCACCAGGTGGCCCCGGGCGCCGCCGACAAGAGCTGGGGCGTGCACGTGGCGAGGCTGGCCGGCATTCCGTCCGCGGTGATCGACCGGGCCCGCGACCTCCTCATCGGCTTCGAGGCCGACGCATCAGCCACGCCGAAGGCCCGCCGCAAAGCAGCCCCCGCCGACCAACTCTCGCTGTTCGAGTGAACAGGAGAGAAGCAGTGCGAGTGCCGGACTCGACTCGTTCAAGCCTTCCCGCATTGATCGAGAGGCTTCGGGCTCCCGCTGCCCTGAGAGCCGGCATTGCTGACCAGCGGAGGCAGGATGCCGGAGCGCAGTCAGCATCGAGCGAGCGGAGGGCATGGATGCCCGTAGCGAGCGTCCGGCGACGGGGCACGGGAGCCCGAAGCCGGCGCGGACCAGTTGAGGCAACAAACCCGCCGCCTCACCCGCACTGGTTCATCTTGTCGCGGGGTGTGCCGGCGGCCACGAGTTCTGGCCGCGGCATCGTGACCTGCACCCTGCCGTCGTCGGGGGCGAGCGTCACGGCGATGCTCTTGTATGCCGGCGTTCGCGAAAGCGGATCGGCCGCCTTCGGCACGAGCACGTTGCTCTCGGGGTAATACATCGCCACGCAACCCGGCCGGATCTGATCGAAGGCCGACACGATCTGACCTCGCATCTCCCCCGCGCTGCTCGAGATCCGGCACTTCCCGCCCGCGGTGAGTCCGAATCTCGCGATATCGTCGGGATGCATCAGCACGATGTCCCGCCGCGTCTGATTACGGTAGAGGTCTTCCTCCTCGTAGACGACGGTGTTGAACTGCCCCTCACTGCGGATCGTCATCAACTGCACGCCCTCCGGCGGCTCCGGCAGATCGTGCACGAAGAGATGGGCGAGGCCGTCGGGCGTGGGGAAGGACGGCGAGTCGATCGCGCGGCCGGGAATCGAAAACTCCTTCTTCGTGGTGTCGATCTCCGCGATCTGCTCCATGCCCGGCACGATCGCTGCGATCGCCGTGCGAATCGTGCTCGTATGGGCCATGTCCCGCCAGTTCACGGGCCCGCCCTCGCCGAGCACACGGCGGGCGATGTCGGCGATGATCTCGACTTCGGCCCGCGGGCCGACATGCCGCGGCGGGCCGCCGTCGGAAAGCCGGATGTAGCTGAACATTCTCTCCTGTGTGGAGGGTTCCGGCTCCTCGTCGCGGGCGAGCACGGGCAGGATGATCGTGGCCTCGCTGCCGGTGCCCCAGGCGTGGCCGGTGTTCAATGACGTGTTCATATAGACGGCCATGTCGATTTTCTCCATGGCCCGCTTCGCATAGGTCGCGTCGGGACTCGCACCATAGAGATTGCCGCCGAGGCAGAAGGCGAACCGCATCTTCCCCTCGTCGGCCGCATCGAGGCATTCGAGCGTGTCGTAGCCCTTCGTCGTCGGTAGCTTCACGTCGTAGTGGCTCTCGAGCCGTTCGAAGATCGCCTTCTTGAGCGTTGGCGTGACACCCACGGTGCCCATGCCCTGGATGTTGGAGTGGCCGCGGATCGGTTGCAGGCCGGCGCCCGGCCGCCCCACCATCCGCCGCATGAGCGCCAGTTGCGCGATTGCCTGCACCGTGGCCGCGCCGTGCAGGTGGTGCGTCACGCCCATCGTCCAGGCGAAGACGGCCCGCTTGCTCTCGGCGTATTGGGCAGCCATGTCGTCGATCTCGCGCTTCGACACGCCCGACTTCCGCACGATGTCGTCCCAGGAGAGGGCGTCGAGCTGCCCCGCAAGTTCAGTCCAGCCAACGCAGTGTCGGCCCAGAAACTCCTCGTCGATGATCAGCTCGCCGGCGGCGTTCCGTGGCGTGGCCGCATGCAACTCCCGCAGCCGCTTCATGATCCCGTAGATCATCGCCAGATCGCCCCCGACGTAGGGCTGCACGTAGCTGCTCGCGATCTCGGCGCCGAAGAGCAGCGCCCAGGCGTCGCTCGGCACGGAGAAGTTCACCATCCCCGTCTCGACGATCGGATTGACCACGATCACCTTGCCGCCGCTGCGGCGCACCATCATCAGCGTCCGCATCATGCGGGGATGGTTGCTGGCCGGGTTGCCGCCGATCAGGAACACGCAGTCGGCATGCTCCATGTCGTCGAGCTTCACGGTGCCGGCGCCGGTGCCGATCACGCTCGCGAGCCCAACGCCGCTCGCCTGGTGGCAGTAATAGCTGCAATTGTTGACGTGATTCGTGCCGTAGAGTCGGGCGAAGAGCTGGAGCAAAAAGCCCGCCTCGTTGCTCGACCGGCCGCTGAAATAGAAGAACGATTCCTCGGGCCGCGTCGTCTTGATCTTCGCCGCGATCCGCTCCATGGCCTCGCCCCATTCGATCGGCCGGTAGTGCTGCGAGCCCTTCTCGAGGATCACCGGCTGCACGAGCCGGCCCGAGTGCTCCATCTGGTAGGGCGTGAAGGCCCGCAGCTGCGGCACGGAGTAGGTTTCGAAGAACGTCGGCTTCACGGCCCCCTGCATGTCGGCGACCATCGCCTGGAACGACTTCTTGCAGACCTCGGGAACGTGCCCCGCCTCGTTCACCATGCCGCCGGCCTGCCCCCCCATGCCGACCGCACAGGTCTTGCAGGCGTTCTTGGAACGCATCGCCTTCCAGAATGCCCACAGGCCGCCCGCCTGACGGGACTTCTTGAGCGTGTACATCACCGCGCGGAAGCCGCCGCCGGTCGTCACCTTGCCGAAAAACCGTCCCATCGCGTTGCTCCAGTCGCGTGACGCCGGGTGTGATCGCTGGCCTGAACCGCGGCCGCGAGCCGAAAATTTGCCTTTCAAATCGTACCTGCGATAGGCTGACCTGCTCAAGTTGATCCCGCCGGCGCGTCCTTCAGCGCCGACATTCCCTCCCTGACGGTCCTTCCAGGAGTTCAAACGATGCGTGCAGCATGTGTGATGGCGGTGGCCTTGGCGTTCGGCGTGGCGGTCGTCGCGTCGGCCGAGGTGACGAGCGGCCCCGCGGTGGGCGACATGGTGGGTGCATTCACGGTCACGAAGGTGACGGGCAACCCCGACGACGGCGTGGCCGACGGCCGCACCCTCTGCTACCGCTGCAAGATGGGGCAGCGGCCGGTGGTGATGATCTTCGCCCGCTCGGCCGACGAGAAGCTGGCCAAGCTCTGCAAGGAGCTCGACGAGGAGTTCGAGGAGCATGCCGACGACAAGCTCACCGGCTTCGTCAACATGATCGGCGGCGACGCCGAGAGCCTGAAGAAGGCTTCCGCCGACTTCGTGGCGAAGCACGGCATCAAGCGGCTGGCCTTCGTGGTGCCGGAAGACACGCAGCACGGGCCGCCGGACTTCAAGATCGCCCCGGACGCCGACCTCACGGTCGTCTGCTACAAGGAGGGCACCGTGAAGGCCAACCACGCCTTCGCCAAGGGCGGCCTCTCCGACGAGAAGATCGACGCCGTCGTCGAGGCATCCTGCTCGCTCGTCGACTGAGCTGGATCGACGGAAATTGCTTCAGGCTGGCGGCCCGGAGGGTATGCTCCGGGCCGCCTTCTTGTTCTGCGGCCTGCCGCCAGGATGGCTCCATGCTCGATCTCCTCCGGCGTATTCCCGACCGTCTCTGGCGGCTGGTGATCACGCCGTATCGGCCCGACCCCGCCGTGCGGGCGTTCATGGAGCGGGCGCAGACGCAGCACGATGACCACGCCTCCGCCACCGTCGCGGTGCTCACGCCGGCCGAGAGCCGCGCGGCGTTCGGGGTCGATGTGGCACGGCGGGGCATCCAGCCGGTGTTTCTCCGGATCGCCAACCGGTCGGCCGAGAGCCTCCGCGTGCAGATGGTGAACATCGACCCGAAATACTTCACGCCGCTGGAGGCGGCGGGCGTGAACCACTTCTCGATCGCGAGGCGGCTGTCGGCATTCGGTGTGATGGGTTGGCTGTTCGTGCCCTTGCTCGCGCTCGTGCCGCTGAAGCTCGTGACGGCCTGGCTTGCCAACGGCCGCATGGATGATTTCTTTCGCGGCCAGGGATTTCGGCTGGGGCCGATTCCGCCCGGGTCCACCGCCGAGGGCTTCGTGTTCACCACGCTCGACCTGGGCACGAAGGTGGTGCGGGTGCGGCTCACTCGCGTGGGCGGCATCGCCCAGTCGCTTGCCGGCACCACGCCGCAGCCGGCCGATCCGCAGCGTGCCCATGCCCACACGCAGGCGGTGAGCGACTTCACGTTCACGGTGGCCGTTCCGGGGATCGCGGTCGACTATCAGGGCCGCGATGCTTCACGGCTCCGGGGCTCGGCGGCCGCCGGGCCCTGCACGATCGACCAGCTCGTGACGAAGCTCGAGGCGCTCCCGGCCGCCACGACGAACGCGGCGGGCACCCGATCCGGCGATCCCGTCAACCTCGTGGTGATCGGCGACTTCGAGGCGCTCCTGGCCGCCTTCGCCGCCCGCTGGGACGAGAGCGAGACGATCTCATTGGCCACCTGCTGGAAGACGGTGCGGGCGTTCCTGCTCGGCTCGAGCTACCGCTACTCGCCCGTCAGCCCGCTCCACCTCTTCGGCCGCAACCAGGACATCGCCCTGCAGCGGACGCGGCACTCGATCAACGAGCGGCTGCACCTCCGGCTCTGGCTCACGCCGCTCGCATTCACCGGCAAGCCGGTCTGGGCCGGCCAGGTGAGCCGCGACATCGGCGTGCGGTTCACCACGCATGCCTGGAACCTCACGACCCACCGGATCGACCCCGACGTGGACGAGTCCCGCGACTACGTGATCGAGGACCTGATGCTGAGCGGCCGCGCGGCCGCGGCTGGCTACGTCGCGGGCGTCGGCGATTCCACCCGCGACCAGCCGCACCGCAACCTGACCGGTGATCCCTACTTCACCGACGGCAAACGGGCCGTGATCCTGCTCTCGACCAGCCGCACTGAGTGAGTCCCCTGGGAGGTGTTCGCATGAACCTGACACCCGAACTGACATCCGTCCTGCGGTCGCTGCTCACCGGCCGGAACACGGCGGCGCTCGCGACACTGCACGTCGGCCGGCCGTTCGCCTCGATGATTCCATTTGCGGCGATGATGGCCGGCGGGAGGCTGCGGCTGGTCACGCATGTAAGCGGCCTGTCCGCTCACACCCGCGACATGCGGGCGAGTCCGGATGTTTGCCTACTGGTGACGGCAGGCGAATCGGCCGGCACGATGCCGCAGGCGCTGCCGCGGGTGTCGATCTCGGCCGTCGCGGAGTTCATCCCGGACGATCACCCGGACCATGCCGCCGTGAAGGCCGCCTATCTCGGCAAGTTCCCCGAGGCCGCCGACCTGTTTCAGCTGGGCGATTTTTCACTCGTGGCATTCGAGCCCACCTCGGCCCGGCTCGTGGCGGGCTTCGCCCGCGCGGTCACGCTTTCGCCCGACGCTCTGGCGGCTGCCGCGGCCACACCAGCATGAGCGTGAGCAACCCGGCGAATCCTGCGTCGAAACCGAGTTGCCTTCGATAGAATGCGGCCGTGAAAAAACGGTCGGGCTTTTCCTTCAGCCGCAGGTTCACCACATGTCGCTGCCTCGCCCCACGCCGCCATCCCGCCTCAGCGGCTACGCCCGCGAGGTGCTGGAGTTTTTGGCCGGCCACGAGGCAGCGGCGGAGATCGTACTCGGCGGCGGTATCGCGCTGGCTCACTACGTGGACTACCGCGACACGTTCGATCTCGACGCCTGGTGGGCCGTCGCCCCGACGGAGCCTGCCAACACACTGCTCGATGAGGCCATGCAGACCGTGGCCAAGCGGCACGGACTGGAGTGCGTTCGCCGCTCATGGGGAGAGACGGTCAGCCTGGAACTCGTCGAGGGACAGCGGAAGGTGTTTTCACTGCAGATCGCCCCACGCGACCGCTACCTCGATGCCACACTCGAGGCGGCGTGGTCGCCCGTCCGGATCGAGACCTTGCGCGACAATGTCGCCTCGAAAATGAACGCACTCGTGAATCGCGGCGCACCCCGGGATCTCCGTGACATTCACGAGGTCTGCCGGCGCGGGCTGATGTCGGCGGCGCAATGCTGGAAACTGTACGAGGAAAAGAATCCCGGGCGATCCGCCCGCGACGCGACAGGAAAGGTTCTGCATGCGCTGGAGCGATTGGAGATCCAGCGGCCGCTGGATAGCATTGCGGATGGCGAACAGCGGCGCGACGCTGCGGCGGTGCGCCACTGGTATCGGGATGTCTTCTGTCAACAGCCGTCATGAACCCGCCCTCTGACACCGTGCCGCTGGACCATTCGGTCTACCCTGACCTTGACGCTCCCCCCGACGTCTTGCCGACACCGGAGGCGCGGGCGGACTACCTGCACCGGGTCTGTGCGGCCTTTGACTTCGGAATCTTTCCAGAGCGCGGCGACTGGGATCGTTTCGCCACATGGCGGGCGATCTTCGATGCCTATCCGCTGCCGGATTCACCCGCTTACCATACATTCCGCGCCCGGTTCGGTTGGCCGCCGGTGGCCCGCGGCACCTACGAGCTCGTGCCGCCCTGGCGGGTACAGGATCTTCGCGAGGGCCGAACCGACCCGTGCGAAGACAGCGTCTGACGGGCCGGAAATACGGCACCTGCTGACGCGCGGAAGTACGGCAGCTATATTTTGGTTATTAGGGCAGCGTAGCTCAGTTGGTTAGAGCACCGGCTTCATAAGCCGGGTGTCGCCGGTTCAAGTCCGGCCGCTGCTACTTGGAGCGGTCCATCGCCACGTTGTGACAGCCGATTTCACTGCTGTTTTTGGAATCGGCATAGATGGCGTCGCGCTGGCCCTCCGGGAGAGCAGCGATGAATGCAGCCGGCGAGCAGATTTTGATTTCGAAAATCCGCACGCTGTCACCGCAGCAGGTGTCCGAGGTTGAAGATTTCGTGGAGTTCCTCACCGCCAGGGCGAGGAAGCGGAGCGCGTTGGAACGACTGCTGGCCATCGCTCCTGCACTCGAAGCGGCCGGCGTGGCACCGATGAGCGAGGATGAGATCGCCGCCGAGATCAAGGCTGCGAGAGCAGAACGCCGGGCGCGCCCCCCCTCTTCCATCAGCAAAGGATCGGATGCAGATCGTTCTTGACACCAATGTGGTGCTATCGGCCCTGCTGTGGCGCGGCGCACCGCACGAGTTGCTGGTCACCATCAGCCAGCGATCCAACATCCACCTCTACAGCAGTTCAACGCTGCTCGAAGAACTGGCTGATGTGCTCGCGCGGCCATCAGCGACCAAGCGACTGGCTTTGATCAACCGATCAGCCCACGAGGTGCTGGCTGATTATGTCGAGGCTGTGGAGTTGGTCGAGATGACCAGCGTACCGCGGGTGGTGGGAGGCGATATCGATGACGATCAGGTCATTGCCGCTGCTGTCGCGGCCCGCGCCGATCTTCTTGTCTCGGGGGATCGCAAGCATCTCCTTCCCCTGAACAGCCATCAGGGCATCGATATCGTCGATGCGGTCGAGGCACTTCGCCGAATTACAGCGGGCACATGACACAACTCCTGTTCGACTCGCGCACCGCAAACAAGAGGAATGGTTCGCGAGGCGAACCTTCGAAACATGAGTTCTGCGGCCCGCACTGCCGGAACCGGGAAGCCGCGACGCTTTTTTAATGAATGCGACTGTGCCGACACACCCATCGGCCGAGAGGGTGTCGCCGGTTCAAGTCCGGCCGCCGCTACTTTCGTGACCGAACGACTTGTCCTTGGCCAGGCCCCCGGCGATTTTTCCGCCGGGTGTGCAATTCGGGATACGGTACAGCAGGCTTACGCATCGCCGCCAGCACGAATCACGGAACACACTCGCTCCACCAGTTCAGCCAGCTTGGACGGCGTGAGCGTGCCGGCCGACCGCAAGATGACCGCCTCGTGAACGGTGACGAGTCAGTGGGGAAGAGCCACGCTCGGCCGATCGATGCCACCGCGTAGAAAATCATCCGTGCCGATGGCGACCGCGGTCGGGTGGGATTCTGATCGACTCGCTATTTGGCAGATCAGCAGGTCGCCCCGTGCGAACGTCGCGAGCACGACGGCGGGCCGACGCTTGCTCGACTGAAGATCGGTGAACGGAAACGGCACGACGACCACGTCGCCGCCTACAAATTCCGCCACGCCTCATCCTCTTCAGGAGTATCCCAATCGACCGCCCAGGCTGACTCGGCGAGCGGCAGCAGGGCATGCACGTCCTCGTTCCCATCATTGCCGGCACCGCGTGCCCGCAGATGCCGAAGAAAAGCGAGCACCTCCCGCTGCACACTCTCCGGGGCGTGTTCGAGTTCCTCGATCAGGGATTTGGTTATGGGTGACACGTTGTAAGGATAGGTCGGCCAATGGCACTTCGGCAAGCGACGGCCAAGCGGGGCGGATCACGAGGAGCATTCGCCGAGATGTGTCAGGGGCTGACTTCACGCGGGCGAAGCCATCCTGGCCTTCTTCCGCTTGCGAACCTCCGGTTCGAAGTGAGCCGGCTCCTGCCGGCCGTCTCCTCTGCGCCGGATGTCGCCACCACACCCAAGGGCACTCGAGCGGAAACTCCTCGCCCACCCGGGCCATGAGTTTGGCCTTTGGCGTCGCGAGGTGTCGTGGGAGGGCGGTTTGTCGCATGAGTCGCAGTGGTCGCCGGTGGTATCTCCGCCCGCCGCATGTCCGCCGACCGCATGCCCACCAGTCGCGGCATCACGCGGCTTGCCGCCATTCCCTTTTGTCATGGGCCGTGACGGCGGACCTGAGCTCGTGATTCGCGGCGAACACCCCTGGCTTGCTTCAAGTCGGCGGGCGGTGCCAGTGCTTTCGCGGTGGCGACACGGTCTCTTCGAAGGCGATGTCACTTCTGTTTCGTGGGAGCAAAAGATGGCTCTGCCGCCGCATTCAGCTTCGCGGCGATCGCGGCGCGTGCCGCCTGGCGATCGCTGAAGTCGATCCCGTCCATGTCGCCGGGGGCGAGTCCCGCCGCCCAACCGCGCGGCGTGCGCTTCCCGTCGGCGGCGTAGCGATCGGCGACCATCAGGTCGAACGCCTGCACGCTCGCCTCGAGTTCGCTGTAGCGGCCAGGCGGGAGCATGGTGGAGGCGGTGCCGCGCTGCTGAAGTTCGCAGACGTGCCAGTCCTGGCGATTCGTCATGTCCCAGAAGCCGTGCGCGTCGGAGAAGTCATAGGTGGGGAGCTTCATCGTGTCTGGGTGCACGAACCAGTTGCAGACGACGCGCGAACGCCCCGGCGCGAGCGGCTCGATCATGTGCACCATCAGGTAGTCCGGGTGCAGCGAGAGGAGCAGATTCGGCCAGACGGCGAAGTATTGGATGCGCTTCGCATCAACCTCGTTCATCCCCTTCAGCCACGGTCGCTCGTGCGAACCCTTGTCGAGTCCCATCGTGAGCGCCTCGCCGACGAGTGGCTGCCAGCCCCCCTTCCAGAGGCCGCGTGCGGGGATGTCCTCGCCGAGATCGTACGGCGTCAGCGCATTCAGCTGCGGGTGGACGCCGGGGCAGTGATAGCACTCGGAGTAGTTCTCGACGAGGATCTTCCAGTTTGCGTTCACGTCGTACACCTCGCGCTTGGCGAGGCGGAGCGGTTCGAACTCGAATCGCGCGAAGACCTCCACAAGATCGTCGAGATAGTCGAGCAGCGGCTCGGCGTCCTTGTCGAGCGTCAAGAAGACGAAGCCCTGCCAGGTCTCGCAGCGGAGCGGCACGAGGTCATACTCACGCGGGTCGAAACGCTTCAGGTCGTCGGTGTGCTTCGCCTTGAGCAGCTTCCCGTCCGGTCCGTAGACCCAAGCGTGATACGGGCAGACGATCTTCTTCGCCTCGCCGCAGTCGGGCTTCCCCTCGAGCGGGCCCTCAATGAGCGTTGCCCCGCGGTGCCTGCAGGCGTTGATGAAGGCGTGCAGCTTGTCGTCTTCGCCGCGCGAGATGATCACCTGCTCGCCGGCGAATTCGAGAAGTCGGTACGAACCCATGTTCGGCGTCTCTTCGGCGCGGCCGACGCAGCGCCACTCATGGCGGAAGATCTCCTGCGCCTCCCACTCGAAGATCTTCGGGTCGTGGTAGACGCTCGGCGGGAACATGTCCGCTTCGTCGAAGGGGAGGCGGACGGCGGCGATCGCCGCGGGATCGAGCGGAGCGGGTCGCGAAGCCTTCAACATGCTCCTGATTCTCCAATGCACGACGGCTATGTGAGGGGGCGTCGAGGCCAGGAATGCCGCCCCGCGGGCCGCTGATCTGGACGCCTGCCACAAAATAGGTCGGCCAGTGGCGCTTCAGCAAGCGTCGGCCGAGCGGAGCGGATCACAAGGAGCAACAGCCGGGGCTGGATGCGGCCCGATCGTGGAAGTGCCGAGGAGCTTCCTCTCCACGCTCAAGGTCGGATTTCTCGAGTCGGCGCAGACCGGCCTTGAAACGGCTCTTCTCGCGGGCCGTCCGCACCGTGGCATGGTATGCCGTCAGAGGCTGTGGATGTCGATCACGGGCAGCTCGTTGCGCGCGTTCGGCGAGGGCCTGTGCCGCAACGGTTTCAGAGCCACACCCCACCGAACGCTCGTCACCCGTCACACGCTTGCGGAAGTGTCGTTGGCCGACCTATCCTTCTCCGCGACCGTTTCGCTCCTTCCGGTACTCTCTCGCCATGATCGTCGAACGGGTGAAATATGTGATCTGGGCAGCCGACATGGATCGGGCCGTCGCCTTTTACCTCGATCTCTGCGGCGGCACCGTGCTGAAGCACAACAGCGTGATCGCGGAGATCGGGATCCAGGGCTCCGTGATCGGCATCCATTCCGGAGGCGAGGGGAAACGCACCTGGACAGGTCTGAGCTTCCAGGTGCCGGATGTGATCGTCGCCGCCCGCGAGGTGGTGGCGGCCGGCGGTTCGCTGACGCGGGAGCCCGAACCGGAAAACGGCGAGCCGCCGCATCTCGCAATGTGCGTGGATCCGGAAGGCAATGAGTTCATGCTCACGCGAAAACGCCGCTGACAGGGCGGCGGCCGGATCCCCCGCGAAACCGCTCGTCTTCCCGCGACGGCTTGGGGCTCGCTGCCGGGAGGGTAGCATCGTCTCGTCATGAAGCATCCTAAAGCAAAAAAGCCGTCCACTCGCCCGACGGCACGACCAGCGGCCGCCCAGCGACCAGCGCGACACGAGCGGTCCACACGACCGCTCGACGCCGCGCGACGGCATCAGGCCAAGACCGAGGAGATGTTTCACGGGCTGCGGGCCTGCGAGGCACTCTTTGCCAGGCGGGCGACCGACGTGATCCGCGTGTACGTGACGGAAGCCCGCGCGCGAACGTTTGCCACACTCCTCGACTGGTGCGCCCGCGAGCGGAAGGGCTTTCAGATCGTGGCCGACGAGAATCTCGCGCGGCTGACCGGCTCGATCCACCACGAAGGCGTGGCGATTCTCGCCACGTCCATCCGCCGCTGGACGCTCGACTCGCTGCTGCGGGATCTGGTGGCGCGAAACACGGTCGGGCCGCTCCTCTACCTCGACGGAGTCCAGAATCCGCATAACCTCGGCTCGATCCTCCGCACCGCGGCGCACTTTGGCGCGGCGGCCATCGTGGGCCGCGCCGGTGAACTGCCTCCGCTCTCACCGGCAGCGGTTCGCGTGGCCGAGGGGGCGGCGGAATACGTGCCGGTATGTGACTGCGAGGACCCGGTGGCCGACCTCCGCCGGCTCGCCAGAGACGGTTTCCGGATCGTGGCCACGTCGAGCCTGCGCGGCCGGCCGCTCGGCGAGGCAAAGCTCGGCGGCCGGACGGTGCTCGTGCTCGGCAGCGAAGGAGAGGGCGTCTCGCGTCCGATCGAGGCGCTGGCGACCGAATGCGTGCAGATCCCGGGGACCGGCGCCGTTGAAAGCCTCAACGTGTCGGTTGCGTGCGGGGTGGTGCTCGCCGAGGCGTGGCGGCAGAATCATCGACTCAACGTTCCGGGGACCCAAGGATCGCCATGACCGATTGCATCGCCGTCGCGGCGGATGGTCGTCGGCTTCCTCGTGCTCCGCGATGCTCGAACGATCAGCCCCTGCGAGCGATTGCAGCCGCTTCACCACGAGCCACCGCGCGGGCGAATCGCCTGCGATGCCGCCACACCCGCAGCCGCTCCTTGAGCCGGAGTCGCTCGGCGAGCGTGGGTCGGCGACGATCGAACTCGGCGATCGCAGCATCGATCGCGGCCACCAGCCGCTCGTGGCCACCGGCCCGCACGGCAGCCGCACGAAGCACGAGGCGGTCGTTGCGGGCGCTCGTATCGGCGACATGCAGGACGCGGCCGTCGAACGGCGGAGACTCGTCGGGAAACGACGGCAGCTGGTGGCCACCGCCGAGCACGTCGAGGCAGATCCGCGTCAGCACGCACTTTTCACAGATGCCGCAATTGGGCCCGCCGTGATAACAGACCCGGAGATGCTCGAGGAGCACCGGTTCCTCCAGCACGCGGGCGACCTTCTCCGGCCGAGTCACGAGGCCGTCGAGCACGATGGCGGCCCCTGGCGTGCCGAGTCGGGGATCGAGCCCCGGATGTGAGCCCCACGGGAGGTCCCACATCGTTGCCTCATCGGCTGAAGCGGCGATGCGCATCGTCGCGAATCGGTCGGCGAGAAGATGCCGCAGCCCGGCGAGCATCGAGCCGTGGTACTCGATCCAGCCCAGGTACGGATGCATGAGGGCGGGAAGGTCGGTCTCGAGAACGATCGGCTCGAGGCCGTAGCTCCCCGCGACCCGCCGCACATTTCCCGCCAGCCAGGCGGCCCGCTCGCCATCGGCCAGATCGACGTCGCAGCCAATCACCGTGACCAGGCCATCGAGCCGCTGGCGATTGGTGGCCAGCGAGTAGGAGGAATCGATGCCTGCCGAGAAGAAGACGCCGTGACCGCGGTCCGCGGGATAGGTCGAATCGGCGGCGGGCGCAGTCACCTCGACGGGACGGCAGCCGGGCGTCCAGCCCGCGACCATCCGCTGCACGAGAGCCGACGACGCCCGCAGCCCCCTGTCGATCGGGGCGTCGATCCGCAGCCGGCATCCCAGTTCGATCGCCGGCAGGAGGCCGAAGCAGAGCAAGGCATCGCCGCTGGCGCGCAGGGCGGGCCCCGACGAGCGGATGAAGCTCCGCAGCCACGGTCGGCCGTCGCGTGTCATCACGATCCGGAGGAGCCGCGGGTCGGCGGAGGTCTCGAAGCCGATGCCGATCTCGTGGCTCATGATGATGGCACCGCGTGGGTCCGACGCCGCATGGCTGCAATCGCCTCCCGCTGCCCACGCAGGCGGTCGCGGAGGCTGCGGCGACGCAGGCAGACGCGGGCATCGGCGAGGTCGAGCTCGAGCGTCCGGAACCCGATGCGGGCCGGCCTGTCCGACGGTGGGCCGAGCATGCCGGCGATGCTGCTGATCCGGTAGACGGAGCGTCGGGTGGTACCGGCCGCGGGCCGACAGACAAGCCGGCCCGTGGCGCCGAGCGTCGCCACGAGCAGTTCGGCGTGGGCGAGCCTGGTCGAAGGGCAAATGTCGATCTCTCCCGGCGCGGGACGGCGATAGCACGCGAGCGACTCGTCCTGCGGCGTGGCCGTCAGCGAGCCGTCGAGATAGGCGATCGCGGACGATGCCATCAGGTCTGCAGCCACATCGGCGAGCGCAGCATCCCATTCCGCGTAGCCGCCGGACTCGGGATACGGCACCCGTCGCTCGTCGATGATCGGCCCCTCGTCGACGCCCTCGGTGAGCACATGGAGGCAGACTCCGCCGGCATCGTGGCTCCGTCTCTCTACGAGCATGGTGAGCCGAGGACAGGGACCGCGGAAGCGGGGCAACAGCGCCGGGTGAAGGTTGAGCGCCCGACCTGCGAAGTGATCGAGCAGTCGGCCGGGGATGATCTGCAGCCCCAGCAGATTCAGGAGCACGTCGGCGGCCACCGCTTTGGCGCGTGCCGCCGCCTCCGGCCAGGCTCGCAGCGGACTGCACCGGTGGATGCGGATGCCGTGCCGCCCGAGAATCCGCCGGACGCTGAACCGGGGAAAGGCGAGGGCCAGCGGCTGACGAATCGGTCTCGCCAATGACGAGCGGGGTGGGCACCAGACCTCGGCCACCTCCTGGCCGGCTCCCAGCCAGGCGTCCAGCGCCCGCGCGGAGATCCAGGTTTCCTCGGCGAGAACGATGGCTCGGTGTGTCATGATTGTCGCCGCACGCGGCGGGTTCCAGCACGCGGAGATGATCGATGTACGGATCGAATGGCCGACCTGCTTGTTTATCTGCGACGCCGGCGACTAGGCTACCTAGTCGTCAGGGCGTCAGCACAGGGTTGCTTCTCATGATCGTCTCGTCAGGAATCGCTCGCAGGCGGCTCGGCCTCCGGCCGCCGCTCCAACGTCCCGCGTTCACGCTCGTCGAGTTGATGGTCGTGGTGGCGATCATCGCGGTGCTCGTCGCCCTCCTGCTGCCCGCGGTGCAGGCGGCCCGCGAGTCGGCACGGCGGACGTCCTGCGGCAACAACCTTCGCCAACTCGCCCTCGGCTGCCAGCAGCATCTCGGGCAACAGGGCGTCTTTCCGTCCGGCGGCTGGGGCTGGTGCTGGGCGGGAGACCCCGACCGCGGCCTCGGCCCATCCCAGCCCGGCAGTTGGGCCTACAGCATCCTGCCCTCCATCGAGCAGTCGTCGCTCTTCGCGCTGCCCGCCGATGCCGCCTGCGCCATACCTTTGCCCGTATTTGCCTGCCCCACCCGGCGGTCGGCCACGCTCCACCCCACGCCGGTCTACGGCACGACCCCCGAAACGATGCGCAACGCGACCACGCCCGCCGCGTCCACCCTCACCAACCGCTCCGACTACAAGATGAACGGCGGCTCCATGCAGGTGCTCTGGGGTGTTGGACCGACCCTGGCAGACGCCACCGCGGGCGACGGCTTCACGTCCATGAGCACGACGAACGGCCTCGTCGCGCAACGCAGCGAGATTCGCGCGGCACACGTCCGGGACGGCATGACCAACACCTATCTCGTCGGCGAGAAATATCTCGATCCGGCCAACTACGCCACGGGTGTCTATCGGTCTGACGACCACAGCATGTTCGTGGGCGGCGACCTCGGCACCGTCGGCTGGACGCACGTGCCCCCCGCCCAGGATCTTCGCGGTGACGTGAACAACAGCCCGGACTGGGCCCGCTTCGGCAGTGCCCATGTGGGCGGCTTCACGATGGCGATGGCCGATGGCTCCACCATCTTCATCGGCTACGACGTCGATGCCACGGCCCATCGGCTCCGCGGAAGCCGCAACGACGGCCAGCCGACTCCGGCGATCGGGCTGTAGGCCCGAACCATGCAGAGTGCCTCCGCGAATCCGTTGCTCTCGCCATGGGCAGGCCCGTACGGCGGCGTGCCCCCCTTCGACCGGGTCGCCGTGGCCGATTTCGAGGCCGCGCTCGAGGCGGGCATGGCGGACCAACTTGCCCGGATCGACGCCATCGCGGCGAACCCCGCCGCTGCCAGCTTCGCCAACACATCGGCCGAATTGGAGCGGGCGGGCCGGCTCCTCGGACGGGTGCGGGCCGTCTACGACGTGTTCAGCGGCGGCCTAAACGACGAGGCGATGCAGAAGGTGGAGCGGCGGATGGCGCCGCGGCTCGCCGCCCTCGCCGACCGCATCGTGCAGAACGAGCAGCTCTTCGCCCGCGTGGCGGCCGTCTACGAAACCCGTGAGCAAACGGGACTCACGCCGGAGCAGCAGCGGCTCGCCTGGCTGCACTACACCGATTTCGTGCGGGCCGGGGCCCGGCTCGACGCCCCCGCCAAGCAGCGGCTCGCGGCGATCAACGCGGAGCTCGCCGAGCTGTACACGACGTTCACCCAGAACGTGCTCAAGGACGAGGAGACGCAGGCGGTCGTGCTCGACGCCGAGAGCGATCTTGCCGGCTGCCCGGATGCCGTTCGGGAGGCGGCCGCCGCGGCTGCCCAGGAGCGAGGCCTCGGGGGCTGGGTGATCAGCAATACGTCGTCGAGCGTGGAGCCTTTCCTGACCTACGCCGACCGACGCGACCTGCGGGAACGAGTCTGGCGGATGTTCGTGGAGCGCGGCGCCCGCGGCGGCCCCACCGACAACCGTGCCGCGATTGCGCGGATCCTCTCGTTGCGGGCCGAGCGGGCCCACCTGCTGGGCTCGGCCACGCACGCCCACTGGCGGCTCGAAGACTCGATGGCCAAGACGCCCGAGCGGGCCCTGGAACTGATGCAGGGGGTCTGGAAGCCGGCGGTGGCGCGGGTCCGTGAGGATGTGGCCGGCATGCAGGCGCTCGCTGATGCAGAGGGCGCCGGAATTCGGATCGAGCCCTGGGACTACCGCTACTACGCGGAAAAGGTCCGCAAGGGGACCTACGACGTCGAGGAGTCGCAGATCATGCCCTACCTCCAGCTCGACAAGCTGCGGGAGGGGATGTTCTTCACCGCCGAGCGTCTGTTCGGCCTGCAGTTTCGTCCGACCGATCCGCAGCAGGTGCCCCTCTACCATCCCGACGTCGCGGCCTGGGAGGTGCGAGATGCGGCCGACAACGTCGTCGGCCTGTTTTTGTTCGACCCGTTCGCCCGGAAGGGCAAGCGGTCGGGCGCGTGGATGGACAGCCCGCGGAGCCAGGAGCGGTTCGACGGCGACGTTCCCGCGATCGTCACCAACACGTGCAACTTTCCCAAGCCGGCGGCCGGCAAGCCGGCGCTCGTCAGCTGGGACGACGCCACCACGCTGTTCCACGAGTTCGGCCATGCCCTGCACGGCCTGTGCTCCCGGGCGAACTATCCGTCGCTCTCGGGCACGAACGTGGCCCGCGACTACGTGGAGTTCCCCTCGCAGATTCTCGAGCACTGGCTCTCGACGCCGGACGTGCTGGGGCGGTTCGCGGTCCATCATCTCACGGGCCAGTCGATGCCCCTGGAGCTGGTGGCGAAGCGCGAACGATCGCGACGGATCGACGAGGGCTTTCGCGCGGTCGAGTTCATCGCCAGCGCCTGGGTCGACATGCAGCTCCACCTGGCCGACGATCCGCCGCTCGATCCCGCCGCCTTCGAGCGGGATGCGCTCGCCGCCCTCGGCATGCCCCGCGAGATCGTGATGCGTCACCGCCCGACGCACTTCCTCCACCTGTTCGCCGCCGACGGCTATGCGGCCGGCTACTACACCTACCTCTGGGCCGATGCGATCACCGCCGACGCCTGGGAGGCATTCGCCGAGGCATCCGGGCCGTGGGACCCGACGGTCGCCGGGCGGCTCTTGAATCACGTGTTCGCGGCGGGCAACACGACGCCGCCCGACGAGGGCTACCGGGCGTTCCGCGGCCGCGATCCCGACTTCAGCGCCCTGATGCGGAAGCGGGGGTTCGCCGTCTGAACAGACGGCGCGAAGCTACTCGTCCCTCGCAGCCCCCCCAGCTTCGCTCGGAGGCGGCTTACTTGCTGAAGGGCTCGCCCGCGAGTTGCATGTCTCCGCCCGTCCCAACCGAAAACCTCGACAGGGACTGGAGGGGCTGAAAGCAGTGCGCACCGTGCGGGGTCACATCGCGACCGTCGTGGCCGTCTGGCTCGCCGGGGTCGCCCCGGCCGTTGCCGTCGAGTTTCATGAACTCGACACCGACCGCGATGCCTTCACGCCGGCGACGGCAACCGCGAAGCTGGGCACCGTCCTCACCGAGGCGTCGTATGTCTGGATCGACAACCGCGGCACGCCGGCCACGAACAGCTTCCCCGAACTGCTCGTGCGGATCGGCGCCCGCGAGCGGCTCGAATGGAGGCTGGGATTCAACTACGAGCAGGGCTCGGGGGGCAGTGTCGTCGCCGCCGTGGAGGTGGGCGAGCCGCCGCTCGGCGAAGCGGGATCCGAGGAGGCGAATCTGCTCTACGGCTGCAAGGTCCGCGTCACCGATCAGGAAGGCTGGATTCCGCGCAGCGCGGCCATCATCGAGGGCTTCACACCCGTGGCTGGCGACGTCTGGGGGACCGAGCCCGTGGCGACCTATGCGTTCGGCTGGGAGCTGCCGGCAGCATGGCGGTTCGACACCTCCATCCGCTACGCCTATGCCGACAGCGAGGAGGGACGATTCGACCGCTGGATGCCGTCGGTCGTGCTGCGGATTCCACTGACCGACAGGTGGGAGGTGCATGCCGAGTGGTTCGGCGCCTGGAGCCAGGGGCTCGCCGACGATTCGGTGCGGCCCTTCGCCGGCCCCGGCACCCACTTCATGATCACGCCGCGGTTCGAGCTCGGCTGCCGCATGGGCTGGGGCCTTACCCGCGATGCGGCGGGCTACTTCGTCGACACCGGTGCCGGCTGGAGGTTCTGACGTCGCCGCGGCCAGGCTACACTGCCGGCATGCTGCAGTATCTGATCCGCCATGGCGAGAGTGTGTCCAATGCATCCGGCCGCGTGCAGGGCCAGGAGGACGTCGAGCTTTCCGACACGGGCCGCGAGCAGGCCATCGCCGTCGCCTCATGGGGCCGATCGCTGCTCGAGGCCGCCGACGCCCCGCCCGTGGATGAGCTCTGGTCGAGTCCGCTCCGCCGGGCCCGGGAGACGGCCGAGGCGATCGCGGCCGCGACGGGCCTCCCGCTCCGGATCGACGACGAGCTTCGCGAACTGCACGCCGGCATCTTTCAGGGGCATCTCTGGGCCGATCTCGAAGCCCGGTTTCCCGAGGCGGTCGCCCAGTGTGGGATCTGTGACGCCGCATTCGCGATCCACGGGGGGGAATCCCGGGCGCAACTAGCCGCGCGGGGCCGCGCGGCGC
>JBJTIE010000104.1:0-7726 GCA_046094845.1 Planctomycetaceae bacterium | reverse complement strand
GAATAGTGCGGGCCCGTGGTGTTCACGCCGTGGGCCACATGCGGAGCATGTGGACTACGGCGCAGTGGTCCACGTGCTCACCCGTAGTCCGCATGCTCCGCATGCGGTTTGAGGTAGGGAGGCCGAGCGGCCGGGCTATTTGGCCGGAGGTTTGCAGGCCTGCAAGGGAATAGTGCGGGCCCGTGGTGTTCACGCCGTGGGCCACATGCGGAGCATGTGGACTACGGCGCAGTGGTCCACGTGCTCACCCGTAGTCCGCATGCTCCGCATGCGGTTTGAGGTAGGGAGGCCGAGCGGCCGGGCTATTCGGCCGGAGGTTTGCAGGCCTGCAAGGGAATAGTGCGGGCCCGTGGTGTTCACGCCGTGGGCCACATGCGGAGCATGTGGACTACGGCGCGAAGCGGAAGCGACGTGCGGCGGACGGCGACGGGGCTACCGCGCAGGAGGCTGGGAGGCGTGGATCGTCATCTTGGCGGTCTGGCCGGCCCGCAGGAGCCATTCGCCCGACGGGACGCCGCGGCGATTGGGCACGTCGGCATAGACGCGGTAATCACCGCCGCTCTCCACCCGCTCGCTCACGAACACGATCCGCCCCGTGAACTGCTCCTGCTTGCCGTTGGCCAGCGTGACGCTGACCGTGACGGGCCGGTCGCGAACCTCCCCCGGATCCCACTTCGCCGCGTCGATGTAACCCTCCACCCGCAGCGTGTCGGTGCGGAGCACGTGGGCCAGCATGTCGCCAGGCTGCAGCCATTCGCCTTGATGCTTCGAGAGGTCCTCGATCACGCCGTCGATCGGAGAGCGGATCATCCGTCGCTCGATGGCCTTGTCGGCGGCATCCACCTCCACCTGCTTGGCATCCGCGGCCAGGGCCGCCAGCCGTCGCTCCAGCTGCGCCTGCTCGATCTGCAGCGACGTCTTCTCCCATTCGAGCTTGAGCCGGTCGCGCTCCACCTCCGTCACGGCCCCCTGCACCGACCGGTGGGACTGCTCGGCCTTCTCGAAGGCCTTTTGGGACACGCCCTCCGCCTTCTCCGAGTAGCGGACGTCCACGTCGCTCTGCGCCTTGGCCACCGCCTGCTCGTGCTCCGCCTTGGCCCGCCGCTTCTCCATCTGCGGCTGGTCGTCGGCGATCCGGGCGATCACCTGGTTCTTCGTCACCTTGTCGCCTTCGCGGACGGCCAGCTCCACGAGCACGCCCGCCTCCTGGGCCGGCACCTTCGCCTCGTCGGCGAGCGACACGAGACACCGCTCCAGCACCGGCTCGCCGTTGGAGTTGGCCACGGCCGCCGCCGGCAGCCCAAGGCCTGTCGCTACCACCGCTGCCGCGATCCACCTGCGTGCGTACGTCATATGTCTTGCCATGTCTCTTGCCCTCACCACAGCCGAAACAGGATCTGCGTCTGAATGAACGACAGCACGTCGTGGAACCAGACGTAGCCGAGCGGCCGCTGGCCGCAGGCGATCCGGGCCGTCACGCTCGCACCGGCCCCGAGTTCCTCCTTCTCGTGCCGCTCCGGGTCGATCGTCACCCGCACGAGCACCGTGTTGCCCTCCTCGCCGCGAACCTCCGCCTGCTCGTGGATCTCCTTCACCACCCCGTAGTGCCGCGTGCCGGGATCGGTCGCGACGATGTAGTCGACCTTCAGGTCGCGGCCAGCCGCCTTCGCCTCCGCTGCAGCGCGATTCACATGACCGAGCCGGTCGTCGGGCATGTTGACCTCCAGCTCCCAGGGGCCGGTCTTGTCGGCCACGCTCATCAACACCTGCCCCTTCTCCACCGGCCGCAGCAACAGCCGGTCGCGAACCTGCCAGGTGACGATCACGCCGTCGATCGGGCTGCGAACCTGGAGGTCCTCTTTCTTCGAGCGGTAGAGCTGCTCCTGCTGCTCCAGGCTCTCGATTTCCCGCTGCAGCTGGGCCTTGCGGCCGGCGAGCCGGATTTTTTCGTCGGCCGAGATCTTGTCGTCTTCGAGCAGCGACCGCTTCGTCGAAGCCAACTGCTCCTCACTCGAGGCCCGGCGGCCGAGAACGTCAGCCAGCGCCACTTCCAGATCGGTGTTGCGGAGCGTGGCCAGGAGCTGCCCCTGCTTGACCAGGGCGCCGTGCTCGAGCCCCGGCTCCAGCTTCTCCACCACCCCTTCGATCCCGGCGAACACGTCGCGGCGATGCACGGGCTCGAGCGTGCCCTTGCCCTCCAGCCGCAGCTCGGCCGGCACGAACACGAGCGCCGCGATGGCCGCGAGGGCTCCCAAGAGGGCGAGGATCGTGCGCGGCAGGTTGCGGGCCGTGGTGAGCACCCGCGACTTGCCGGCGAGATTGATGAGCGGATAGAGCGGCAGCGAGGTATGGGCCAGCGAGTTGGCGAGCGCCACCTTCCCATGCTCGGCCACGAGATCGACTCGGGCCCTCTTGCCGCCGTCGAACGTGCTCGACGCGAACCACTCGGCCACGAGCGCCCCGACGAGTTCGCCAGCGATGCCCAGCCCCGCCTCGGCCTTGGCCACGGCCACGGCATCGACGCCGCCGGGCTTCACCACGGGCGTGGGCTTCGGCTTGTGGAGCGGGATGATCGCCAGCGCCGTGGCGTGCGACTCGTCGATGTAGTGCTCCAGCTCCTCCTCGATCTGCGGCGGCAGCTCGCGGCTCGCGTCGGGATGCCAGAGCGGCTCGCCCGCCTTGGCCACCACCCGCACGAGCGCCTCGATCGCCTGCACGGCCGAGGCCCGCCGCTCCACCGACTCCTGGCCGCTCACGGCCTCCAGTCGCAGCTTCCGCCGCCGCTCCACGAGCACGCTCACTCGGTCGCAGCCGATGATCCGCCGCGCCTCGTTGGCCAGCACGAACGCCGTGGCGATCGGATCGAGCGACTCGTGCACGGCCCGCGAGAATCGCTCCACCTGCGAGAGCGCCGACGACTGCTCATCGAGCGTGACGAGCTGCCGCTGGCCGAGGAACTGGGCGGTGATCGCCGCGATCTGCTCGAGGAACACGAGGTAGCCACGTTGCACGTCGTCGGCATTGGGCTGGTGAAACACCTCGATCAGCCCCGCGCGATTCCCGCCGCGGGCGAACGGGGCCGTGACCACGAGCAGGTCGGTGGGATTCGTGGCGAGCACGCCGCCATCAGGGCCGGTGAGCTGGGCCCGCGGCGGCACGATCAGACCGGCTGGACTGCCGTAACAGGTCTGCACGAGGGCGTTGTGGGCCTGCTGCGCCTCTTCCGAGGCGCCGATGCCCGTCTGCTCGACGCCGGCATGGCAGATCGGCTCGACCCGCCCACCGTCGCCGAGCGTCCAGACGAGCCCGGCGGGCGCCTGCATCGCCTGGAGCACGATGCCCAGCACCCCCTGAAAATACTCCGCCTCGCCCCCGGCCGACTGGCCGAGCCGCGCGACCTGCTCGAGGAACCAGCGAATCTCTTCCTGACCGTCACTGCTCATGGCTGGTTATTCCTCGACGCAGGCCCGCGGCCGGGCCGGCGGTCAGGCCTTCGCGGACTGCTGGTGCACGATCCGCTTCTGCACGTCTGTCTCGAGCGGACCGAACGCCTGCTCGTGCCGCTGCACCGCCATCACGAGGGCCGCCGCGAGCCGCTTGGCCGTGTAGAAATTCACGATGATCCGCTGTGTGAGCTGGATCGTCTCGGGCGACGTGCCGGCCACCTGCTTGTTGAGGCCGAAGTCGACGATCAACTCCTCGGGCGTGCCGGTGACGCGGCAGAAGTTGGCGTAGGTGGCGACGATGTGCGACTCGTCGACGGGCACGGGCATCTGCTCACCGGGACGGGCGGACTGGGGGGCATCGGCCATGATGGGGCTCCACAAGGTTCAATCGAACAGAATGAATCGAAACGTGAAACCGGTACGGCACAGGGTCCGACAGGGTTCGCCGCAGGCATTCGAAGCCGGCAGTCTATCGCCCTTCCTTCAAGGGGGCTACGGCACTCGCATCCTCGGGCCAGCCATGCCGTGCGAGCCAGGCGGTGGTGACGAAGCGGCGAAACAACGCCCGCAGGGCACGCATCGCGTCGCGGTGCCAGTCCGTATCGTCTGGATCACCGCCGACCTCCAGGCCGTGAAAGGAGAGCCGGCAGGGCCAGCCCCGCTCGGTCGCCACGGCGTTGAACCGCTCGGCAATCCGGAGCGTCCAGGCGGCGCCGAGGGTTTCACGGAGCGCGGCATACGGGCGGTCGATCAGGGGAGCGATCGACGGGGGCGAGCCCGGGCGAAGCGGCCGCCACGCCGCCCGCGCCGACTGGACCGCGGCGACGACCGCACCGATCGCGAGGGCGCCGCAGGCCGCCGCCTCGAGCTGCGGTGCCCGGGCCTCCGCAAGCCGCGCGGGAACGAGCGGCAGCACGGCCCGCGCCAGCACCACCAGCCCGGCCGTGACGAGCGTGGCGGACACCGCATGCCTCGTGCCGATGAAGTTCATCCAGCCGACGACGATCAGAACGAGCAGAAAGCCTCGCTCGAGCATGTGGACATCGGGGGGCGTGCCGGGCCGCACGAGCGTGGCCGAGAGGGCGGGCAAGGCGAGCACGACACCGAGGCTCGCGACGATGAACTGCCAGACGCCGTGCTGCGGCCGCTTGGCCCCGAGCAGCGACATCACTGGGCAGACCGCGAGGGCCAAGCCCATCAGCCGGACGGCGGCAGCGGCGGCCGGGTCGGCGAGGCCTCCCGCGGCCCGTACCGCCAGTTCGGCAGCGAGCGATCCGGCCGCAGCAACGGCCCACACGGCGGCCGGCACGGCGGTCGAACCCCGCACCAGCCAGCCGCCGACCGCCGCCACCGCCGCCACGATGAGGGCACAGCCGCAGCCGAGAAGCAACGCCGTCGAGTCGTCCATGCCGGAAGCCTACCTTACGCCAGACCAGTGCCCTGCCCCCGGAGTGTGCGGACTACGGCGCCGTAGTCCACATGCTCCGCATGTGGCCCACGGCGTGAAAACCGCAGGCCCGCACTATTGCCTTGCAGGTCTGCCGACCTCCGGCCAAATAGCCCGGCCGATCGGCCTCCATACCTCAAACCGCACACGGAGTGTGCGGACTACGGGGGAGCGTGCAGACTACGGGCCCAGACCTTATCGACTGTGACGATTGCGCAGGATGCGGGTGATTCGTGCGGCGGCCGCGACGGCGGCGGTCGATGAACGACAGGCGCCGTCACGTCCTGCGCCGTTCCCTCCGGATCCCGTCACCGCATGTTCCGTCATCCTCGATCGACTGCACGGACCGTGATCCTCGCCGCGCTGTTTGTGGCCGCGGCCGCCCCGGCCTGCCCGGCGATCGAGATGTTCACCTATTTCGGAGACGGCAGTCGGATCGGCCTGCCGAGCCTCGAGGTGCCGATTGAGGCCTACCCGGGTATCCCGCTGCGGAGCGACCGGATCCGCGCCCGCCGCCGGGCCATACGGGGCCGGCCGGCAGCCCAGGCTCCGGAGACGGCGCAGCCGAAGGGCATGCCGAGCGGTATGACGATCCGCGTCATGCCGGAGCCGGTGCCGCCAGCGCCAGCACCGTAGGCGGTGCATCCGGCAGATTACCAATCTGCGGCTACAGGTTTGGATGCCAGTCCGCTTGTAGGTGCAGATTGGCAATCTGCACACGGTCACCGACCGCAGATTACCAATCTGCGGCTACAGGCTGCGGACAACGGCCTTACTCGCCGTCCTTCTTGAGCTTCGCCAGCAGATCGACGGCGTCGGGCCGCGTGGCGAACATCGGCTCGTTCTCCAGCACCTGCTCGAGAATCTTCTGGGCCCGATCCTTCTCGCCGCGGTCGGCCAGCAGCTTCGCCACGTAGTAGGCGCCGTCGGTGGTCAGCAGATTGTTCTGCGTGATCTGGGCCAGGATCTTCTCGGCATCCTCGCGGCGGCCGAGCTTGTAGTAGACCCAGGCGAGCGTCGTGAGGGCGTTCACCTGCTGCGGCGAATTCTCGCGGTGCATCGCCACGTTGGCCTCGGCCATCTCCATCGACCGCTGCCGTGCATCCTTGTCGTCCGACTCGATCAGCACGAGCGCCAGCGAGTTGCTGGCCGGAAAATTCCCGGGGGACTGCACGTGGGCATCGTTGAAAAACTTCTCGGCCGTCTTGTAGTCGCGGGCCACGCGGGCGATCGCCCCACGAACCACCTTCGCCTCCAGGCTGCGGGCGTCGAGCTTGAGGGCCGCTTCGGCCCCCTGCTTCGCGGTCTCGAGATCGTTTTGGCCGAGATACCATTGGGCCGCCGCGAGTTGCACGGCCGCGTCGTTCGGCGACGCCTTGATGGCCTGCTCGATCAGCTTCTTGGCCGTGTCGCGCTTCTTGGCGTCATCGTAGAGCCGGGCGAGCGCGAGTTCGGGCTGAATCGCCTTTTCGTCGAGCTTGCGGGCCTCGCGAAACGCCGCGAGCGACTCCACTTCCTTGCCGAGATTGAACAGCACGATGCCCATCCGCTGATGGGCGCTGGCGTTGTCGGGATCGAGTTGCAGCCAGGCAGCCAACTGTTTCTGGGCGGTCTCCCATTGCCTGCGGGCTTCGGCCACCGCCGCGCTCCCTGCATTGCAACGGATGTCGAAGTCCCGCTTCCGCTTCGGGTTTTCGGTGAACGCCTCGGTCAGCCCCGTGGCCTTCGCGAAGAGAACGTCGGCCTCGGTGATCCGCCGCTCCTGAAAGGCGAGATCGCCCAGCATGAGATAGGCCTCCGGATCGGCCGCGAACTTCACGACCGTGTCTTCGAGCTCCGCCCGGGCCGGACCGAGCTGATTCACGCTCAACCACAGCGTGGCCATCATCACGCCCGGCGGCGGCAGCTTCGGATTGTTGGACTTCGCCCGCTCGAGGAGGGCGCGGCAGCCGTCGATGTCACGGTCACGGAACCGCCCGATGGCGTTGGTGATCTCCTTGTTCATGCTGTCGTCGGAGACGGCCTTGCCGATCAACGACTGCGCCGTCACCTGAGCCTGAACAGGACGGGCCGACGCGACGACGACCAGCAGCACCGCCAAGCCGGCCCACGACAGGCCTCGGCCCACGACACCGCAAACGGACGGCAACCGACGTGACATAGTGTGTTCCCCTGCGATGGGCCCCGGTGGCTCCCGAGGCTGTTCAGCCATGATACGATCCAATCCGAGTCCGTAGCCTATCGCGTCTGTCTCCGTTCCGCTACCGCCCCCCTCCCCGCTTGGGTGACGCATGAGCCTCGGCGCCGTCTTCGACCGGGAACTGGCAACGGCCCCCCGTTCGCAGGGGCTGTTCATCGCCCGGGCCATCTATGCAGGCACGCTCCTGGCGATCGTCGCCACCTGCTGGCTCGTCGTCACCGGCTCGCAACCGCTCGCCACCGCTGGGGACACGGCCCGGTTCGCCGCCACGCTGTTCCGAATCCTCGCCCCGCTCCAGTTCACGCTCGCGATCCTGGCCGCCGCCCTCACCAGCGCCGTGGCGGTCAGCGTCGAAAAGGAGCGGCGGACGCTCGAACTCCTGCTCGTGAGCCGGCTGGGAGATGCATCGCTCGTGGTGGGCAAACTGGCCGGCAGCATGCTCAAGGTCGCCCTGCTGCTCGTCGCGGCGATCCCGATCTTCGCCTTGGCGTCCCTTTTCGGCGGGATCTCGGCCCCCCAGATCGCACGCCTCTTCGCGGTCACCGCCGCGGCGGCCCTGACCGTGGCGAGCATCGCAGGCGCGGTGGCCTTCTGGAAGGACACGACGTTCCAGGCCCTCGCGATCACGGGCTT